>CALUSW010000005.1 GCA_944323535.1 Candidatus Gastranaerophilales bacterium | reverse complement strand
ATATAGTAATAATATTTATTATGTATTATTTTTTAATTTTTTTAGGTAATTCCTTATTTCTTGAACCTGTTTTGGCTTAAGGTATTTAAACTGTCCCTTTTTTAAGCCTTGCAAGTCTACAGGTCCCATACTTAACCGTTTTAAAGATATAACAGGATGTCCAAGACAATCAAGCATTTTCCTTATTTGTCTGTTTAATCCCTGATAAAGCATTATTTCAAGAATTGTATTTTTGTTTTCAAAATCTACTATATGCGCATATGCATATGCAATCTGCCCCTTTTCAATTTCTATTCCTTTTTCCATTAAGGTTAAATCATTCAAATTCAATTTGCCTTGAGCTGTAACTCTGTATATTTTCGGAACTTTTACGGCAGGATGAGCCATTTCATTTATAAAATCTCCGTCATTTGTAAGAATTAAAAGTCCTGTCGAATCTTTGTCAAGTCTGCCAACAGGCTTTAAATGCCGAACTTCTTCGGGCAGAATATCATATATTGTTTTTCTGCCTTTTTCATCATTCATGGTAGTGATATATCCCGCCGGTTTGTAATATCTTATATATGTATGAACTTCAGGCTTAACAGTCTTGTTATTAATTTCTACCGTATCTTTTGTGTTTATTATAAATCCAAGTTCCGTTATAACTTCACCGTTAACTTTTACTTTCCCAGCTTCAATATACTCATCCGCTTTTCGGCGGGAGCAAAATCCGCAAGAGGCTATATATTTATTTAATCTTACTTTTTGATTTTTCATATATTAATGATACAGGATAAAGAATAAAAATAGAAATAAGTATTTTACAAACTGCAACAATTTGTTAATTACAGGGCGTTTAAGGACATTTTTATAGTAAAATTTTATTATTATGTTTGATAATCTTTCGGATAAACTGCAGGAAATTATAAGAAAAGCGTCCGGTAATGCCTCTTTGACAGAAGAAAATATGCAAGAAGCATTAAGAGAGGTTCGCCGTGCACTTCTTGATGCGGATGTCAGCTTAAAAGTTGTTAAAATTTTTATGACTTCTCTAAAAGAAAAGGCACTAGGCGAAGAGGTTTTAAAAGGTGTTAATCCTTCCCAGCAGTTTGTTAAAATAGTTCATGACGAGCTGGTAAAAATACTCGGAAATGAAAACTCACCTTTAAATCTGACGGGACATCCTTCAATTATAATGATGTTAGGACTTCAAGGATCGGGTAAAACAACATCTGCCGCAAAACTTGCCGTTAAATTGAAAAAAGAAGGAAAAAATCCGTTGCTTGTTGCTGCCGATGTATACAGGCCGGCTGCAATTTTACAGTTGAAAACACTGGGCGAACAAATTCAAACGCCGGTATTTACTTTAGAAGGTTCAACAAATGTACAGAAGATTGTAACAGACGCAATTGAATATGCAAAATCAAACGGATTTAATGTTGTAATAATTGATACGGCAGGAAGACTCCAGATAGATAATGAGATGATGGCAGAACTCATCCTGATAGACAGAGCATTCAATCCTCAGGAAAAACTGCTTGTTATAGATTCAATGCTCGGGCAGCAGGCAGTAAGTGTTGCGGAAAACTTTAATACCCAGCTTGATATTACCGGAATTGTTCTGACAAAACTTGACGGTGATTCAAGGGGCGGTGCGGCATTGAGTGTTGTTCAGGCTGCGGGGAAACCTGTTAAGCTGACGGGAACAGGCGAAAAACTTGATGCACTTAATGATTTTCATCCGTCAAGGATGGCCGACAGAATTCTCGGAATGGGTGATATTGTATCACTTGTGGAAAAAGCACAGGAAGTTTTTGATGAAAAGCAGGCTAAAGAATTTGAAAAGAAAATGCTCAAGGCTGAATTTTCCTATAATGATTTTCTGAATATGCAAAAACAAATGAAAATGTTCGGTTCAATTGATAATATACTCGGCATGCTTCCGATTCCTGGGCTTAATCGTGATGCTAAGGAAACAATAGCTTCAGAAGGCGAAAAACAATTAAAAAGAATTGAATCATTTATTTCAAGCATGACGCCGGAAGAGAGAGCAAATCCTTCTTTAATAAATACATCAAGAAAACGCAGAATTTCATCGGGCTGCGGAATTCCTATCCATGAAGTAAATCAAATAATTTCACAGTTTGATCAGATGAGAAAAATGATGAAGGGCTTTTCGGATATAAAACAGAAGGTAAAAAAAGGAAAACTAAAAATACCGAAGAATTTCGGTCAGCGTTTCCCTTTTTAATTTGATTATTACGGGCGGGAAGGATTGTATGATAGAAAAAGCAATGATAATGGCGGCAGGTGTAGGCTCAAGGTTGGAGCCTATGTCCAGTATTGTACCGAAACCGCTGGTACCTCTGGCAAATATTCCGGCAATGGATATATTAGTCGGTCATTTATTATCGTTTAATATTAAAAATATTATTGCAAATACATATTACAGAGCAGAAGATATACAAAATCATTATAAGAATTCTAATTTTGATGTTAATATGCAATTTATAAAGGAAAAAGAACTGTCAGGTACGGCGGGCGGACTTAGAAAATGCCGGTTTTTCTTTGATGAGGATAAAGATTTTATTGTTATGTCGGGTGACGGTTTAACTGATTTAAATATAGAAGAAGCTTATTTATCACATATCAGATCTAAGGCAATAGCTACTATTGTGATGAAGGAGGTTGAACATCAGGAAGTATCAAAATACGGAATAATTGTTCCTGATGATAAGGGTTTTGTTCACAGTTTTCAGGAAAAACCTTCGATAGAAGAAGCAAAATCTAATCTTGCAAATACCGGAATTTATATTTTTAATTACAAGATTTTTGATTTTATTCCGGAAAATACTTTTTATGATTTTGCAAAAAATGTATTTCCATCCGTTTTAAAAAGCGGTTTGAAAATTAACACATTTAAAATGAACGGATATTGGTCGGATATAGGCTCGTTATCGCAATATAAACGGTCAAATATGGATTTAATTCAAAATAAAATAAAAATATTTACCCCCGAAGTTATAAAAACAAGGGATGCGGAATATATTGAAGGCAGCAACTTTACAAAAAATATTGCAAGCAGAATTTCAGGCAGATGTATAATAGGAAATAACTGTTCTGTCGGCAGAAACAGCCTGATAAAAAATTCTATTTTGTGGGATAATGTTAAAGTCGGCGATGACGTAAAAATAGAAAATTCGATTATATTATCCGATATTATTATTGAAAAATCCGTTTACAATGAAGTGGTTTTTAAAACGCAGGTAGAAGAAAAAAACAAAGTATTTTTATAAGAGAGGAAAATTAAATGATAATAATAATGGAACCTTCTGCAACAAGAGAACAAATAGATACAGTTGTAAAGGCATTAAGAAACAAAGGTTTTAAAATAGTACTAAATGAAGGCGATGTAATGACTGTTATTGCCGCAATCGGTGATAAAAGACTTATAGAGCCGCATGCTTTCCAATCTTATGAAGGAGTAAGAAGCGTTAAACTTATACAAGAACCATATAAACTGGCGTCAAGAGAAAGCAAACAAGATGATACAATTATTGAATTTTCAAACGGAGTAAGAATAGGAGGACTTGAAAAACCTGTATTAATGGTAGGTCCTTGCTGTGTTGAACAGGATTTAGACGGTTTATTAAGGGTCGCCGATGCAGCAAAAGAAATGGGCTGTCATTTCTTAAGGGGCGGTGCGTTTAAGCCGAGGACATCACCTTACGACTTTCAGGGACTTGAGGAAAAAGCGCTTGAATATCTGGCTATTGCAAGAGAAAGAACAGGGCTTCTTGTTGTAACGGAGCTTATGGATACTATGGATATTGATTTGGTTTGTAATTATGCGGATGTAATTCAAATAGGCGCAAGAAATATGCAAAACTTCAAACTGTTAAAAGCTGTAGGCAAATGCAATAAACCCGTTATACTAAAAAGAGGTCCCGCAGCTACAATAAGAGAATTTTTGCTTGCCGCAGAACATATTATGTATAACGGAAACGATAAAGTTATATTATGCGAGCGCGGTATAAAAGGGGTTGATAACAGTTATACAAGAAATACTCTTGATATTGCGGCAATACCTGTTATTAAAAAATATTCTCACCTTCCCGTAATTGTAGATCCGAGTCATGGAACGGGCAGAAGATATTTAATTGAGCCTATGGCAAAAGCGGGTCTTATTGTAGGAGCAAACGGAGTTATGATGGAGGTTCATCACGACCCAGAAAATGCATCTTCTGACGGTGCACAAAGTTTAAATATTCCTATGTTTAAGGACGTCGCAAAACGTTTGAATAAACTTATAGGAAGAATTGATTATGATAATAAGCATATGATGAGTCAGGTATAAGAATTGTATAAATTTGATTTTGAACTTGATGATTTCCAGAAAGAAGCAGTTGAGTGTATTGATAACTCAAAGAGTATAGTTGTATGTGCGCCTACGGGTGCAGGAAAAACCTGTATTGCCGAGCATGCAATACATAAAGCACTTGAAGAAAATACAAGAGTATTTTATACAACACCTTTAAAAGCTCTTTCCAATCAAAAATTTTATGATTTCGGCAAAAAATACGGTGAAGGAAATGTAGGGCTTTTAACCGGCGACACTTCCATAAACCGTGAAGCTCCTGTTGTTGTTATGACAACGGAAGTATTCAGAAATATGCTGTATAATACAAATTTCGGCGCTTTAAAAGATAATCTGCGCGGTGTTAAATATGTTGTACTTGATGAAGTGCATTATATGAATGATGAACAAAGAGGGACGGTCTGGGAAGAAAGTATCATTTACTGCCCTTCTAACATTCAAATTATTGCATTAAGCGCAACAATAGCAAACTCAAAACAATTATGCGACTGGATAAATACAGTGCATTCACAAACCGAACTTATATATACCGATTTTCGCCCCGTACCTTTAAGGCATTATTATTTTGATTCGTCGAAGCCGTTTGATATTCTTCCTTTGCTTACGCCTGAAGGCAGATTAAATAAAAAAATAAAACCTGAGAAAAAAGTTAATTTGTATTCACGTCAGGCAAAAAAACAAAATAACGTAAAGAATGTTATTAACGTGCTTAAAAAGAAAGATATGCTGCCTGCTATATTCTTTACTTTTTCCCGTAAAAAATGTGATGAGAATATGGAAAAATGTGCAGACTTAAATTTAATAACACAGGAAGAAGCAAAACAGATAAGGCTTGAAATACATGATTTTTTAAAAGACCATGTATATTTGGAAAATAATAAAAATCTTGAATATCTTTATAACGGAATAGCTTCTCATCATGCCGGATTATTGCCGGCGTGGAAACTTCTTGTTGAAAGACTGTTTCAAAAAGGTTTAATAAAGGTTGTATTTGCAACGGAAACACTTGCCGCAGGAATTAACATGCCCGCAAGAACAACCGTAATATCTGCTATAAGCAAAAGAACGGATTCCGGACATCGCATGTTAACGGCAAATGAATTTCTTCAAATGTCTGGCCGTGCCGGACGACGCGGGATGGATAAAATCGGGAATGTTGTTGTTATGGGAACCCAGTTCCAATCTCCTGAAGAAGTGGCAGAGCTTGTAAAAAGTTCTGCAAATCCGTTAGAGAGCAGATTTTCCCCAAGTTATTCAATGGTATTAAATCTTCTGCAAAATCTTGAGCTTGAACAGGCAAAAGAATTAATTCTGAAAAGTTTTGGTTATTTCTCTTCTACCGACAGATTAAAACCAATGATTTTACAGCAGATGGAATATGAAAAAACAATAAATAAATTGAAACAGGAAAAATGCCCGTTTAATCATACAAATGAAGATTTTATTGAGTTCAATAAATTAAAAGATAAATTTATTGTGTTTAGAAAACTTACAAAAACTCTCTTGCGCCAGGCAAAACAAAAAGGGCAGAAAAATGCGCCGGAAGTTAATGAATATTCAAATAAAACAAAAGAAATAAGAAATTTAATGCAAAAATATAATTGTGAGATATGCCGCGGCTATAAAAAGCACATAAAAAATCTTGAAATTATAAACAGATATGAAAAAAGATATAAAGATTTATGCAAAAATATTGAACATCAAAAAGATATATACTGGAATAAATTTCTGGCGCATAAAGAGATATTAGAAAAATTCGGATATTTAAAAGATGAAACGCCTTTAGAAAAGGGTGTTGTCTGTTCAATGATAAGAGCGGAAAACGAATTGTTTTTGTCTGAAATAATATTGAAAGGTATTTTAGATGAACTTCAGCCGTATGAACTTGCTTCGGTAGTATGTGCTCTTGTTACTGAGGATTTAAGAAGCGATGTATACCCAAACCAACCCGTAAGTAAAAATACAAGAAAAGCTTTAAATAAGATTAAAGAAATAAGAAAAAGAATAGCTATAGAACAGCGTAATTTTGATATTAATACACCTATGTATATAAATTCTTATTATTCTCCGCTTATTGAACAGTGGATACTTGAAACTCCCTGGGAAGATATAGCAAAACAGACAGATTCATCTGAAGGCGATATAGTAAGAGTATTCAGAAGAACGGTTGATGTTTTAAGGCAGCTTTCTTCTTTACCGGATATTAACGAAAATTTAAAAGAAAAGGCAAAAGAAGCTGTCCGGTCAATTCTAAAAGAACCGGTTGATGCGGAATAATTTTTTGTTTAATTATATATAGCCTGAATTCCCTGCAGATTACATATAAGACTGTCTAATGCATCTTTGTTGCCTTTTTTGATTTCTATGAACTTCAAAACCATATCTCTGCTGGCTTCGGAATCCAATACATCAAGAAGTCCGGACAATTCTTTTTCCGTCATTTTGAATTTTGCCTGTAATTTTGCAATATAGTTTAATTCAAGTTCTGTTCTCTTAGAAATAAACATAGTTCCTTTACCTGAAAGAAGCCAGTTTATATTAACCTGAAAATTTTTAATAAGAGCACTTAGGAATTTGGGACCCGGCGGGACCTCATCCCGTTCGTAGCTTCCTATTGTTCTTACCGGAATTTGTAATTTTATTGCAAAATCACCTGCCGAAAGATGCAAAATTTTTCTTAGTTCTTTAATTCTTTGTCCAATACTCATAATAGTTTCTCTTAATGTTTGTTACATTATTATGTAATACATATTGTATTATTTTACAATATATTGTAATATTATATTCAAAAGATACAATATATTGTAATTCCAACTGATAGTATTATACTACAATTTACATTTTATTGCACTACTTTTGGTATATTACTTGAACGGAAGTTACAAAAGTAAATAAGGAGTGGGAAGTATGAAAGAAAGACACTTGCGTCTTATTAATTTTTGTGAAAAAAAATATGCAAAAAAATCGTCAGCCAGAACTAATTTTCTTACGATTAAGGATTTTATGGACAATTTGTTCTTATCAAAATATGAAAAGATTTATATATTAAAAGACATATTAATAAGACTTTATAAAGAATATGAAGAAACAACCGGAATTATGGATATTCCTTATTTTGTTAAAGCTGAGAAAAGAATTTGCAGAATTATAAAAGAGCGTAAGGTTGACTATTATTTTAATCGTTTAAAAAGGTTTAGAAATGATAGTTCTTATTAAATCATACTGATTGGAATTATGAGAATACTAAGCTGAAATGAATATAGAAAATAAAAATTATCCGGACTTAGATGAAATAAAAAAGCTAAAAAGTATAACAGATTTATATTCCTATAATATAAGACCGGAGAAGGAAGCAGGAAAATTGATAATTGATAAAATTTATTTCAAAGATTATATTTTATATTCTCTATCTGCTATTGTCTGGCAAAAGGATAATTTGGCAAAGTATAAAAAAATAACCGAATATTTAAAAGTTTGGGATTTAGAACAAATAAATCCATCAAAAATAAGAAATAAATTAATATTTCAATTATATATGCGGGTTATAAAAAATGAAATAAAGATGTTATAATTTTTCTATGGGCAGAAAGATTATAACAACAAACAGAAAAGCATTTCACGAATACCATATTTTTGACAAATATAATGCAGGAATGGTATTAACAGGTACTGAAATAAAATCGGTAAGAAAGGGCGCCGTTAATTTAAAAGACAGTTTTGTAAAAATAGAAGATTTTGAGGTTTTTCTTTATAACTGCCATATCAGTCTTTATGAGCAGGGAAATCGATATAACCATGAAGAAAAGCGGACAAGAAAATTATTATTAAATAAAAGAGAAATAGAAAAATTAATCGGAAAAATAAAAAAAGACGGATATGCAATAGTGCCGCTTGAACTTTATCTTGAAAACGGATGGGCAAAAGTTGAAATAGCGCTTGCAAAAGGTAAAAAACTGTATGATAAGCGCGATGATCTGGCAAAGAAGGCTCAAGAGCGGGATATAGACAGAATTGTCAAAACCAAAAGATAAATACTATCCTGATAAATTCCCTCCGGAACGTGATTAAAATTTTCTTCGGGACAATTTTATTTTGTGCAATAATATTGTTGTTATGAATGATAAAATTATAATCAGAAAAGCAAATCAGCATAATTTAAAAAATGTAAGCCTTGAACTTCCGAAAAATGAATTAATTGTTTTTACGGGGATATCCGGTTCGGGTAAAAGCTCGCTGGCATTTGATACAATTTTTGCCGAAGGTCAAAGACGATATGTGGAAAGTCTTTCTAACTATGCAAGGCAATTTCTGGGACAGTTAGATAAACCGGATGTTGAAAGCATAGAAGGGCTTTCGCCTGCCATATCAATAGATCAGAAATCAACAAGCAATAATCCGCGCTCTACTGTGGGAACCGTTACGGAAATTTATGATTATTTAAGATTATTATTTGCAAGAGTAGGTATTCCTCACTGCCCCGAATGCGGCTGTGAAATTGCTCCGCAGTCTATTGATGAAATTATAGATAAAATATATACACTCCCTGAAGGTACAAAAATTCAAATTATAGCGCCTGTAATAAGAGGGAAAAAAGGCGAATTTATAAACCTTATAGAAGAGTTAAAACAAGAAGGCTTTATCAGAGTAAGAATTGACGGACAGATTTATAATTTGGACGAAGATGAAATTGAGCTTAATAAGACTCAAAAACATACAATAGAAGTAGTAGTAGACAGGCTTGTTATAAAAGAAAGTGCTAAATCAAGACTTACAGACAGCGCGCAAATTGCACTTGAAAAAGCAGACGGTCTTTTAATAGTTGATGTTATCGGCGGAAGTGAAATGATATTTTCGGAAAAACTTGCCTGCCCGAATTGTAATTTAAGTTTTGAAGAACTTGCACCGAGAATATTCAGTTTTAACAGTCCATACGGAGCATGCCCGACCTGCGGAGGTCTTGGCGCTCATTACGAAATGGATCCTAATCTTTTAATCCCTGACAGAACAAAATCACTAAAAGCAGGGGCAATATATCCGTGGGCAAAAACAGGGAATTCCTATTATACCGATATTCTTACTTCCGTCGCTAATCACTTTAATATCGATATGAATACTCCGTTTGAAAATTTAAGTGAAGAAGCGCAAAATATAATTTTATACGGAAGCGGCAAGGAATGTGTAAAGTTAAGATTTAAAGAATTCGGCGGTACGAGATATATAACACAATTGCGTCCGTTTACAGGTGTAATACCTTATTTTATGAGTAAGTATAATGAAACAACTTCCGAAGAAACAAGAGATTACATACAGGAATATATGTCACAGATACCATGTAATGATTGCAAAGGCGCAAGACTAAAACCATTTCCGCTTGCCGTTACAATTGCCGGTAAAAATATATATGAAGTAACCTGTCTTTCCATAAAGGAAGCTTATAAGTTTTTTTCTGACCTGTATCTTGAGCTTGATGATTATAAATTAACAATAGCGAAACAAATTCTTGAAGAAATTCGCGCCAGATTAAAATTTATGCTGGATGTCGGGTTAGGTTATTTGAATTTAGCAAGAATGTCAGGTACACTTTCTGGCGGCGAGGCTCAGCGAATAAGGCTTGCCACTCAAATAGGGAGCGGTCTTTCGGGGGTATTATATGTACTTGATGAACCTTCAATCGGCCTGCATCAATATAATAATGATATGCTTATTAAAACACTTATACGTTTGCGAAATCTCGGAAATACATTAATTGTTGTTGAACATGATGAAGACACAATAAGAAGCGCCGACTATATTGTAGATATAGGACCATATGCAGGAATTAACGGCGGGAAAATTATAGCCAAAGGCACGCTGGAAGATATTATAAATACTAAAAAATCATTGACGGGGCAGTATCTGAGCGGAGAGAAAATTATTCCGATACCCAGAAAACGCAGAGAAGGAAACGGATTTTTTCTTGAAGTGAAGAATGCACATAAAAATAATTTAAAGAATATCGATGTTAAAATTCCTCTTGGCAAAGTTGTGACTCTTACAGGTGTTTCCGGCAGCGGGAAATCAACATTGATGCAGGATATAATATACGAATATTCATTGCACAAGTTAAACAGCAATAAACCAAAACCCCAGGGAGTAGGCATAATAAACGGTTTTGAGAATATAGATAAAGTTATTTGTATAGACCAATCCCCGATAGGAAGAACTCCGAGATCAAACCCCGCAACCTATACCGATGTATTTACATATATAAGAGAACTATATGCCAATACTCAGGAGGCTAAAGTAAGAGGTTATAAACCCGGCAGATTCAGTTTTAACGTAAAAGGCGGAAGATGCGAAGCATGCAAAGGCGACGGTTTAACCAGAATTGAAATGAATTTTCTTTCGGATGTATATATAAAGTGCAACGTATGTAAGGGACAAAGATATAACAGAGAAACTCTTGAAGTTAAATATAAAGGTAAAAATATTTCCGAAGTCCTTGAAATGAGTATTGCTGAAGCTCTGGACTTTTTTGAAAATATTCCGAAGATTAAATCACGGCTTCAAACATTAAATGATGTGGGTTTAGGATATATGAAGCTCGGGCAGAGTGCAACAACTTTGTCAGGCGGAGAAGCCCAAAGAATTAAGCTTGCAAGCGAGCTTAACAAACGTGCTACGGGCAAAACCCTTTATCTTCTCGATGAGCCTACAGTTGGTCTTCACTGGTATGATCTTGATAAATTAATAAAAATAATAAATAAGCTGGCTGATGCAGGTAATACAATTCTTATAATCGAGCATAATCTTGATTTGATAAAAACAGCAGATTATATAATAGATCTTGGTCCTCAGGGCGGAGATGAAGGAGGTACTATTGTTGCGGAAGGTACTCCGGAAGAAGTTGCCAAATGTAAAAACTCGTATACGGGAATGTATCTTAAAAAGATATTAAAATAAAAAGAAACATTATTCATGTTTCTTTCTGTTTTATGGCATTTCAAATTGAAATTTTAATTTTAATCCGATAGCGGATTGTATGTTATTCATCTGTTTTAGGTGTTTCAATATCTTTTAAAGATTCAGCCATTAATTCATTTAAAATAATTTCTCTTTGTTTTTTAGCATTATGATTATCAATAAGTTTTCCTATTGCAGCGCCTATTAGTCTGCCGCCAAGTGCAAAACCTGCAGCAACAAGACCAACGGCTCCGGCTTTTACGGCAACTCCGAGTTTTGAACTTAATCCCTTTTCTACAGCTTCTTTGCCGGCATTAACAAAAATGTCTTTTCCTTCTTTTTTTGCTACATACGCAAGTCTGCCGCCTAAACCGGCAATAGTTCCTATTGTTTTTCCTTTTTGAGTCGCACTTCCAGAGTCTACTTTTGATACATTCATTTTTCTTGTCCTTACTTTTCTTAAACCGGTAAAAACATCTCAATATTATAAGTTGCTATTTTGGAATTATTTGTAAATTTTTTTTAAGAAAAAACAGGAAGCTTAATTTTAAGCCTCCTGTCTTATTAAACAATAATTATTTTTGAATATCTTTAACGCTCAATGCAATTCTGTGTTCTTGCGGGGTAAATTTCTTTATTAATACTTCAACTTCATCCCCGACATTGTATATATTAAAAGGATTTGCATTAGCAGGCTCCATTTCTGAAGAAGGCAATAAAGCTTCAACTCCGGGGTATATGTTTATAAATGCTCCGAATGAAGTAACTTTATTAACGGTGCCTTTTATGACTTGTCCTTCCTGGAATTCATTTTCAATTGATTCCCATGGATTATCGCCCATTCTCTTTAAACTTAAGCTGATACGTTTCATATCCGTATCGATTTTTAAAATCTTAACTTCTAATTCCTGACCTAAAGATATGACATCAGAAGGATGTTTAATTCTCTGCCAGGAGATTTCCGAGATGGGCAATAAACCGTCAACTCCGTTAATATCAATGAAAGCACCGAAATCAGCAATTCTTACAACTTCGCCTTTAACAACAGAGCCGACCTCAAGATTTGATATAATTTCGTCAACAACCTGTTCTCTTTGTTCGGCTACGGCTTGCCTTTGAGAAAGAATTAATTTATTTCTTTTTGCATCAGCTTCCAATACTTTAACTTCAATGTCCTGTCCGATTAAACCGTCAAAAGGAGCACCTGTTCTTAACTGACTTGCCGGAACAAATCCTCTCAAATCCGAAACTTCGACTATAACGCCGCCTCGAACTATTAATACAACTTTTGCAGTTATTGTCTCATTGCTATACTTAGCATTTTGAAGTTCCTGCCATGCTTTTGCGCAAGATAATTTTTTCAATGATAAAACTATTCTTCCGTCTTCATCGTCACCTTCTTCTTTTAATATGTAAAATTCTTTTACATCATTAATAGCAAGATAATCGGAATAATTTTTATCATCTACCTGATTATTTGTTATCTCTCTGTTTGGAAGGAAAGCTTCCGTTTTAGCGCCGATATCTACAAGAAAACCGTCATTTTCCTGTTTTATTACTATTCCTTTTACTACATCGGCTACAGAAAATTTGTAATTATAGCTTTCTTCAAGTAATCTGACGAATTCGTCCTGTTCGTTAATTGTGTTTGCCATTTTATTTTTTCCTTTCTTATATTTTTTCTATCGATTCTATTACACTTTTTATTATATTTTCGGGAGTGGAAGCTCCGGCTGTTACACCTATATTTTGGGCTTTTTCTATTAAATCTTGATATCCCGTCAAATCAGTTTGTGTTTCTATATGTATTGTTTTTGTTATTCCTGATAAAATTTCAGCCAGATGAGTTGTATTTGCGCTTTGTTTACTTCCGACAACTATCATCAAGTCGGAATTTTTAGCAAGTTCTCTTGCTTCTTGCTGGCGCATTGAGGTCGATTTGCAAATTGTATTAAATACTTTTAATTCATTTGACAGAGGAATTAAATAATCTACTACTTCTTCCAGAAACTCAAGTTTTTGGGTTGTCTGAATAACGACGCCTGCTCTTTTATGAGATTTTATTTTCTCCTCAATATTTTTTAATGTATCTAAATCAGGAATGACATATACATTGTCAGAATATATTCTAGCATTTGCATTAATTGCAACGACTTCAGGATGTTCGGGTTTCCCGAGAATTAAAACAAGAAAACCTTCTTGCGCGAGCTGTACAGCCTTTTGCTGTACTTTCTTTACGTCAAGACAAGTTAAATCAACGACTTCGAACCCTTTATCAGATATTTCTTTAATTTTTTGAGGAGCCATTCCATGGCTTCTTACAATACAAATTCCGCTTTCATTTTCAGGAAGCTCATCAACAGTCATTATACCAAGTTCCTCAAGTTCTTTAATAACATGAGAATTGTGTATAAGCTCGCCTAATACCCATACCTTTTTTGATGCATTTTCAATTTTTATTTTTTTTGTCGTTTCGACCGCTCTTTTGACTCCGTAACAAAAGCCTGCACATTGAGCCAGTTTTATATTTTTTTTCAGTGTTCTAAACTTCCATTCGTTGAACTAGCAGAATATTTATCTTCCGCAGTAATAAACTTATAACATGAACAAAATATCATTACAATAACCAATTAACCTGTCATGCTGAACTGCGGATTTTCCGTAAGCTGAAGCGAAGCGAAATGCTGAAAAGGCGAGAGGCAGGTGAAATGAAGTAAAAACTGAAAGTTTTTACGGAATGTAGCAGATTGCCTGAGCCGTAAGGAAAATTCAAGACTGTTTCAGCATCTTAAAAATTTTGTGTGAGCTTGTTTTTACAAAAAAAACAGCATTTTTCAGCTTAATGCTTTCGTTTTCAACCGGTAAGATTCCGAAACGAGTTCGGGGAGATGCTTTATGTTATTTTTAGTGCAAACTGAAATATAAGCCTGTCCGAACAAAATTTCACGATAAGCCGGCGGCGTGAGTGAAATTTTGAGAGCGACGTATTGAAAAGCGGATTGCGAGCAGAGGGTGCAGCCGTGTCGGCTTGCGAGGAGCAAGACGAGCAGGGCGAAAACCCGTTTAATGCGAGCAACCAAGCAGGTGAGTATTAAAGTGGAAATGTTGAATTTTCACTTTAATACGACACTGGATTATATCATAATGACTAATTAAGTTTTTCTTATTTGCTAATTTTTTCTAAAATCATTTTTATTGCTTGGTAATGTTTTGCTGACCGGTTATTTTATATCTATGTAAGCGTGGACGGGGAAATGGTCGCTGCCTATGTTTTTTCCGAGTTTGTACGAATTAATTTTTATTTTATCAGTTACAAGTATATGTTCCAATGGCAGCCTGAAAAACGGAATATATACTGTTGACCATGTTCCGTCTTTTATTCCTTTTTTTGTTTGAGCATCAGTTATTTTTGTTGAAGCTATGAATTTTTTATATGCATAAGAATAAACGGTAGTATTTAAGTCGCCTGCAATAATTATATTTTTATCTTTATTTTTAATAATTATCGAATTTATTTGATTAAGCATTTCATTTCTTGTATTTATATATTCTTTATTTGCCGGAGGCAATGTATGTACGCAGTAAAGACTTAATGTTGAATTTTTATAATCAAAATCTGCTCTTATTACGGGAAGTAAATACTCTGTCCATTCCTCCGTATCTGAGAATATAAATTTAATTTTTGAATATAGGGCTATTCCGAAATTATCCTCTCTTGCTTGTTCTTTATAATAAGGATACTGTTCTTTCAAAATACTTACATTTTCAAGCCATAATTTATCTGTTTCCTGTAATATTACGATATCAGGATTATTTACTTTTATCTCGTCTAAAACCGAATTAAAATTTCTGTTTGCAGTATATACATTAAACAAAGATATTTTTATTCCCTGACCGGAACTCGTTTTATCACTATTGTAATAATATTTGTTTATTTCAATAAAATTTATCAGACATATTAAAACAGATAGACAGAATAAAAAAATAAATTTCCTGTTAAAGAAACAAAGATAAATAAATGCAGCTATAAAAAGAAAAGAAATATAATAATACTGCAGTTTAAAATGCGACATTATGTCAACATACAAATTTAAAACCGGCAGGTGAGCAAGAATATTTATAACCGCAAAAATGATAAAAAGTAAAATTATCCTTTTAGTAAAAAACAGGTTAAATTTCTTAAGCCAGTCTGTCAAATTTTACTCCTTGCGCTTTGAGATTATTTTCAAATAAACCTGAAGTGCAGGAATTAATATCAAATATGAGTCCATTATCGCTATATTTTATAGGATTTTGTTCATTTGGATTTTGAAGATTAATTCCAAATCTTCCTGCCATGTAACCTATATTCAAATAATCATTTGAGGTTAAAGGCATATTATCAGATTTCAGTTCGTTTGTTCTGACAAGATATTGCTGTCTTGCCGGAGAACATTGGCAATTTATCATATTTAATCTCCTGTTTAATAGATTATACATTAAAAATATATTTTTTAATATTTTTTGAGTACAATGCTTATTATTTTTTAGTTTTTTATATGAAATTATCTTTTGCAATAGTGAAAACAAGTTCAAAGTGAATTTATTCATATTCACAATTTTTCAAAAATACATATTACTATTAAATAAAAAACAATACAAAATGTTCTCAAAAGGACTACATACAAATATCAATAATTGTTTAAAAATATTTGTATGTTGCAAGAGAACGAAAAATTAAGATTACTGGGAAGAAATATAGCCCGTATAAGAAAGGAAAAGGGCTATTCCCAAAATGAACTTTCGGAATTGTTAAATGTTTCAAGAGAACATTTGGCTAAAATAGAAACCGCAAAAAGAGGGTTGAGCTTAAAGCTTCTTTTTAAATTAAACGAAGTTCTTAATGTTCCGGAATCTGCTTTTTTTGATTTTAATGAATCAGATTTAGATTTTCGTAAATCTTAATATTTTTATCTGATTGTTTAGTGTTTTTCTACTGTTTCCGTTTCGTTTCCTTATCTCTTAATTATTTATCTTTAATATAATCACTAAATGGACATGGTTATATGTTTTATTATAGAATTTGTATAAGGCAGGAAAAATGACAGAAAAATATGCAATATGTACATATCCGTTTGAATCCGCTCAAATAAGCATGCAGGGGGATGTATATGTATGTTGTCCGCCGTGGTGCAGGTCTTTTTCTTTCGGCAATATATATGAACAATCTTTTGACGAGATATGGAATGGGGAAAAAGCAAAAGAATTCAGAAGACAGTTTATTAACGATAATTACAATATATGCGATCTTAATTTATGTGTTAAAGATTGTTCTCATAATGTCATTCCTTCGGAAACAGCCGCAAAACCAAAGACTTTTATATTTTGCTATGACGCAACCTGTAATGTAAAATGTATTTTCTGCAGAAGCTGCCACCAGAAACAGGATTTATCATACTTTAACGAAAATATGGATGAAATTATATCGGATATGCTTGAAAATGCGCAAAATGTCGTTCTTTCAGGTGTCGGAGAATGTCTTTTCAGTCCGCATTCAAGAAAACTTATAAAACGGATTTCTGAAATTTATCCGGACATAAAATTTTCACTTATTTCAAACGGAATATTATGTGATGAAAATAATCTGACTGAGCTCGGGATAATTAATAAACTTCTATCCGTTACAATATCATTACATGCCGTAAACAAAAAAACATATGATAAACTTGTTATCGGCGGTGATTTTGACAGAGTTATAAAAAATCTTGAATTCTTATCAAATCTTAAGAAAGAAGGAAAACTGGCAAACTTTATATTTAACTTTGTCGTTAATGCATATAATTATAAAGAAATGGCTGCATATATTAAAATGGCGGAAAAATACGGTGCTACGGTCGGGTTTCTTGAACTTTTAAAACTTGAAACTAATGAAGATGTTTATAAAAAGCTTAATATTTTTGATGAAAAACACCCTGAATATAATAATTTTGTACGGGTGCTTAAAAATCCGATATTTCACTCCGGGCGCTGCACTATTAATGATTGTATGCTTAATATGAAACCAATCAGCTTTATTCAGTCGTTAAAAAATAAATTTAATAAATCTAATTTTTAATATATAATATTTTTATCAATAGTTTATGAGGTTATGAGATGGGATATTTATCTTGTGAATTTGTGGAAAACGGTATGTGCTTTATAAGAGATGCTGCGGTTTTGTGCAGTTATTCAATGTGTATGAAATTTGAAGCAATAAAAATTATAGAAGATTATAAAGGAGAGTTATTTGACTGGGATAAAATCAGGCAAATAAAACAGGAATACCGCGACAGATTTGCTAAAAATGATATCCCTCCGATTTGTGTGGGATGTCCGAGTCTTCAGGTTAAAGACTGGGACGGTTCAATGCAGTTGAAATATATTTTAATCAACCACTGGGAAAATTGTTATCTTGATTGCATATATTGTCATACACATGATCAAAAGAAATATTTGAATTCATTAAAGCCATGGAAAATCCTTCCTGTATTGCAGGATGCCTTAAAACAGGGAATGCTAAGTAATGAAGGAAATGTTAATATTACAGGCGGCGAACCCACAATATTAAAAGAATTTCCTGATTTAATGAAGTTTTTCCTTGAAAAAACCAATATTTTCATAATGATTAATTCTGCTGCTGTTGATTATTCTAAATGGATTAAGAAGGGACTTGAAAAAAACAGAGTCGCAATTACGATTTCTATAGATGCCGGAACAAGAGAAACATATAAAAAAATAAAAAATGCCGATTATTTTAAAAAGGTTATTAATAATATAAAGAAATATAAAAAAGGATTAAATCCAATTCAGGCAAGTTTAATCGGTTTAAAATACATTTTTGTACCGGGTTATAATGATAATCTTGAAGAAGTTCAAGCATGGCTCAAAGTGGTTGAAGATTTAGGTATAACCAATATTCAGCTTGAACTTGAACATCACTGGTATGAAAAGAACAAATATCTTCCTGAAAATGTTAAGGAATATATTGATATTATTGTTGATTATGTACATAAACATAAGTGCAATTTATCCTACAGAGAAATTCTTACAACCTGCGGTTATACTGAAGTTATAAGATATATTGATAACGGAAGATAATTTTATGGCAGATAAACATATTTATTGCCCCAATCCTTATATTCTGGCTGAGATTATGCCTTACGGCAATGTTTATCCTTGCAGCTGCGGCTGGATTAAGAGTTATTCTTTCGGTAATATTTTTGAACAATCTTTTGATGAAATATGGAACGGCGAAAGAGCAAAAGAATTCAGACAAAAATTGTATGATAATGATTTTTCTCTCTGTCCCGGCTGCCAGAATCTTGAGATACTTCAAAAAATTAGTGATAAAGAACCTAAACTCATTTCAGAACCGCCCGAGAGAATACTTCTTGGTTTGGATGAGTTTTGTGATGTAAAATGTATATTTTGCCGCAGTGAAAACCATAAAGTAACTTCTCTTATTCCAAAGGATAAAGAAGATAAACTGGTTGAAATACTGACTCCGTGGCTGGAAAATGCAAAATATGTGAAAACAAATGCTGTAGGAGAAGTTTTTGCAAGCAAAATATCACGTGATTTAATAAAAAATATAGCGGATAAATTTCCGAATGTTAAGTTTGAAATCATAACTAACGGTATTCAATGTACAAAAGAAAATATAGAAAAACTTAATCTGACAGATAGAATTTCTATGTTAACTGTTTCTTTACATGCTATGCAAGAATCAACATATAACAAAATTGTAAGAGGCGGAAATTATAAAAAAACTATTGAAAACATCAAATATTTATCTTCTTTAAAAAAAGCAGGAAAGATAGAAAGATTTGAAATCCACTTTACGGTTACAAGTATAAATTATAAAGAAATTAAAGATATTATTAATTTTGCCCGTTCTCTGGATGCAAAAGTAAGACTTTTAGGTCTTGATTGTTCTAAGGACTGTGAAGAAATATATAAGAAAATAAATATTCAGGATAGAAAACATCCTGATTATAATAAGCTTGTAAAAACTTTTCAAAATAAAGATATAAAAGAATCAAAAGATATTGTTATTCAGGGTCTTGACTATTTTACCGGTTTAAAACCTGTAACTTTTCTGGACAAGCTGAAGAATAAATTTTAAGAAAACGGAAATCCTAATATTCGAAGATAAGATAGCGAACAGAAAGAGCCGAAAAAACATTAAGACTCAGTCGATATTTTATTCGAGTGGAAGAAAAGCAAGATAGTCGATAAAATTCTATTCTTGATGAAGCCCGTAGTTTAATCCTTCCGGATGTTTTAACGCTCTGTACTGGTTCGCAACACCGTAATATTCAAGATTTAACCCTCTATTTTGCGTTGTTTCTACAAGATAATTAAATATTTCATCGATATGAGGCGGAATATTATCAGAATTTCTTGCCAGCCAATCTGCTTCAAAATCCACAATTACCTGCTCAATGCCTATCTTTAATGTTTCTTCAATCCACTTATCAATATCCTGTTTTGTGTCATTGACATTCGGAATAATAATATATTTTGAGCGAACCATTTTTTTATTATTTCCTTGTGCCTTAACATATTTTTTTAGTGTATCTATAACTTTATTATATGCATCTATGCGTTTAATCTGTTTAAATTTTTCTCGGTCGCCGCAGTCTACACTGACCGTAACAGACATTGTATCGGATGGCAGTCCTTTTAGAACAGACTTAACGGGTTTTATGGCATTAGTATGCACCATGATAAGTTTTTCGCCTTTTTTAAGGAAAAAGTTTGTTATATCATCAAATTCTCTTAAGCTTGCAGGCTCACCTCCGGAGTATGCCAGCTCTCCGTTATAATCCAACAGCCCCATTTTATCAAGTTCTTTAATAATCGGCATGATTTTGTAACGTTTTTTTGGTTTCTCGAATTCATTTTGATAACGATAGCAATATGTACAATAACAATTACAATCTGCCCAGTGTGCTATTTGAATCCATTTAAATTTTGTATTATCATCCCAGTCCTGTTCCTGAAGCCCGAAACAGCCTATACAGTGTGAATCTGTAATTCCTTTTTTTTGATTTTCGCGGATTGTATTTATATTCTCAAGAAGTTCCTTCCAATTAAGCTTTTCTCCGTAGAAATCTTTCTTTACATAAAGCGGTTCCGGAGTATTTGTTCCCATAAAACAACAAAGCTTAATACTGTTATATTCAAATCTCAATCCGTTTTGTATGTTAGAACAGCTCAAATATTTCAAAATATTTCTCCATTATTAATAGTTTAAGTATAACATAAAATCATATAATAACTTTAATATATTAATATTGCCTTTTAATAGAAACATATAATATTTTAGACTTATATACGATAATGATGAAGGGGAATTATGAAAAGAAGAGATTTTTTATGCGGGGCATCCTGTCTATTTGCAGGGTTCGCTCTGGGACATTTTTCAAATAAAAATAAACAGGAAAATTTATTTAAAAAAGAAGATTTTTATGAAATTAATGGATTAGGAGGACTAACTGTTGCAGTATCCTCTCATTGTAATTTAAATTGTAAAAATTGTGATGTATATGCACCATTAGCAAAAGAAGAATTTGTTACTTATGAACAATTTTCAAAGGATATGGAAAAAATAAAGGAACTTGCACCGGATAGAGAAATTTCATTTGCTTTTATGGGCGGTGAGCCTTTATTAAATCCTGACTTAACAAAAATTATTAATAAATCAGTTGAATTATTTCCAAATTCCGAAAAAACTATACTAACAAACGGAATCTTATTAGATAAAATGAGCGATGATTTTTGGGATGTGGTAAAGACTTCAAATATGGATTTTGGAATTACAAAGTATCCTGTAGATTTTAATATGGAAGTAATAGAAGAAAAAGCGAAGAAATATGGATTTAAATATCATTATGATATTGTAAAATCTAACAAGTTATATAGTTTAAAAACGAGAGAAGTAATAGATGAAAATTATAATGAAACTGAAGGTTTTGATTGGAGCCAAAATATTCTTGATTTAAAAGGCACACAAAACTATATTGCCAAAAGATTTACTTGTCCTCATAGAGGTATTAATGTATACGCTCGCGGGAACATATATTATTGTTATGTGCATGCATATATCAAAGCTTTTATTGAATATTTTAAAGTTGATATACCGATAACAAAAGAAGATTATATTAAAATTGCAGATGTAAATGACATAAAAGAAATTGATGATTTTTTAAGTACCCCAAAACCGCTCTGCAGGTATTGTAAACAATGTCATAATACTTGTTATGGCGGAGAACCGTTAGAGTGGGGATTCTCAAAAAGAGAAATAACAGAGTGGACATAAATATTTTGCTTTAATACAAAGATTGTTATAGTATCTATTTATGAATAAAATTTGCAGGCACCCATTTTATAGTATTCAAATACAAAATACAGGCGAAGTATATTGCTGCTGCTGTTATTGGACTAATTTTTATTCTTTCGGCAATATCTTTGAAAATACGTTTGATGAGATTTGGAACGGAGAAAAGGCAAAAGAGTTCAGAAAACAGTTTATTGAAAATAATTATAAGTATTGCAATCTTGAGGTATGTGAGCCTTATAAATATGAAATGACTCCAAGCCTTACAAGTGAATATCCGAAGCAAATAGAATTCAGCTATGACAGAAGGTGCAATGTAAGATGTATTTTTTGCCGCAATGAAAAAAATAAAGAAGAAGAAGAATATAACCGTGAAAAAGAAAAAAGAATAGAAGAAAATTTTGACAGAATATTCTTTCCTGTTTTAAAACAAGCAGAATTTGTTGAACTAAATTCTGCAGGAGAATTATTCGCGAGCAGGCATTCTGTTGAAATAGTTAAAAAAATTGTGCGGATTAATCCTGATATAAAATTTAAAATAATATCAAACGGGATTCTTTTTACAAAGGAAATGATTGAGAAATTATCTTTAACTGAAAAAATGTATACTGTTACAATTTCCATGCACGCAATCACAGAAAAAACATATAATAAGCTCGTTGAAAACGGAAACTTTAATGCCCTCATTAAAAATGTAGAATACCTGTCAGAATTAAAGAACAAAGGATTATTGCAGAACCTTCAATTAAATTTTGTTGTAACAGCGTATAATTATAAAGAAATGAAAGAATTTGTCAAATTTGCAAAAAAAATGAGGGCAAAAGCATTTTTTATTAACTACCATGAACAGATAAACTCCGAAAAATTAAGAAAAGAACTGGATGTTTCTCTTCCGTCGCATCCTGAATATAATAAACTTGTTAAATTATTAAAAGATCCGATATTTAAAGATGATAACTGCAGCGTTAATGAGTATTTGTTAAAACTGCAGCCGGTAAGGAAAAAATTACCCGAAATCTTAAAAACTTTATTTAAAAAATGAGCCTTTATTTAAAATTTCTCTTATATATTCCCAAATATTTGCTTCAATATTGTTTTCTTTGCATTTTCTCTGATAAAAATCAAATAAATCATAATAGTAATTCGGAATTTTGAATTCTCCGTTTTGGATAAACTCGCTGTCACACTGGTCAATCATTAATTCTGAATTTTTAACCCCTGTTTCTTTCATAAGGTCAATATAATTTGTAAGCTCTTGAATATTATCATTAACACCTCTTACAAGAATATATTTTAATCTTAAAAGAAGCGGAAGTTTAGCATATTTTTTTATATTTTCTTTTACTTCTTCAAATTTATCTACGGTTTTTATTTTTTTAAAAGTTTCTTTTGTTCCGCAGTCAATGGAGATATTAATATCTACAAAGGTTTTGCGGCAGATTTCCTCAACAATTGGAAGATATTTTATACCGTTTGTTGCAATTTCAATTCTTTTGACGCCGTTTTCGATAAATATATTTACCAGATCTTCAAATTCGTCCAGAACAGAAACATTGCCTCCCTGAAAATGGACATCCAGTTCTTTTTTATCAATAATATTCTGCTTATACATTTCTTTAATTATAGGAAGAAGATCGTAATAATCGCTTTTTTTTGACTTGAGAACAATTTTTCTGCCTGAAAGATATTGCTCGCAGCAATATATACAGCTGCAGTCGCATTGTTTAAAGTGTTTTACTATAATTAAATTTGCCTTTGGCAGTTTTGAAAATGCACTTAATATAAGAGGCTTCGGGTTTTCCTGTTCCTTAAGATCAAAACAGCCGCTGCATTCTTCCGGAATAATACCTTTATCCAGCATTCTTATAAGTTTATTTCTTTTTGTAATTATGTCTTTAATTTTATCCGGTTTCGGAATGTCAATGGAAGGTCCGGTTCTTGTTGCACAGCAGTAAAAAACTTTAAGTGCGTCAAAGTTTAATGTTTCATTTAATCTTTTGCAGTAATATCTTTTTTTCATACAATTATTATACTAAATTTCTGATATTATATAATATAGCAAAGAAAGAAATCTATGAAATTCTTCGACTTTAAAAAAAATAAAAAATCATATATGTGCCCTTTGATGAACAATCATCTGCATTTTTCCTGCAGAGATGCACTTGAGCCATGCTGCAGCGCTAATATCGGACCTGCTTTTGTAAGTAAATTATCCGAAAAAAACTCTATAACGGGTTTTATAGAAGCAAAGAAACAATATATAAAAATGCTGAAAGACGGAAAAATTCCGGCGGAATGCAATGGATGTGTTCATCTTACAGAATATAAAGAAGTATCTGATTTCAGGATTAATAAAATAACTTTGAATCATTATACTCAGTGTAATTGTGCTTGTATATATTGTACTCAGGGAAACAGAACGCATGAAAAAATAAAAGAAGATGAAAATAAACCTGTATTATTTGATGTTTTGAAATTTATAAATGAACTTTATGATAATAATCTAATTGATAAAGAAAAATTATACATAGATTTTCAGGGCGGCAATATATCTTGCCTTAAAAATCATGAAGAGATTATAAAAACATTTTTAAACAGAGGTGTCGGAACTATATATATTCCTACAAATAATATTGTTTACCTGCCTGTTATAGAAAAACTTCTTGTAATGAAAAAAGGAGAATTATGCACCGCGCTTGATTCGGGCTGCAGGGAAACTTATTTAAAAATAAAGCAGGTTGATAAATTCGATAAATCGATAGAAAACCTAAAACGCTATATTTCTGCAGCCGGAAATGATTCGATTATTATTAAATATATTATAGTTCATGGTTATAATGATAATCTTGAAGAATTTAAAAAATTTATGAATAAAATGCTTGATATTAATATCAAGATTATTGTAGTTGATATTGACTATAGAGATATCATTGACGGGGATTTTACTATCCCAAAACACTACTATGATATTATCCGTTATGCGGAAGAATTCTGCAAAGAATACCATATAGATCTTGGAATTCCCCCTTATACAAAACAAGTATTAAAACAAGGATATTCTAAGAGATAAATTTACCATAATTTAAATAAATGGTAATTTATCATACATTTAATTATATATTTTGTCTGAGATACGGGTATATCATTTAATAAGTTCCATAATCTTTTTGGTCTGAAATAAAATTTCCAGTATACTTTTTGAATTGTTCTTAAAATATCTTCTTTAGTTAAATTTTCAGGCAGCCAGTCAGGTTTTGATATAAAAGTATTATTATAATCTAACTGATATTTTTCTTTCATTTGTTTTGATAAATCAGAACCGGGAAGAAGTCTTAAAGCAAAGAATCCTGCTCGGTCAAGTTTACTGTTTACGGCATAGTCTATTGTTTCTTTTATTGTTTCTTTTGTCTCTCCGGGAAGTCCGAAAATAAAATTTCCCTGTGTTATCATACCCGCTTCATGCGCCAGATTTATTGCCATATCTATTTGTTCAATTGTTTCACCTTTTCTTATATTTTTAAGAATTTGGTTATTTGCGGATTCAATACCGAAATCAATTAAATAGCACCCTGATTTTTTCATCAGAGCAAGAACTTCTTTATCTACTTTATCAGCCCGTACTCCGTTTGGAGTAGACCAGTCAATTTTAATATTATTTTCCAGAAGAGCATTACATAAATTAATTATATATTCGCGTCTAAGCGTCAAATTATCATCCGTAAATTGAAGTTCCTGTATTCCGAGATGTTCAATCTGAAATTTAACCTCTTCTATTACGTTTTCTACGGATCTTTGTCTTATTCCCTTATAAAAATTGTTTGAAGAACAAAATGTACATCTGGAAGGGCAGCCTCTTGATGTCATAACAATGCCGATTGGATTTCCCCTTGCTATTACAGCATGCGGAGAATGCGGATAAGAAGCTGGCGGAAGCTGCAGCCAATCCGGCATTGGAATTGTATCTAAATCTTTAACCGTTTCCGCTTTTAAAACAGGGGTGCCGTCAATTTGTGTGTCATCATCTTTCAGTGATTCTAAGTCATATACACCTTGAATATTTTTATGATTTAAATTATTTTCACATAATCTTAAAAGAGGAATTTCCCCTTCACCGCAAACAACAAAGTCAGCGCCGCTGTCTTTTAAAGTGGTATAAGGCATAAAAGTCGGATGTACACCGCCTATAAGGACTTTAAATCCTGCCTGTTTTAAGCTTCTGCATATATCAACGGTTTGTTTATAAAAAGCGGTTAAACAGTGGATGCCTATAATATCCGGATTATATTCCAATGCTATATTTGTAATTTGTTTTGTATTTAAGTTATCACGCAGTGCATCTATAATTTTTACTTCGGCATTGCAATATTTTTTTGCATATGAAGACAAGTATAAAACGCCTAATGGCGGCGCTATAACATAAGAATCAAAATTGGGTATTACAAATAATATTTTCATCTGACCAACTAATCATAAAATCTGATATTATTAATATTATAACAAATCTTGTTAAATGGTTAATATGTAATTTTTCAGTTTTTTTATTTTTTGTTAGAATATATATATGATAAAAACTTTTTTCCATAAAGACAAGCAGATAGCTTTAATAATAAAAAATTCCTATGAAAATGACGGAATAAAATTTTTTACTGAGAATGACAGCAGCTGGCAGCTGGCTTATATGAAACATCCTAAAAATACGGTTATAAAAGCGCATGTCCATAATGTTATTGAACGAAAAGTTTATTATACACAGGAAGTTCTTATTATAAAAAAAGGCAAATTAAGACTTGATTTATATTCGCAAGATAAAGAATATCTTGAAAGCACCATATTAGAAGCCGGTGATATCGCGTTTCTGCCATACGGCGGGCACGGGTTAAAATGCCTGGAAGATGTCAGCATGATAGAAGTTAAGCAGGGTCCTTATTTAGGGGAACAGGATAAAGTCCGTTTTGATGAAATATCAGATGATAGGGTTATTATAAATGAGTGAATTTATTCCCGTATTTGCACCGCTTTTAGACGGTAATGAAAAAAAATATCTGGAAGAATGCATAGAAACAGGCTGGCTTGGATCTAACGGGCCTTTTGTAAAAAAACTGGAGCAGGAATTTTCTGTCTTTTGCGGTCAAAAATTCGGCAGCTGCGTAACAAACGGAAGTTCTGCTCTTGATGTTTCTCTAAGAGCTATGAAGGCTGTATATAAATGGGAAGATAATAGTGAAATTATTGTTCCTTCTTTTAATATTATTTCATCTGCTCAAAGCTGCATATATAACAAGCTAAAACCTGTTTTTGTCGATGCTGAAGATAATACCTGGAATATTGATACAAATAAAATCGAAGAAGCTGTTACAAATAAAACAAAAGCAATTATAATTGTCCATATATATGGACTTCCGTCAAATGTAAAACCGGTTTTAGAAATAGCAAAAAAATATAATCTCAAAATAATAGAAGATGCAGCTCAGGCGCACGGGCAAACATATTATGGCAATAAATGCGGAAGTTTTGGTGATATTGCAACATTTTCATTCTTTACAAATAAGCATATTGCATGCGGTGAAGGTGGTATTGTTTTAACTTCCGAGGAAAATTTGTATAACAAAATTAATTATTATAAGAATTTATGTTTTACTAAAGATAAATTTGTCCATAATGATTTGGGCTGGAATTTACGAATGTCAAATCTTCAAGCGGCAGTTGCATATGCACAGTTTGAAAAACTGGACAGAACAATTTGTATAAAACAGCATATAGGAAATTTATATCAAAAATTATTAAAAAATATTCCTGCTCATCTGTCTATATCGCAGACTGAATATGCAAAAAACCATTACTGGATTTTTGGTATTGTATTAAATGATGATGTAAAATTTAATGCAAAGACAGCCATTAATAAGCTTGCGGGTGAAAATACAGAAACAAGACCTTTTTTCTTTCCTCTTCATAAACAGCCTGTTTTGAAGAAACTCGGTATTTTAGATAATATAAAACGTCCGGTTAGTGAAAAATTATATGAGAGAGGATTTTATATCCCGACAGGATTAAACTTGACGGATGAAAAAATAGAGTATATTTCAAAAAAAATTAAAAGATTGTTTTAAACTTTTATTTTATTGTTGCATAACGTTACATTTTTTATTTTATTTCTTTTATATCATATAATTTCTGAAGAGCGATTTCGAAGGGAAATTATGAAATCTTTTTTTTATAAACATTTTTTCTTTTTATTAAATATATTAAGTTTTATTTCATGTTTTTATCTTATTTTTATGTATCTTCATTATGATGTTTTAACTGGTCATGATCATTTCTATCCATTTGAATATACTGCTGATTTTTCTGCATTTTTTAATGCTGCGAGATTTGTTTCAAGATTTATTGTGGCTGCTTTTGTTGTCTATATTCCTAATATTCTAAATGTACATCCAAATGACTTAACTAATACTCTTATTCCTTTTTTTAATGCATTGTTTTTAAGCATAATGTCCTTATTCAGTTTGAAGATATTTTATTTTTTCTCTAAAAAGAAGGAATCGATTTTTAAAAAGAAATCTTTTTTCTTATTATATCCTGCTATATTTATAATAATATCAGTAATTCCTTTGATTAATGAAGACATGTATATGTTTTATTTCTCTTCATTAGCTGAAACTGTTACTTTTTACGATCATCTGTTTAATTTTATCTTTTTTGTAATTTTCTTATATTCTATAATAAAATGCATATTTTATAAGATTGAAAATAATTATGAGAAAATATTTTATCTTATAAATGCTTTTTTACTTGGTGTTTCATTCGAAATGCTGGCATTTGTATCAGTTGTATTTATTATTCTTATTTCGTCATTTTTGTCCTATATATATAAAGAACGTAACTTGGAAAATAAGCAAAAACTGTTTTTTCTTTTTTCAAATACATTTATTTTAATAATTTCAAGTCTTTGTCATTTTGGTTTATCAGGATATTTCTCGGGAAAAATTGCAGGATATGAATCACATGTAGAAAATTCTTTTTTATCGATAAAAGAGATTTTTCTTCCGTTTATGCAAGATTATTTTAATGAAAATATTTGGTTCTTAATAATAATAGTTTTATTAAGTATATTTGTTTTTCTTATAAGAGATGAGAAGAAAGACAACAAAAAAGTAGTTTTATTATCACTTACACTGGTATTTAGTATATTTATATTTTTCCTCTTTTTAATAATAGGAGGGGAATGCGAAGTATACAGATATAATTTTTGGTTAAATCATGTTCCGTTTAGAATTTTATATTTTAAAATATTACTTTTAATTTTACTTTTTTATTTTGGATACATTATATATTTCTATAATAAGATTAGAGTCTCTTTTTTATACAGTCTATTATTAATATTCTCTTTGTACTCGATAATTTTTTTAAATTTTAATGAAATTAAATATGAATATAAATATCAGCAGATTTATGCAGAAGATATTAGGGAAACAGCATATATAACAGATAAGATTTCATTGTTATATAATAAATATGACGGAATAGCACTGCTTCCTATATCAGCTTATGCAAAATACGCTTCCTTTCTATTTTTATACCGTCCCAGATGTTATGATGCAGATTCTTTTATTCGGGGAAAAATGGTAAATATAATAAATGAAGAGTTAAACGCCAAAAAGTCAAGAGTATTTTCATATTTAATTGAAGATGAAAATTATTTCGATAATGATTATTTATTTTATTTGTATTATACATATGGTATAAAACTTGAAGGAATAATCTTTGTTGATGACGAAGTTGCTTTGAAGGAATTTGAGAGAAGAGGCGGAACTTTTACAAAAGAAGAACTTAAAAAAACTAATTTTTCATACTTGAAAAAGAAATTTAAGCAAGAACTATCCCTAAAAGAATTAAATGCACTTATCAAAAATAATGAAAATAAAAACTATTTATATGCAGCAAGAGGGCGCTATTATAATTCGGATGAAAAATACGAAAAAGCAATTACCGATTATACAAAATCAATAAATCTTTCCGATAGCAATTATTATAATCAATATTTATTATTAAGAGCAGAAAGTTATTTTGGCAAGAACGATTATGATAAAGCGATAAAAGATTATTCCGATTTTATAAAAAACTCTCCTTATTCGATTGAAATAAGAAAAAGACTTGCAAATACATATATAGAAAATTCTCAAAAAGTTGAAGCATTGGAACAATATAAAGAATTAGCGGAAATTTTTCCTTACTATAATGAGTTGGGAACAAAGAAAACATTTTATAATGATATGGCAAATTTATACTATGAGATACAAGATTATCAAAAAGTAATTGAATGCATTAATGAAGATGAAGTATTAAACGGATATAATGTAAATTATAAGCTTAGAGCTCTGGCAAAAATGCGGTTAAATGATTACAAAAGTGCTTATGCAGATATATTAAAGGCCGAGAAATATAATATTGATGAAAAACAAGAAATATTACATTTAAAGCAAGAACTTGAACAAAATGTATATAATCCGTATAATTAACTCATAGATTGGAGAATTTAAATGAATAAAAATATAAAAATAACAATAATTACAGTTATTAGTTTATTAATATTTTTATTAATTGTTTTTATAGTTTCAAATATTATAGCTTATAAGATTCTATGTCCAAAACAAGATAATACAGTTAATTCCGGTAGATTTTACATGATAAAAAAACCGTTTAATTTTAAATTATGGAAAAAATTGCGTTTTAAAGGAAATAAAAATTCTATAAAATTAAGACCTGCATTTGGAACGGAATATAAGAATCCGGGTGTAATACTTTTGGGATGTGAATATATGTATGGAGAAAGATTGACACCGGAACAAACATTAGGAGCAAAATTATCAAAAATAATGAAGGCACCTGTCTATAATATTTCAATACCGGGAGGCGGTCTTCAACATGCATTATTTCAGGTAGAAAGCAGTGACTATGATGATGAAATAGAAAACAGTAAATATGCTGTCTTGCTTATAACGGGAGAACATATTTGGAGAATAAAGACTTATTCTAACGGTTATTATCAAGAACCATATGTATGGCCTGTTTTTGATATTAACAAAGATGGTATTCTTGTCCCTCATAAATATACTCTATTTGAGAGAACATATATTTATCAGTATTTAAATAAATTATATTGGCAGATTTTTGCATCTTTTGATAGTAAATTCGATTTGGTCAAGGAACATATTGTTAAACTAAATCAGGATTTAAAAGAAATAAATTCCAATATAATTTTTATCGTAATTCTATTTGCAGATAACGACCATGGCTTGGAATTTCTTACATCACCCAGATGGTATGAACTCCAAGAGCAAGGAATAAATGTAATTGATGCTGATGAATTATCTTTAAGAAATAATATTTCTATATCGGATCAGAAATATCGTATAGAAGGTGACGGACATCCAAGTGAAAAAGTATGGGATGTATTAGCACCGGAAATTGCAAAAGAACTAAATAAATAGATTGGTATAGTCTGCATAATTATTTGTTCTTAAATCTGAGTTTTACAACAGAAAAAAGAGCTTCAAAGATTATAGATAAATCCATTTTTGATTTACCTGTTGTTCTGGTTTCAAAAAGGATGGGCACTTCAACTATTTTTAATCCCTGTATAAAAGCTTTATATTTCATTTCTGCCTGAAAGATATATCCTTTAGCCGTTATGGAATCAAGGTCTATTTTCTCAAGCGCCTCTCTTGTGTATGTGCTGTATCCTTCTAAAATATCCTTCATTTTTGTTCTTAAGATAAAATCAGCCCATATATTACCGCCGATTGAAATAAAATTTCTAAAAAAATTTTTTTCCGTTGTTCCGCCGCCTTTTATATATCTGGAGCCTGATGCTATATCGTATCCTTCTTCTATCTTTTTTACAAGTTGTTCTATATATACAGGATTATGTGAAAAGTCACCGTCACAGGAAGTAAATAAATCAAATCCGTTATTCATTCCCCATTTAAAACCGTTTATATATGCATTGGCAAGTCCTTGTTTTCCTTTTTGCACAAGCAGATATAAATTTGCATATTTTTGCTGCAGGTTTCTTACGATACCTGATGTATTGTCCGGTGAAGAATCATCAACAACAAGAACATTTATATCTTTATACAGCTCAAATATTCTGTTAATAAGATTTTCTATGTTTTCTGATTCATTATAAGTAGGTATAACTACTAAATGCTTCATATTCCACCCGTAAATTTTAAATAATAAAAAAGAGGGATTCCCCTCTTTTTTATGGTGGGCGTTAAGAGACTTGAACTCCTGACATCCTCCTTGTAAGGGAGGCGCTCTACCAACTGAGCTAAACGCCCTCAGCAATTATTATATTACCTGATAAAAATTTTTAGTCAATAGTTTTTTAAATTAGAAAATTATTGTTTGTTTTAATAAAAATGCATATATATTTACTAAAGAAAATCATTTTTCATGTAAATGTTTTTTTGAAAATCAACTTATCTTTATTGTAATAAGCATAAAATTGGAATTTGTTAAAACCTTATTTGCCTGTTATTATATAATTAATCCGGTGCTGCAGCTTACTGCCGGTTTATCTTGCAGTTTAGTTGTAATCCGGTTTGGTTTCTGGCATTGAACGGCTTCTTGCCTCTCGCAGCATTATAGCTTCTGTTAGCAATCAGCTTTTTAAAATGCCGCTAAGAAAAATTAAGGATAGGAGTAATAAATGAAATATAAATGCTGTGACCATATTCTCGGAAGTATAGACCTCAGTTTCAGCGGGTTTAAGTATTGTAATGAGGTATGGGAAGGTCCTGAATATATTTCATATAAAGAAGAAAATGCATTTGATAAAAATGAACAGCGGCGTTTAAAAATAATTAAAGGAATGAAAAACGGAATAATTCCTGAACGCTGCAAACAATGCCCTATTCTCGAAGAAAAAGACTGGAAAGAATTTGACGGCAAAATTCATAAAATAACGGTTTTTAACTGGAGGCATTGTAATGCGGCTTGTTTTTACTGCTCTGTACATTCTGATTTTCATAACGGCATAAAAAAAAGTGATGATTATGATGCTCTTCCGATAATAGAAAAACTTATAAAAGAAGGCAGGCTTACATCAGATACTTTTGTAGCATTTATGGGCGGAGAGCCGACTATGCTGGAAGAATTTCCTGCAATTGTAAAACTGTTATTAAAACAAAACTGCCGTCTTGAAGTGCTTTCAAACGGAATAAAATATGAGCCTGTTATAAGTGAAATGCTGAAAGCGGATAACCATAATATGATATGTATTTCGCTTGATTGCGGTTTTAAAGAATCCTACAAAAAAATAAAACGTGTTGATAAATTTGATGAAGTTACATCAACTATAAAAAAATACATAGAAGATGCCGGAGATAAATCAAACCGTATCAAAGTTAAATATATCATTTTCCCTAATGTAAATGACAATAAAAAAGAAATTGACGCATTTTTTAATTTTTGTAAAATAGCAGGTGTTAAAACTGTTGCAAGAGCCGTAAACCACGTCGAAAGTAAAATGAGTACCACCTCAAATCAGGTAATCGAGGCTTCCGTTATAAAAGCATATAAATATTTTAAAGAGCAGGCGGAAAAAGCAGGGTTTGAGCTTCAGGCAGAACCCTGGGCAGATGCAATTGTTGAGAATAAAGTTTATAATTGCAGAAAAATTTCTACGTTTACCAGATTAAAATCAGAACTTCATTTTTTATTAGGAAATAAAAAATCTTAATTTTTATTGCCCAAAATTCACTTTGGAAAGTTTTATCATATTATCGTATTTTGCTTTTAATTTGCGTACTTTAAAGAAATCTAAAATATTTCTATTTTTTAAATATGTAATATCAGAAAAACTCGTTTTTATTATTTCATCGATTATGTCCGATTCTACATAATTTTCAATTTGGATATTAAAATCAAAACCAAGCCGTAAAAGCAGCATTAATTTTTTGCTTAGATTTTCTTCCATAGGATTTGCTATCTTTATAAAAACACGGCGTTTATGAGAGAACTTCTCTTCCTGCACAAGCTTATCTATTTGATTTTTTATAATATCTGTAGAAAAGTCGTTACTTTTTATATACAAGTCTTTATAGTATTTTGCAGTATCTATATCATTAACATTTGAATCTATATATAAATCAATAAAACTATCTTTATGCTCATAAAAAAATAACTTTTGTTTCTCATAGATTCTATTTGCCCTGTTCATAAATGCAAGAAATGAAGTAACTTTAATATTATATTTTTCTGCGAGAAGTTCCGTGTATTTAAGCATTTTAAGAGTTCTGTTTACATATTTTTTATTTTCGCAGTGTTCAGAGGAAGAAACACTGTGTTCTGAATCAAACTGAACTTCAACAAATCCTGATTTTCTGCAGTTACAAAGCCATTTATTTACTTCCTGAGCTGTATCATTATAATTTGTAAACAGTATAAATTTAGGTATTACAAAATTTTTCTTCCTTGAATGTTTTAGATAAGTTTCCATATTATTAATAACAATATTGTAAAATTTTGTACCCTTAATTTTTTCAAAAGTTTCTTTTGTGCCTGAGTCAATACTTGTAACAACAGCTGCACTGTCAACTTTCTCAAGTGCTCTGCAAAGACTTTTTGATAATCGTATTGCAGAGGTAGGTACATATATTTCAGGTACATTATTTTGAGAAAACAATTCTACAAGCCAGTCAAATTCTTTCATTAAAGTAGGCTCACCGCCGACAAATCTCAAAGAACCGTTAAAACGCAGTAAGTTTTTGTCAAGGAGCTCTTGAATAATAGGTTTTATATTAACATCCTGCTCTTTGTTATGCCATTCCGGAATTCTGCCTGTAGGACAATATATGCACCTTGAATTGCATTTCATAATATGACCTGCTGTAAAATGGTTTATATAGTCATCATTATCCCAATCACGCTGCGTAAGTTCAAAACAACCTTCGCACTGAGACGGATAAATTCCTCTTTTTGCATTTTCTCTTAGTTTTCGTTTTTCGCTAAAAATGTAATCCCAGCTTAAAATTTCATTTTTCAGGTCAAAATATAAATATAATCTGTCATTATAATCAAGATTGTCACTATTACAGCAATGTCCAACACACAATTTTTGCGTACCGGGGTCCAAATAAAAATAAATTCCGTGTTCTAACAATCTGCAGCTTTTATATTTCATAAAAAAATATTACCACCAGCTTAATTTCTCTTCAAACCATTTTTTATATATGAAAAATTCAGCTTTTTCAATTCTCCGCTTTTGAATCTTCCTCCATTTTTGTAAAACGCATCCAGAGCTTCTTTTTGACTTTTAAAAGACATTCCGTATTTTGGATTAACCTTGTACGTAATATAAATATATAATAAATACATATAACCTTTATAAATTTTATTTTTATAAGCCTGACCTGTTTTATCTTGCAAATCTTTTGGCATATTATTGTTATATAAAGGTAGAATGAGATCAATATTATCGGCAGGCAAAATAGCAGGCTTTCCCTGTCTGAAGTAGAAAACAGAAAGTTTATCAAGTATATATAAGGTCTGGCGTTTATTTTTTGAAGAAAATTTAATCCATTTAATATTTTTGCATATAAAACCGGAAGATAATAATACAAATATTAATATCAAAGTAGTGTAATATTTATTTTGTTTAATATAGAACAAATATCCGGCAACATATAAATTTGCTGCAATTAAGAAAGAATAATAGCATAACAATAATCCCGGATGTAATATCCAGTATCTCGGAAACAAGTAATATTCCGCATAATTTTCATAAGTAAACGACGGTCCCAGAAAATATAAAACAGCAAAGAACAAGAAAAATCCTAAAAATGAATATAACAGGAATAACAATATTTTTTTTCTTTGTCCTGTCTCTGTTTTAGCATTAATAATTGCCAGAACTCCGAAAATTAAAGGAATCCATAAAAATAATACTGTATAAATCAATTTATTTGTGTATACATATAGAAAATCAAATATTTCTTTTTTTGAGAACCCAAAGTTATAAGATAAATTATAACCGCTAACAATATCACTAAATCCTTTATTAGATACGAATATAATAATTCCTGCAATAATTAAAATAATCATTAATATTACAACATTTTTTGTAAATTTTGAATGAATAGATTTTAAATGCAATAAAAAGCAAAAAAGTAAAAATAAAGTTACAAAAAAGTATTCTTCATTAGACATAGCATTTAAAATCACTAATATATTAAAAGTTATTAGTTTTCTACCTGATACAACCTCATTTTTTACATATATATCAGACAGCATAAACCATAAAAGCATAAAAACCGGTATGGTAAAAACATAGCCAAAGAAGAAAGCTGATGTTTCAATACCAAACATAAATTTAAGTTTAAATATGAAAGCAAAGAATAATAAAAAACTAAATATATTAATTAAAGGTAAAAAAATTCTTTTATTTTCAAACCGGAAAAAAGAGAGAGAAATTACATTTAATAAAAATACAATTAAGCCTGATTTCAATACTGCCTGTGATATGAATGCAAAATCCTGAACATGAATTGATAAAATTTCGGGAATATATTTAATAAAGAATATTTGTATTGCATGGGTAAAAAATCTTCCGTGATAAACTATTCTATGGTTAATAATATAATCCAGCATATCATCATTTGCAATGACCGAATATTTCATACTAAATATTAAAAGAATAAAAATAAAAAATAAAATAACACAATTTAATAAGTAAGAACTTATTTTCTTATTATCCATTATAAATTTCCATAACAAACTCTTAATTGTTTCATTATAAATTAATAAACATAAGCCGTCAATTATATTACTTTTATTGTGATATAATTTAAAAGGAATAGTAATTAGAGGTTTTTATGGGAAAAATGTATAGATGCAGATATCTGGCACATGGTTTGTATATACACTATGACTGCTTCAGACATTGTCATTTATCCATTCATTCTCCTTCCGAAAGAAATAATAATTATATAATTCCATACAAAGGACCAAAAGATAAAGTTGATTGGAATAAAGTTTTTGAGATAAAAAATACTCTTGTTAAGAATATGAGAGATGGTGATATTCCTGCATTTTGTAAAGGCTGTCATTGGATTGAAGAATTTGATGAGAATTCGGACGAACAATTCTTATCCGACTTTGATAATTACCTTGATATGTTGTGGATAGGGCATTCAAATGAATGCAATGCTAATTGTATTTATTGCTTTTCTTTTCAGGAAATAGCAGAACACAGAACAGTTAAAGGCTATGATATATTCCCTTTATTTAAAGAAATTCTTGAAAAGAAAATATATAATCTTGAAAAAGCACCTCAGGCACATGTATCTTTTGCTATGGGAGAGCCGACTATTCTAAAAAGTTTTGATGATATTATTAATATTTTTACCAAGTACGGCAATAAATATTTTGCTCTGTATACAAACGGTATTAAATTCAGTAAAATGACTGCTAAAATACTTGAAAGAAAAGATGTTGAGATAAAAGTTGTTATTTCTCTTGATGCCGGTTCCGGAGAAATATTTAAAAAAGTGAAAAAAGTTGATAAATTTAAGGATGTTTGTTCAAACATAAAAAAATATGCACTTGCGGCAAATAAAGCAAATCCTGTTGATCTGGGTGTTAAATATATTATTATACCAAATGTTAACGATACAAAAGAAGAAATAGATAAGTGGTTTGATTTATGCGTTAAGCAGCTGGAGGTTAAATATTTGATAGCAGATATAGAAGAAAAATGGTTTGTCCGTCAGTGCGGTGAAGTACCTGAATATGTGAAGGATTTATTGAGGTATATAAGACAAAGATGTATTGATGAAAATATTGCTTTTGAATTTTATGACAGAGCATTGGTACTTAATTTATAGGCAGGACTATAATGGGGAAACAATATTTTTGCGATGAATTAAATAATGTATTATCTTGTTTTCATGACAGGATAATGTCTTGCTGTTCCGGACAGATTGGTCCAGTATATTATGAAGCATACAGAGGTCAAAAAATAGACTGGGAAGCTTTTAAAAAAATAAAACAAGATGCATTTAATATGCTTACGGAAGAAAATATTAACAATTCTCCATGCAAGGGTTGTTTTTTCCTCAGAGAAAGAAAACCTGAAGATAGAATTTCACCCGTATTTAATATGATTAATATAAGCCACTGGACACAATGCAATTGCGGATGTATATATTGCGCAAGAATGCTTGACTCAAAAGGTAAAATAACTTATAAAGCAGAAAAAAGCGAATATTATGATATTGTTCCTTTAATAAAGCAATTATATAAACAAGAACTATTGGACAGAAGAAATCTAACAGCATGTATTCAGGGCGGTGATATTTCTGTTCTCAAAGAATTTGAGCCAATGGTTAAAGAATTTCTGAAAAACGGGGTCAAGACTTTTCATATTTTGACAAACAATATTGTATATCAGCCTATTATAAATAAACTTATGGACTTAAATAAAGTTGAACTTTTTACAGCTTTGGACTGTGCTACTCCTGAAGTATATAAAAAATTAAAAAGAGTGGATAAATTTAATGATTCTGTTAATAACTTAAGAAAATATGCAAAAGGAAGAGAAAATCCGCCTATAATAGTTAAATACATAGTGGTTGAACATATAAATGATAATATTGAAGAAATACAAAAATTTATTGACTTAATGAGTGATATTGGAATAAAAATTGTTGAATTTACAATAGATAATAAATGGGCAATGTTTACAAATCTGGATGAAAAACCGCTGCCCGCTCATTACGGTGATTTATATTTGTATTTCAAAAAAGCATGTGAAGAAAAAAATATTGTGTTAAATGTATGGTCCAGAACAGAGTTTATAATAAATAAATATGCATTAAAAATTTAAATAAAAACTAGATTTTTTCTTCCAATAAATCTCTTGCTATCATTTCTTTAATAATATCATCAATTGTGAAAGAAGGCTGCCAGCCTAGAATTTGTTTTGCTTTGGAAAAATCACCGACAGGATTTAATTTTTCAAGTTTTCTTGAAAATCTCGGGTCAATATCAATTATCAGCTTGCCTGTTTTTTTATCAAATGCTTTTTCTTCTACGTCTTTTCCAACAAACTGCAAATCGATATCTACAAGTTTAAATGCTTTTGCACATAATTCTCTTAAACTTGTAGTTATACCCGTTGCAAAAACAAAATCATCCGGTTTATCCTGCTGCAATGTAAGCCACATGCCTTTTACATAATCTTTTGCATGTCCCCAGTCTCTTCTTACAGATAAATTACCGAGAGATAACTTTTCTTGTTTTCCTAATTTTATTCTTACTGCAGCCTTTGTTATTTTTCTTGTAACAAAAATTTCAGGACGTCTTTCCGATTCATGGGCAAATGCTATACCGTTGGAAATAAACATTCCCCTTTCGCGATAACTTCTTGTAAGCCAGAATGCATATGCTTTAGCGCAGGCATAAGGATTAATCGGTTTAATTTGTGTATTTTCGTTTAAAATATCATCTTCTACATTACCAAATATATCCGAAGTAAGAGCCTGATACATTTTGATTTTTTCTGATATTTTCAAATTAATTAATACATTTATAAGACGCAAAACACCCAGAGCATTAACATTTGTTGTATATTCAGAATAATTTGAAGAAAGTCCTACATGCGACTGTGCCGCAAGATTGTAAATTTCATCCGGACATGCTTCTTCAACAGCCCGATACAAACTTGCTTCATCAGTCATATCACCATGCAGAATATGAAATTTATTATTATTTAATATATTATTCAATCTGGATAAATTATTAACAGAGGACATTCTAACCAGACCAAAAACCTCATAGCCTTTTTCCAGCAGTAATTCTGCAAGATAACTTCCGTCTTGTCCGGTAACTCCGGTTATAAGCGCCCTTTTCATTTTTTATTTTCCATCCAAAACAAAACCTTTAATACAAATATTATATCAAAAAATGAAAATGATTTAAATTGTTTGATCTTTCTACAAAGAAATATAAAAAGAACGGCAAATAGCCGTCCTTTATTCTAACAATGCCTGAAGCATTACTGCAACACCCAGTTGTTGATCAACATAATTCGGGTCAAATACTCCGTCAGCGACATATTTCCCGGACGTATAATTACTTGTACCTGCCCATACATAGGGAGAGGGAAGTCCTTTATTTGCATATCCCATTCCGTTATAGTGTTCTGCATAATTATAATAAGTTTCAATATCATTCGGATCTATAGTTGATAAATCTGTTCCGTAATTTGTAACTGCATCAATTGCCGCTTCTGTCCAATCTTCAAAATATATTCCTTTGGGAACTGCTGTTGTTGTTTGTCCGAGAGGCTGCCCGTTATGAAGATATGTATCAAAATTACCGCCGCTTTCTCTCCAGTGAATTGCTGCAACAAGTTCAGCCGGCATTCCTGTAGCTTCTTCTACCGCTTCATATTTATCTTTATTTTCTTCCCAATTTTCTTTAAATAACTCCAGAGCATATTCCTGCTCATCCGACAATGTAAGTTCAAAATCAAAATCAAAATCACTCACTGAATTTTCTTTTTCAGTTTGTTCTGCTTTTTTAATATTAATTTGATTATTTACTTCATCAAGTGCACTCTGAGCTTCCGTAAGAGTGCTCTGTGCTGTCTTTAATTCGGATTCTTTAACTTTTGTAACATTTTCTTTAGCTTCATTGAAGTTTTTCATTGCATCTTTTGTCTCTTTAGAACAATTAAGAGATATTTCTTCTTCAATTTCCGCCCTTTCTGTTTCCAGATCAGCCAATGCAGACTCTTCCTCCGTGAGTTGTTCTTCCAGCTCTGTTAATTCATTTTCATAGGACTCGAGGGTTCCTTCATCTTCCTCAAGTTTATCTTCCGCTTCTTGAATGGCTGCATCAAGTTCGGCTTTTTTAGCGTCTATTTCAGCCTGTTTATCCGGGTCATCCGAGGATTGTGAGTTCAATGCCGAACGGGCGGATTCCAGAGCACTCAGGTTTGATTCATCTTCGGCTACAACAGCTTGCTGATCAGATATTTTAGCTTCCTGATCATTAATATTAATTTTCAAATTATCAACAACTGATTGTTGAGCTTCAATAGCATCAAGATTTTCATTTCTTCTTTCTTTTAAATCATCTGATATTTTATCATCATTTTCTACGGCTGCATCGTATGCTTCTTTAGTACTGTCATAATCATCCTGAGCTGATTTAACCGCATCGTTTTCACCTGAATAAACATCATTAATTCCCTGTCTGGCTTCATTTACTTCATTCTGTCTTGATGTTCTTTCACTTTCAAGCTCTTCCAGTGTCATGTTTTCGAGACTTTTCGGTTCTACAGAATTAGAATTTGAGAAAGAATTACTGCTGCCTGTAGTAGCACCGGTTGAAGAAACACCGCCTGTTGAAGAAGTTCCGGAAGTTCCTGTTGTTCCGCCTGTAGAAGCTCCGCTTTGCGCTGCTTCCGCTTTTTCTTCAAGTTCAGCCTCCGTTTCTTCATCAATTTGTTCGGCTTTTTCTGTTAAATCTGCTTCATAAGAAAATTTGCCTTCCATAATATCATCAAAGGCACGCTTAATATCAGCTTCGGTTAACTCATCCGAATTTCCGTCATAGCCTTTTATAAACTCTTCAAATTTAGTTTTTTCTTCATCGCTTAATTCTCCATCGCCATCTATGTCTAGAGCTTTTAATGCCGTTTTATTTTCGTATACTTTTTCAAGCAGTCTGTTTATTATATTGGAACTGCTTTCAGCCATGGAATTTTCATTCTCGCTGCCCATTTCCTGCTGTATATTCTGGACTGATTGAGCAAGGTTATCAAAATTAATTTCTCCATTTTCATTAGTTTCGGCAAGTCCGGTTAAAAAGGTATCTACTTCTTCTTTATTTAATCCGCCGCTTTTATCTGTATCCAGCGCCATTATTACATTTTCATCCTGTAATGCCTCATTTAGAACATTTACCATAAAATCATCATTTTCAGATTCCTCTTTCTCAAAGGAATCAGCATTTGTTTCGGTTTTTCTTTCAACTAGTTTCCCGTTTTCAAAATCCATTTGCATTATATCCGTAATGCTTTTTGAAAAAATGGAAGAATCAGCGCCTATTTCGTCAACAAGATAATTTTTGAATTCATCACTGTACATAAAAATACTAATATCCGGATTTTCATAAAGCTGCTCATTTTCATCTCTTTGGGCTGTTTTTTCCTCAAGATAGCTTATAAATCCAATTTTCAGCATTTCGAAATTCATACTTACCTTCCTTTTTTTATATTTATCGAAACAAATAAATAAAAACTTTAATATATGTTACAAATTTTAATAATTTGTTAAAATAATAGTGCTTTTATTAATAATTTATTTCATAATTGGTTTAGCATAAAATGATAACAGGTATCAATTATATATGAATTACTCAAGACAACGTGAAATTATATTAGACACATTAAGTAGAAATGCGGTTCATCCAACAGCAGAAAGATTATTGGAAATCATAAGAAAAGAACATCCGGATTCAAATGTAGGTATAGCAACGGTATACAGAAACTTAAGTAAACTTGCCGATTCCGGAATAATAAAAAGAATTGAGGGGCTTGAAGCTGCCGAGCATTTTGACCACAACACACATGTCCACTACCATTTTATGTGCGATAAATGCAGAAAAATCTTTGATATAGATGCGGATGCGGCACCTGATATTGTACAAAACGTACAAAAACAAACAGGATTTATTATAACCGGTTATGATATAGTTTTTCACGGATTATGCCGTGATTGTAAAAACGAACAGTAACAATTGTTATAAAGAATAATTGAATACTTTGCTTTATAATGTTATTCTCTTTATGAAAAAGAAAAAAGGAGACGATTTATGGAAAATTACATTTGTACGGTTTGTCATTATGTTTATGAACCTGCTGAAAACAACAATATTGCATTTGAAGATTTACCTGATGATTATGTATGTCCTTTATGCGGTGTAGGCAAGGACATGTTTGAGAAACAGCAATAATAATGTCCGAACAAAATTTCACGATAAGCCAGCGGCGTGAGTGAAATTTTGAGAGCGGCGTATTGAAAAGGTGAGTATTAAAGTGGAAATGTTGAATTTTCACTTTAATACGACACTAGATTATATAAAATCTTGTGTAAAGTTGGGAGAGGTGCAGCTATGACTTATAAAAAAATAAAAGAAGACATATTATATGCAGGAATGAACGATAAAGACCGGCTGATATTTGATGAGTTAATTCCTCTTGATAACGGAACAAGTTATAATTCATATATTATAAAAGGCAGTGAAAAAACCGCTGTTATAGATACAATGTATCCCAAGTTTACACAAGAATATATTAAATCTTTTGATGAAAACGGAATTACAAAAGTAGATTATATAATTGCAAACCACGGTGAACAGGATCATTCGGGAAGTATTCCCGCAATGCTGGAGAAATTTCCTGAAGCAATTGTTGTAACAAATGCGGTTTGTGCGGGCAACTTAAAGGAAATGTTGTTAGTTCCAGAAAGCAAGATAAAGGTGATTACAAATAATGAAGAATTATCTTTAGGAAATAAGACATTAAAATTTTTAATTGCCCCCGGTGTTCACTGGCCTGATACAATGTTTACATTGCTTAAGGAAGATAATGCCGTTTTTACCTGTGATTTTCTCGGTGCTCATTATATATTTGATGATGTTTTTGCGGTTCCTTCCAAAGAACTTGAAAAAAGTGCAAAAAAATATTTTGCTGAAATTATGATGCCGTTTAGCCTCGTATGCAGAAAATATGTAAAACAATTAAAAGATTTGAATGTAGAAATGATTTTGCCAAGTCATGGTCCTATTCATAAGAATCCTTCTTATATTCTGGATTTATATGAAGACTGGGCAGGAGAAAAAGGAAAAAATCTGGTATTGCTTCCTTATGTTTCAATGTATCAATCAACAAAAGAAATGATAGATTATCTGGCGGAAAAGCTAAAAGAAAAAGGTATTAATAGCTACAAACATGATATTGTGGATGACAATTTAGGTGATTTGGCAATTGCGCTGGTCGACGGAACTACCATTATTATAGGTACATCAATGGTATTAGCGGGACCTCATCCGGCAGCATATAATACTGTTTATCTTGCAAGTATTTTAAGACCGAAAGCTAAAATTGCATCATTTATAGGTTCATACGGCTGGGGCGGCAATCTATTCGGTAAAATGTCCGAAATGATAGCTCCTTTAAAATTGGATGTTATTGAGCCTATACTGGTAAAGGGCAAAGCTAAAAAAGAAGATTATGAAAAACTTGATAGAATGGCTGAAGAAATTTATATAAAACATAAAGTTCTTGGTCTTGTATAGTTTTTAACACCGGATTATATTTAAAGCTAAAAAACAGGAGAAACATAAATTGTTTCTCCTGTTTTTTACAATCACAATTAAAATTAGTAATCTTTATAACTCCAGCCGTTAAAACTGCCGCTGTGATTATAAAAATCAAGATCCGCATTTTGACCGGGTACTATATACCAGTATAATCTTCTGGCAAGTTCATTTATTGATTTACCTTCTTTATAAGGTTCTCTGTATGGATCCTGATTTGTAATAGCCATTATTCTGGACATCTCTGCAGAATAGCCTGTATTAACAAGATATTGTTCCGTTGTCATATATTGATTATCGACAAAAGCCTGCGATGACAATGCTGATGCCAGAAAAATTCCTAAAACTAAAGATATCTTTTTCATTGAATAAAATCCCCTTTTTTAATTACATGATAGACTATTTTCTCAGAGAATGCAACATTTATACATTCTCTATTTGAATGAGATTTACAAATTCATCTACAAGTTTTTCTTCAGGAAGTCTTTTAATTATCTCGCCTTTTTTGAATATATATCCTTCATTTATTCCTCCGGCAATACCGTAATCCGCGTGTTTAGCTTCGCCCGGACCATTTACCGCGCATCCCATTACTGCAATAGTTAGAGGTTTATCAAAATTTTCAAGTCTTTTTTCAACTTCTTTTGCCAGTTCTATCAAATTAATTTGAGTTCTGCCGCAGGTAGGGCAGGAAATAAAATTTATTCCTTTTTTTCTTAATCCTAAAGATTTCAGAATCATATATCCTGCTTTAACTTCTTCAACCGGAGAATCCGTAAGCGAAACTCTTATTGTATCGCCTATTCCTTCTGCCAGCAAAGTACCAAGCCCTACTGCTGATTTTACAATGCCGCCTGTATATGTACCGGCTTCAGTTACACCTAAATGAAGAGGATATTCCGTCTTCTTGGCAATCAGTCTGTATGCTTCAATAGTTGTTAATACATCACTGGATTTTAATGAAATTTTTATATTGTCGAAATTATTATCTTCTAAAATTTTTATATGTCTGATTGCACTTAAAACCATTTTTTCGGATAACGGTATATTCATTTTTTCAATATCTTTTTCAAGAGAACCTGCATTAATGCCTATACGTATCGGAATGTTGTTGGTTTTTGCAAGAGAAACCACTTTTTTTATATTTTCTTCTTTCCCTATATTTCCGGGGTTTAATCGTAAAGCGTCAATACCGTTTTCTATACATTGAATTGCCAGCCGATAATCAAAGTGTATATCGGCAACCAGAGGAACCGGAGATTTTTTCCTGATTTCTTTTACTGCATCTGCAGCATCCGAATTTAATATTGCAAGTCTTACAATTTCGCATCCGGCTTCTTTTAAATTGTAAATTTGTTTTAACGTTTCTTCAACATTTCGTGTATCCGTATTTGTCATTGATTGAACTGAAATTGGCGCATTTGCACCGATTTTTATATTGCCTATTTGAATTTGTTTAGATTTTCTTCTTTGTATCATGATTTTCCTATTCCTGTTAAAATAATATTAGCATAAAGCATGTTAGGGATACAAAATGAAAATAGCTGTAATTTCGGATATACACGGAAATATGGATGCTTTAGAAAGTGTTCTTCAGGATATAAGTAAAGAAAACTGTTTTAAGATATTCTGCCTTGGAGATATAGCAATGGCAGGCCCGGAACCTTCCGAAACTATCCATAAAATTCAAGACTTAGTTAAGACAAAAGATTTTCATATAATTCAGGGTAATACAGACAACATGTTGTCTGTATTTTCTTTTGATATATACAATGAATTGGCGAAAGCAAATGCCGTAATGGCAAGTGCATACCTTGCGGACAGTAAAATTCTTTCTGATGAAGATAAAGCATTCTTAAAGAGTCTTGCTCCCCAAGAATATATTGAAATACAAGGAATAAAAATACTTCTTGTCCATGGTTCGCCAAGAAAAAATAACGAAAATATTTATCCTGATATGAAAATAGAAGAGATAGAAGAAATAATAAGAGATACTGATGCAGACATAATATTCTGCGGACATACGCATATGCCCTGCGGTTATCAGACAAATACAAATCAGACAGTTATTAATGCCGGGAGTGTAGGCAGACCGTTCAGCGAATCAAATAATGCCTGTTATGCCATATTAAATATCAATGATGATTCAACATTTCAGATATATCACAAATTTGTAGAATATAATGTCGAACAAGCAAGCCAAAAATTAAAAAACAGAGGGTTTGAGGGTGCTGATAAACTTGCCCGAATGCTTTTAAAAGCGACTTCAAGATATCCTGAATAAATGGAAAAATAAAATGTTACATTTTATCAATAAAATGGCAAAAAAAACTTTTTGAATTTTTAGAGCATGAGGAGAGAAAATCTTCAATTGAATAGAAGGAATTAAGATGAATACAATTATCCCCGGACAAATAAATAATTTAAGTAAAAAACAAAATACCGGCAAAACTTTTTATAAACATCCGCCTTGTAAACCGGTAAGTTTTAAGGGCCCCGCTACATTAATAACGGAGGCAGACAGAAAAATATTAAATGTGTTCTCTCAGCATTATGGCAATATAGGTGAAAGACTTGGACAAAAAATAGGGAAATTAGTAACATCCTCAGAAATTCTTAAAAAGAGCTCTCGTTTCTCATTAGAACAAGGAGCTCTTTCTATTCGAGAAAAAAAAGTCGGACAAGCTCTTGTTGAAAATGTTCTTTTCCCTTTCGTTAATCTTCCTCTTTATGCAGTAAGCTGGGTACTGAAAAAAGTTCAATCAGTTCCTGCTTTAAAAGAAGGTGCAAGAAGAATTTATAATAAGCCCATTTTAAGAATTCCAAGAAAATTAAATGAGTTAGATGCCAAAACAGATTCACTTAAGGGAATTTTTGACAAAACTCAAGATGTTGTTGCTAAATTTGCAAAAGAAAAAGGTATTTCTACGGAATATCTGCTTCAGCAATTGAATAAAACCGATGATAATCCTCAAGCACAGCAATTAGTTAAGGAAGCAAGCGAGTATATAAAAGAAAGTTTATATAAAGTTAGCAATAAATTTTTTGATAAACATACAGGTAATTTTAATACCGCATACGAAAGACCTCTAAACAGAATTATAACCGGGTTAATTCCGGTTGCCTTCCTTGCTAATGATGCTTATAATCTGTCTGTTTTATGCGGTGATACAAAAGAAGAATCTAAAAAAGAAGCAACAGAAAGAAAGCAGCAGGAAATATCAAGAGTATTCACAACCGCATACATACAATTATTAACTTTCGGTGCCTTTACGAAACAGGTTAACACTATTCCCTGGTTTACCCCTTTAACTTCTGCAGCTACAGTTTTATTCTCTGAAATAACCTCAAGAAAACGATTAGGCAAACCAATATTCTTTATTAATAAAGAGCAGGCAAAAGAATATAACAGACGTGATGCTGAAAAAGCTAAAAAAGAGAAAAAACATTTCTTTAGAAATAAGAAAACAGAGGATAATAAATCTCAGCAAGTAAAACAAATTATGATATCCGATAAAGATGAACCCAAAGTATTTACAAGTTTTAAATCATCATTCGGATATAATCCGAAGCAGCAGGATGTCAACGGTATAAAAAATTTCCGCGGCAGTAATGACCAATCACTAAAAAATACTAAAACTGACAAAAAAGAAGAAAGTAAAAAATCAGAACCGAGAAAAGCGCTAATCAATTTTAAGACATTTAAAAACGGTGTTGCAATACTGGTTTCGGCAGGATTTATTTTAAGTTTCCTGAAAAACAGCTCTTATACAAAAAACAGCAAAATTGTCAGAGGCATACAGAACTTTGGAAAATTCTGCAAAAAGAAATTATATGATCCGCTTGCATTCAAAGATTTTGAAATAACACATCAGGAATTTGATAAAGTAGCGCAAAGTCTTAAAGATGCAGGATGTAAAGAAATAGCTGAAGGACATAGATTTATAAAAGATAAATACGGAAAGGAAACAGCTTCCGGTGTTATAAAAATGTACAAAGCTTCAATATCGTCATCAAAAATTCCCGAAATTATTCAATCATCTGTAGAAAAATTAAAAGCAAAAGGAATATCTCCGACAGACAAAGAAATAACGCAAATAAGAGAATCAGTATCAACGGCAATCGGTCTTGAAGGAAGCGCAATTGCGGAAAAGAAATACGAAGCTGCCGCAAAAAAAGCTATAGAAATTATAAAAAATAAAAAACTTAATCTTAATGAACAACAGGTGAAGGATTTACAGGAAATCTTGACGGAAACAATAGGACAAAGTGCGAAAGAAGCGCCTATCCAGATTGAGACAAAAATTAAACCGTTTGTTGATATTGTAACACAGCCGTTTAAATTTATAATGTCGGCAATGAAATTACCGTTTAAAATTACAAGTTCTTTAATAAAAATTGCTGTTTCTCCTGTTGAGAAAAAAGCGGCGCAGGCTGCTTTAGGAAAAGCTGAATTGACTAAATTCGAAAAATCAATTCATAAGGCGGTAACAGAGGTATTTGGAGAAAAACAAGCAAAAACAGGGAAAATAAGCCAGGTAATTTTCGCCAATGCTATGGATCAGCTTGAAAGACAAACAAGATCTTATCGTAATGCACAGGAAACATTAAAAAATATCATTTCTAAGGGAAGTTCCAAAGCTGAAGTCGAAAAAGCAAAAGCTAAGCTTGAAAAAGCGAAAATTGATCTTATGAAATATGTTAATACTGCCGTCGAAAAATCCTTTAACGGTGTAACCCAATCAAGCAATAAAAATACAGATCTGGCAATGATGTCTAAATTGGCATCTTCTGCGGTAACATCGGCATTTCTTGTTGCTGATAATTATAACATGGTAATGTTAAAATCTAACGGAGAAGATAAAGAAGGGGCAAAAGAAACGGCAAATGAGCGTATAATACAAAGATTGAGTGCTTTATTCTATCAAACATTGTTTATTAACTGGTTCAATGCGACTTTCAGATCTACATATAACAGTTCACTAAAAGGAATGGCAGCTGTTGCAATACCGAATACTTTAACAACCGAAGTGTTAACAAGAAAATCTATCGGAATGCCTATCGGAAGAAAATCTTTTGAAGAGCTGCAGGAAAATGAAGAAAAAAATGAAAGCAGGGAAGGTTTTCTGGGAAAATACTTTAAATTTATGAGATTATTAACAGGTAAGAAACCATTAAAAGACAGAATTCCAAAAGAAAAGAAACAGAATAATAAAGAGAGTGCTTTACCTAATGTAAATTTAACTTTGAAAAAAGATTCTTCTTCTACAAATTTATTGGAACTTTTAACCAAACAAAATCAAAAATAAGCTGTCCAAAAAAATATTTCTATTATAAAATATTTATATGCTGATGTAGCTCAGCCGGTAGAGCAATTGATTCGTAATCAATAGGTCAAGGGTTCGATTCCCTTCATCAGCTTTTGTTACTTAACAAAATTCCGGATATGTAAAGCCGGTCAGACAAAGTCAAAAACAAACGGCTGCACAGTAAAATTGCGGCTTGTATTAACGCAAAGGAATTTTAGGACAAAGCCTAAATCTATGGATTATAACCGGAAAGAAGAATATGTAAGCTGCAATATTATAGAGCATGGATTTGATGCTCAAATAGAGTCTATAAATTTATGCTGCCGTATAAGTAAAGAATCTTTAGGAAGTAAAGTTATTATTTTCCCTGATTATAAAGGTGAAAAAATAAATTGGGATACATTTTTTCGGATAACAAATAAATTAAGAAATATACAAAGACAAGGAGATACTGTTCCGCAGTGTAAAGGTTGTATTTATTTGAAAAAGCAAAAATGGGAAAACGAAAATTATATTAATACAATAAATATTAATAACTGGATTAAGTGTAATGCTTCTTGTATTTACTGTGACAGAAAAGAGTCGTTGCATAAAAAAGAATATAAAATTTATCCTGTAATAAAAGATTTGATAAAAAATAATTATTTAAGAACTCCCGCTGATATTACGATTGCCGGCGGAGAACCAACAATTACAAGTGACTTCGATAAAACACTAAAATTATTAATTAAAAATAATATATCAACGGTAAGAGTACTTACAAATGCAATTAAATACAATAAATATATAGAAAAAGGACTAAAAAAAGGACTTGTAAATATTCTTATCTCAACAGATTCAGGCAGCAGGGAAACATATAAAAGAATAAAATTGACTGATAAACATTCCGTTGTATGGAAAAATATAAAAAAATATGCAAAAGTACAAAAAGAGGATTCACTGGTTAAAACAAAATATATAATCATTCCCGGGATAAACAATTCAAAAAAAGAGCTCTCGGCTTTTATAGAACATAATTTTGATGCAGGAATAAAATATACTTGTATAGACCTTGAAATATCCTTCTTTATAAGAGAAAACCAAAATTTGAATGTTTTAAAGCAAATATATGATTTATTTCTATATGCAAAAAATCTGGGTAATGAAAAAGGGATTATAACAGATGCTTTTGACAGAATACAATTAATAGAAAATAAATTGAAATTTTCTCATTAATTCTAATAAACTTTTTCGCCTTGAATTTCATTTATTTTATCTATAGGTGAATCCATATATATGTAAAATTTTTCATCGGGTAAATTTTTTATATTTGTTCCAAAATTTTCATTGGTAAAATTTATAAAGAAATTTAAAAGACAATCTGATTTTTTATAATAGCCTTTATTATAATCCGGATTATAATATGCCAGTATTGTGTTGAAATTATACCTGTGATACTTTGATACTTCATCCATATGGTCTTTGTCTTTTCTTACATATCTGAGAGTTCTTGCACCATGGTCGCCCATAATAATAATTACGGGTTTTTCTTTTTCCGAGTGCATAATTTTATCAATAACAGATAATACTTTTTTATTTGCATATTTTAGGAAGCTGATGTATTTTGGTTTATTTATTATTATTTTATTTATATAGTCAGGGCTGTTATCTGCTTTTTGTCCGAATTCATCATATAAAAATGGTTCATGAGGCATATATAAATGCGCAAAAACAAATTTTTTCTTTTTTTTATTTGTGATATGTTCGTCATATATAATCTTGTTGATTATGTCCAAAGAATTTTGTATCGGGTTATCTCTGTTTACTATGTATAATGCCTTTTTAAATATTGTGTTATCAAGAAATAAAGACAATACACTGTGAAATATATAGAAATTATAGTTATATGAATAGTCAATAAATTTTTCGTTTATTTTTAATTCTAAAGGACATGAATTTAAATAATAGATCTGGTATCCTGATTGTTTTGCGAGTTTAAATAATTCAGCATTATTAACTGCCTCTGATATCGTATTATAATTTATATCTTTTAAATATTTTAAGTTTAATACAGAAGAAAAAGTTGCAAGAGTTTTATTATAGCTGCTTTCCATATTATCATAAACAACAAATCCTTTTTCTTTTAACATATTAATAAACGGCGAATTATCATATCCGTAATACTTTAATGTATCAGAGCCGGCATACATATCCAGAACTATTATATAGATATCTCGGGACGGTTGTTTACCCAATTTATATTCCGATAATTTTATTTCATTTTTTTTCGAAAAATCAATTGATTTTATGAGTTTATAAGAACCGCTGCATAAACCTATACAAAGCAATATACATGTAAACGTTTTTAAGTATTTTATTAATATAACCCTGTTTATACAAAATATAAGGCTAAATAACACTAAAAGCAGCGAACTTAAAGCCAATATTTCTGTTTTTAATAAGCTGATATTATATAAAAATACCGTAACTATTAATGCAATAATTATAGAAAGAGATTTATCTTTTAAACAAAAATCCAAGATTTTATATATAACAAAATAAATTATACTGCCCGCGGATATTATAACCAATATAAAATAAAACGGTACGGTTGTTATATTATTAAAATATAAATAAATGAATTTATAGACAGATAACAGAGAGAAAGTAAAAATCAGAAATTTCGACGTTTTAAAATCGGGATAAAAGCATTTGAATTTTCTTATTAAAAATATACAAAGACAGATTAATAATATTAAAGTAATAATTTTAAAAGAAAATATGAAAATATTATGATCTACTATTTTATCAATAATTACTTGACCTTTAAGACCGGATAAGTTATGCAGATTAATAGTACTATGACATGAACGGTTAACAAAATTGAAACCGCAGACTTTTGATATTTCTTTTACAGGCAATGCAACATTTGCTCTAAAACAAAATTTATTTTGAATAAAGTTACAAAATAAAATAAATACAAAACAAAGCATTATTAAAAGTGATAATCTTTTTTTCTCCATCGGTTATTTTCTCTTCATTAAATATAATGTACGCTCTGTTCCGATAATTCTATTTTTATCTTTAATATTGTAGAATTTATTAAATTCCGTTTCAAAATTTTCTTCATAATAATCATCAAAAACATCTTTTCTGTTTAAAAGCATTTTTTGAACCTGTGAGTCTTTTTTATCAACAAATTCAATAATCAAATATTCGGCAATGCCGCTGAAATATTCTGCAATTTTATAAAAAGGTATATTATATGTAAATCTTAAATGATGAATTAAAGCAAGAGAAAGTATTAAATCAGCATTTAAAACCCTGTCAGGTAAAGTTTTTCGTTCCTGATTTGCCCAGCCTAACGCGGGAGAAGGGTTTACAATATCAAATACCATGGGGAAAATATTTGTTTCTTTTAACTCCTTTGACCGAAGATAGTTTTTTTCTACTGCAAGCCTGTCAAAATCTAATGCCAGAACTTTAATATTTTCTTCAGAAAATATTCTCGAAAATACTCCGGTATTACTGCCGAAATCAAGAACAAATTCCGGACGAATTATGTTCTTGTAATTATTAATAATATTTTTCTTTAACTGAAAACTTTTTTCTTCGTAATTTGTAAAAGTATAGTAATTTTCCCACTGCGTTGCCGCATTTTTTAATTTAATATTTTCAACTGATTTAATAAGGTTATCTATAATACTTTTTAATTGTAATTTTGAAATAAACATTTTGTTTATTTGTTTTGTTTTATCGGAATACTTATTTTGCAGTCTGCTGTGAAGATGAATATGAGTAAATAAATTAAGATTAAATTTTGATGATAAAGGAAGAAGTTTAGATGTAAGCTCCAGCGGAACTCCGTTAATATTTAAAAGAAGTAAAGAAGAAAGACAAATATCTTTATAAGCAGCAAGGGCAAGAGGTGCGAGAAAGTTTTCACAAAATTGTTTATACGGAGTCCATGGTTCTCCTTCCGTATAATTTTCAAAAGAACTTGTATCTATCAATACGGGTTTGTTATTATAAAACTGCATATTAAAGCAGTTAGCGTCTTTAAGAGTCATATCATAATCCAGAGCTATATTCTGGATTTTGAGAACGGCAAGTGCGGCATCTTTTAATTGAGAAAAACACCATTCCCATGGATAAGAAATAAAAACCTTTTCCGGTTTTATGGTGTCTGATGATATTTCTTCGTGAGGAATAATTAAATTTTCTTTTATAAGTCTTTCATATAGACCGCTGTTTATGAATTTTTGATAGACAGGTATATAATTTTTAGAAAACCTTCTGAATAAATTTCCGTTTTCTATGTAAACAAAAGCACAAGGGTCTTTAAAAGAAGAAGGTTCAATTTCCATTTTTTCTGCCTTTTATAACTGTTTTTATAAAAGATAAAAACTTATCTTTCCAAACTTTAAAAGAAAGTCCCAATGCTGCAATTGCAGCAATTATCATTTGAAGCACCATACTTCCTGTATTAGGGTCTAAATATGCATAAGCGCATTTTGGAACAATAAAATCTAAAACAATTAAGCATGAAATAATATACAAACCATTAAATAAAATTCCTTTATATTTCATATGTTATAAAAGATTTTCTCCCCTCCTCCAGAACATATCTGTACTTTGATTTTATCATTTTCAATTTTTTAGCACAATATTATTAGTAATAATTGATAATTTCAAAATGAATTACATTAAAAATTACTAAAACTATTTACAATAATATTTTTTTTGATAATATAAGAGATGTAGATATTCCTCAGTAGCTCAATGGCAGAGCATTCGGCTGTTAACCGAAGGGTTGTAGGTTCGAGTCCCACCTGAGGAGTTCTTTATTTTCTTTATTGGTATTGGGGATTGAGCATTTTGCTGTATATTGTATATGTTTTTATTGTGGGAAGAGAACCTCACAAAGCGGAGCTTTGTCAAAGGTTCGAGCGAAATTTTTGCAGAGGCTGGAGCAGTTTTGTTTTTCAGAAACAAAGTTTCTGAAAAACAAAATGCGAAATGCTGTTTAACGCAAAAATTTCAAGACGGACCCACCTGAGGAGTTCTTCTTTTATTTATTATTGTAAGGTTTTGGCGATTTAGCCAAACTCTTTTTTATATTGCAGGTGCAGCAAAGTGAGTGTCTTGCGTAGGGCAGATGGTATGATTATTTTGGGTAATCGGTTTGCCGAGAGGATTTGAAGTGTAGAAAATAATTAAACCAAGTGGAACATAAAATTATACTGTGTGATGCTTTTACAACCGCAAGACGAAATAAATTAATTATTTGCCAACAAATTCTTTATAATGCATTGCTTGTTTACATTATCTTTCATAAAAGGGAAAGCTTTTTGGAATAACTCATTTAAATCATTTTCATTCAGATTTAAGGTATGCTCAAATTTATTTCTTGATTTTGCAATTTGTGCAGCTGTTGTAAACATATTCAATAATTCTAAAGCATCCTTATCTGTCATTAACGTGTATTTCATCCTTTGCAATTTTGTATATGTTATAAAATAATTCTTGTTTCTCTTTATTAATTATATCATATTTATCTTTTTTACCAAAAGACACAACCACAGGTGCATAGTCATATCCATTATAAAACAATGTCCAATCGTCAACTTGTAGACGGTATTCATCCCAAAATTTAACAAGGCTTTTGTAATATCTACGAATAATATCTTCTTCGGGAACATCATGCCCGCCATTTTTAACACGGGTTTTTACTCTTTTAATACATGCTGTGCAACTTTGTAAGAAAGAATAGACTAAAATAGTTTTGTAATTTTGACTTTCCGCCTTATTTATTATTCTTGTAATATTATTACCTGAAAGAGTTGATTCTACCGCAAAAGATAGGTTTTCTTTGAAAAATTCGGCTAACCTTTTAAAATACTCTTTGCCTGCCGATATAGGAACGCTATTAATTGCATTTGGAGCAATTTCTTTTGCGATTTCATCAGCATTTAGAAATGCTAAATTTTTTTCTTTCAAAAGAACTTCTGCAAGAGTACTTTTACCACTTCCATTTGCACCTGCAATTATATATAATACTTTATCTTTATAATGCATAACATGATTTTATCATGGAATAAATCTCTAAGTTATTAATATTAACAATTTATTCATACAATTTTGAG
>CALUSW010000004.1 GCA_944323535.1 Candidatus Gastranaerophilales bacterium | reverse complement strand
CCTTTTGCATTTTCTTTCGCCCAGGATGCATATTCTTTATCGGCTATAATTCTCGGATCAACTTCCGGATTTATTTTTGCAAGTTTATACGCTGTTTTATCAATAAGTTTTTTATAAAACGGAATACCGCCTATCCAGATTGCCTGTGTCCCAAACTCATCTATAAATCTGTCTGTTCCTTCAACACTGCCGCCTTCTTTAAATGATTTATATGTAAGACTTGCTGAGTCTACACCGTCTTTTATCATAATGGGCACTAAAGATTCTTTATTCCCTAATGTTGAAACTATTTTTGTTGTTATTGCTTGTATCGACATTTTTTTCCCTTTTTATTTATATATCACAAGCCCCAGATAAGATTTCTTAATTTAACAAACGGGGCATTTGCTAAATTTTCTTTTAAATTACGTCGCATATTTCTTTCTCCTTATACATTAAAAAACCTTCTGTAATTTATTTATACAGAAGGCTTTGATTATTTTATCCACACCAAAATTTGATACGATTATATCGTAAAGCCTCCTTTATAAATATAACGTCGATTTTGGATGTGCAGCATTATTTATTCCTTTTTGTTAGTAACAGTGTAGCATAAAAAATCGTTTTGTAAAGACTATTCTGCAGTTTCTGTTTCTTCAACAATTTCTTCTTTTAAAACTTCTGAAGCTGTAACATTAACACCTAATGAAACTTTAACTTTAGAAGTTAATTTAATCTGCATATTAAAGCTTCCCAATTTATTTATAGGTGCATCTAACGAAATATTTTTTCTGTCAACATCAACACCGGCTTTTGCTTTAATTTCTTCAGCCAGTTTCTTTGTTGTAATTGCACCGAATAATTTACCGCTTTCACCTGCTTTTGCAGAAAATTCAAGAACTTCAAGAGCTTCAATCTTTTTTGCTGTTTCTAAAGCTTCAGCATGAAGTTTTTCTTGTTTTGCTTTAATTCTTGCAAGATTCTTTTCTCTGTTTTCTTTTGCACCTTTAGTTGCTATTTCTGCGAAATTTTGAGGTAATAAAAAGTTTCTGGCATAGCCGTCTTTTACATTAACTATATCACCTGCTTCGCCGATATTTTGTACATCTTTTTTTAGAATTACTTCCATTTTATATCTCCTTAATAAATATTATTGCGTTTTCGTATAAAGATAATAATAAAAACATAAATAAATGTCACGCATATATTAAATTTTTAGGTAAAAATTTAATATATATCCAATAATTAAGAGAAATAAATGCGAGTATTTTAACTCAAAAATTATACTTAGGGCTTTTATAAAAGAAAAAGAACTAATTAATTTCAGTTCTTTTTCTTTTATTTTTAAAAATTACTAAACAATAGCTGCATTAAGTTCTTCAACCATTTTATCAGGATCTATACCATGAACTTTAGCACCTGCTTCCAGGTTTTCAAATCTTGCCGCAGCGCACCCGATACAGCCTAAGCCGTATTTTTGAAATATTTCTATAGTTTCGGGGTAGTTCTGAACTATTTCAATTAAACCCATTTCTTTTGTAATTTTTCCCATTATTTTATACCTTTCTTTTTTGCCTTTTTTATATTTATCATTAAAGATTATACATCAAGGATTAGGAAAGGTGTATATGATTAAATACATATTAGATATATTTTGTAATGATACAATTGTTGGGTTATGTCAAATTAAAGGGCTTTACTCAAATAAACTATTCAAAAATAACAATAATAGGTTATTTGAGAAATACGTCAACAATAACAGCAGCAGAAAATTTATTGATCCGATTGCTTATCATCTTTAAGAAGCTTTTCAAAGTCTGACGGTTTTATACTTTGAATAAAATTTCTAAATTCTTGGGATTCCGCTTCATCCTTTTCACTATCACAGGAAACACTGCCATCAGCAAGAACCTTTGCAGATACAAATATAGGGGCATCAACCCTTATTGCAACGGCTATTGCATCAGAAGGTCTTGAATCTATTGCTATTTCATTTCCTGCTTCATTCGCAAGGAATATTGTTGAATAATATGTTTCTTTCTCAACATCGTTAATTTCTACACGGCTTATTTCATATCCTGTTTTCTCAATAATATCTATTATTAAATCATGTGTCATAGGTCTTAAAACTTTTATGTTTTCAATTTTTCTTATAATTGCACTTGCTTCTGCACTGCCAATCCATATAGGCAGAGCCTTTCTATTTTCTTTATCATTTAATACAATTATCGGTGAGCCGCTTGCCGTATCTATAGCAATACCCATAACTTTCATTTCAATCATTTTTTATTCCTTATAACAGTTTTGTCAGTATCTCAGGTCCGTCATCCGTAACATGAACGGTGTGTTCAAAGTGTGCTGATGGTTTATGATCCTTTGTTACGACTGTCCATTCATCATCAAGTACATAAACGTCATCACATCCTAAATTTAGCATTGGTTCAATTGCAATAGTCATTCCTTTTAAGAGTATAAGCGGGCAGTTTGTTCTGTAATTATATACAAAGGGTTCTTCATGCATTTGTCTTCCGACTCCGTGCCCGCCATATTGTCTTACAATTCCCAGATTATATTTTTTTGCAACATCTTCTATTGCTCCTGCAACATTTTCAAGTTTTTCGCCGCTTTTCATGAATTCGAGGCCGGCGAATAAAGATTCCTCCGTAGCCCTAAGAAGTTTTTTCTTTTCATCAGAAATGTCACCAACAGGATATGTCCAGGCACTGTCACCTACAAATCCTTTATAAGTTGCGCCAACATCTATACTTATTATGTCTCCGCTTTTTAAAATAACATTATTTGAAGGAAATCCATGTACCACCTGTTCATTTACTGAAGCACAAATTGTTGCAGGAAAGCCGTGGTAACCCAGAAATGTCGGGTCAGCTTTATTTTGTTTTATAATTTTATATGCGATATCATTAAGTTCCTGCGTTGTAATCCCCTCTTTTACGGCTTCTTTCATTGCAGCATGAACCAGTGCTACAATATTGCCAGCCTGTTTCATTAAATTTATATCGTGTTTCGATTTTCTATGAATTGACATAGTTTTTTATTGCTCCGGTTAAATTTTTGTATATTTCCTCAATGGATAAACTTGCATCCAATTCTGTTAATATTCCTCTTTTTTTGTAAAATTCAATTAGCGGCTCAGTTTGTGCAAAATAGGTATCAAATCTTTTTCTTGCAATTTCTTCGGTATCGTCATCTCTTTGGACTAATTTGCTTCCGCAATTTTCACATATTTCTTTGTTTTTTAAATTCATTGTTTTTAGATTATATATTGTTCCGCATCTTGGACATGAACGGCGGTTGACAAGTCTTTCTATTAATCTTTCTTCGGGGACATTAAAATAGAATGCCTGCAGGTTAATATTTGTATCCGAATTTACTTCTTTTAGTATATTATCAAGAGCCTCTGCTTGTTCAAGACTTCTCGGATATCCGTCAAGAATAAATCCGTTTTTACAATCATCTTTTAAAAGCCTGTTTTTTATAATTTGGGAAACAAGCTCAATGGGAACAAGCTGTCCTTTTTCCATAAAACTGTTTGCGAGTTTCCCGTTTTCACTTCCGGATGATACTTCTTCTCTTAACAGGGAGCCTGTATCAATATGCGGAAGATTATAATCTTTAGATAATAATTTTGTTTGCGTGCCTTTTCCGCTTCCCGGAGGACCAATAAAAATAAATTCTTGTTTCATTTTTTCACCTGTAAATTTAATATTTTTCTAATTAATTATACCATATCAAATTTTTTTGCATAAAAAATGAGCCGGTTAAAGCTCATTTTAATTTGTATATTTAAGTTTATTGCTAAAATTATTTTGACTTATTTTTATTGTCTTAAAAAGCTTTCATAATTTTTTGGCAAGAGGTTTGTTCTGACCTGGTTTATAAAATCAAGTGCAACACCTACCATAATTATTAATGAAGTGGCTCCAATTCCTTGCAATGTTGTTATACCGGTTATATGACAAGCAATAGAAGGAATTAATGCTATAATTGCCAAACCTGATGCACCTATAAAGGTTGTTTTACTCAATATTTTATCAAGTGCTTCGGCTGTAGGGCGTCCCGGTTTTATACCGGGTATTGATGAACCGTATTTTTTCAGGTTTGTTGCTATTTCCTTCGGCTGCAAATTAGGAATAATCGATGCATAAAAGAAAGTTAATCCAAATATTAACAGGAAATAAACTGCATTATATGCCCATCCTGAAGGACTTAAAAAGTTTGATAATGATACAATTATATTTCTTAAAGTATCATTACTTATGTTTGACTGTCCGACTAAACCCAATATTGTCGTTGGAAATAATAAAATAGCTATTGCAAAGATAATCGGCATAACACCGCCCGGATTTAGTTTGAACGGAATAAAGGTGTTTGTACCGCCATACACTTTGTTTCCGACCTGTCTTCTGGGATTTACTATTATAACTTTTCTTGCTGCTTCCTGCATTATAACTATAAAAATCATTGTTGCAAAAAATATTAATAATAGTAAAAACAAACCGGGCTGCAGTGAAGAATTACCGCTTACTAAGGTTGCTGTCTGGCTTGTATAAAAAGGTATTTTAGAAATAATACCGCAGAAGATAAGCATTGAAGCTCCGTTTCCGATACCTCTTTCTGTCATTAATTCAGCCATCCACATTGTGAAAGCGGAACCTGCCGTTAGAATGATGACAGAGCCTATAGCAAACGCGAAAATATTTACATCAGGCATAATAACACCGCGGGCCGTTTTAAGTAAATATATTACAAAAACAACTGATTGAATTGCAGCTATTACTATTGTAAAAATACGTGTATATTGTGATAATTTTCTTCTGCCTGCTTCACCTTCTTCTTTTTGCAGCTGCTCAAGATGAGGAATTACAACAGCCAGAAGCTGCATTATAATAGAAGCTGTAATATAAGGACCTATACCTAAAGCAATTATGGAAACATTTCCAAGCGCACCGCCCGAAAACATATCCAAAAAGCCTATCAGATTATTTGTAGCCGCCAGATTTGCAAAACTTGTTGAATCAATACCAAATAAGGGAAGCTGTGCGCATAAACGAAAAACCATTATCATTGCAAGAGTAAATATGATTTTTGTTTTTAGTCCGGCAATATTCAGATTTGACAGCATAGCTTGTAAATTTTGCTGGCTTGGTGTGTATTGCTGCATTATACTAACTGTACCTTTCCGCCTGCTTTTTCAATTTTTTCTTTTGCTGATTGTGTAAAATATCTTGCATTTACAGTAACTGCTTTATTTATTTCTCCGTTGCCAAGTACTCTTAATGCTTGAGCTTTTACTGATACTTTGCCCTCAGCCTTTAATGATTCTAATGAAATTTCATCAGCTTTTATATTAGCCAGTTCACCGACATTAATTTGTGCATAGTTAATCGCATTAAAGTTTTTGAAACCCTTTAACTTTGGCATTTGTCTGTATCCCGGCATCTGTCCGCCTTCAAACCCTCTTTTTGAAGATCTTCCGGCTCTTTGTCCTTCTCCGTTATTACCGCGGCAAGATGTTTTTCCCATTCCTGATGATCTTCCGCGTCCTACTCTTTTTATTTTACCGGTTGAACCTTCAGCCGGTCTTAAATCTTCTAATTTTATTCTTTCTGACATTTTAGATTACCTTTCTTATTACTCGGCTACTTTTAATAAATGCGGTATTGCGTTAACCATTCCCTGAATTACAGGTGTGTTAACATGCTCTACTGTTTGATCTTTTTTAGTTAAGCCGAGAGCTTTTGCAACTTTTCTCTGTTTTTCGGTTGAGCCGATAAGGCTCTTAACTAAAGTAATTTTTATAGTTTTATTTGCCATTGTTTAATCCTCTTAATTTAGCATATTTTTTAATGATAAACCGCGTCTTTTTGCAACAACATCAAACGGTTTTAAATCTAAAAGAGCGTTTAATGTCGCATTTGCAGCATTTAACGGTGATTTTGAACCTAATGATTTGCTTAATATATTTTCAATTCCGGCAAGTTCAAGAACTGCACGAACTGCGCCGCCTGCGATAACTCCGGTACCCTGTGATGCCGGTTTTAGCATTACGCTGCCTGCTCCGGAACGACCCGTTATAGGATGTGGAATTGTTGTTTTAAATATAGGAACGTTGATTAAATTTTTTCTGCCGTCTGCAACAGCTTTTTGTATTGCAACTATAACTTCAGATGCTTTAGCACAGCCGACACCAACCTGTCCGTTTTTATTTCCGACTACAACAATTGCTCTAAAACTAAGCTTTTTACCGCCTTTTACAACTTTTGTTACTCTTCTTACCTGAATAACTTGTTCTTTCCATTCATTTTGCTGGGGTTCGGTTGTAGTTTCAATTTTTCTTTTTTTACTTTTAGTTTTTGTTTCTTCCACTGTATTTGCCTTTCTTTGTTTTAATCCTTAAAAATAAAAAAACATGTAAACAGCCTTTTATTTTGTATAAAGAAGCCTTTCGCATGTTATGATTTGGATTTAAATTTTCTGACTATATTATATTAGAATAAAAAAATTTTTTTTACAATAGAAAACGCAATTTTAATAAAAAAAATTTTTTAATATATATATAAGAATTAAGAGAGAATAAATGACATATATTAGTGAGTCTATACAAAGAGAAAATTATAATTCATCTTTGTCAAATATATATTTATCTGGTGATAATATTGACCAGGATTGTTTATCTGTATTCAAAATACAAGATGATTCCGAAAATCAGGAAATCTTTTATGAAGACTATAGTGAATATTTTCAAAATGAAGATTTTTCTGCATTGTCTGATGCTTATGAAAATTTATCAGTTGAAGATAAAAATAAAGTTTTGGAACTTTTGAATGATTCTGTTGTATTTGAAGATGGCAATTATTATTTAAGGACGTCTTATGGAAGTATTATTGTATCGGAAACGCAGATTGAAAATTCATTTCCTTCCGATAAAACTTTTTCTAACTGTGAAAAGAATGTTGCGGCTTTTTTCTCCGGAATGAATGATATAATAGAACAGGCCGTCAGTACCAAAACTTCTTCTTCTTTAATTAATAAAATTGCAAATGAAGGGATTTCTTCTATAAATTCTGATAATCTTGTGCAATTGTTATTTTTGGTGACAACAGGTAATAAGTTATCTGATATAGAAGACAAATATATTTTAAGTGAAAATTATCAATTTGATATTAATAAAAAAATAGATGAAACAAGTCAGGGATCTTTGGGCGATTGCTGGCTTATTGCCACTTTAACGAGTTTAAGTTTTTCGAAAAATGGCGAAAAACTATTAAATAATGCTGTGAAAATTGACCAGAACGGTGATTTTTCTATTAATTTTAAAGGTGTGGATACCTCTGTGAAAGTTACAAAAGAAGAAATGTTCGACGAAAAAATAACGGGAAATATGCTAAAGGCGATGATGATGTTATCCTTTTTGAAATAGCATATAGAAAAATTATGAATAAAATTCGCTCGGGGCAGACTGAGGCTCCTGACTTTATAAAACAAGCGGCTATTGAAGGAGAAACTTCTATTAGCGGCGGAATTATGAAAGATGCTGTCTATTTACTTACGGGTGATATATCTAAACATCAGTATAATTGTGAACATTTGGCTTATAAAGATGATTTTTTATCTTCAATTTTAAGGAAAATTCCCGGCTTAACATATTTGTTTAAAAGCAATATGGATTATGTATATGACTTATTAGAAAAAAATCCTGAAAACTATTGTGCAACAATAAGTTTTTGGAATGGTGACGATGATTTGGTGCCGTCATCTCCAATAATTGCAAAAGATATAAACGGAGAGAATGTTGTATTGACAAATAGTTCGCATTCTTGGAGTATTAAAGAAGTTCAAGGAAATAATGTTGTTCTTGTTAATCCTTGGGATACATCTGTCGAAGTTACTTTTGAAAAGGATGAAATTAGCAAATATGTTTCGGGCATTGCTTATTATGAATTAAATTAATTTTCAATTTCTTTTATATATTGTGTATTTTTCCATGACAAATCTATATATTGTGTTTTTAGTTTCAAATCGCTAATTGCAGGCAATATATCATGTATAGCTTTTATTCGTTCAAATACAGACGGGTCAATTTCTCCGAGTCTTATTTTTACACTCTCAAGCTGAGCAAAAGCATTATGGGGAATTCTTAAATCTATAAACATAACTTTTTCACCGGAATATTCTTCCAGAAGTACAAAAAGTTTGTATAAGTTATTTATTTTTTCAATGTTCCAGTTCTCGTAATCGTCGCCTTTAGTTCCGTAACTTAATATCTTTGCGGTGTTAAAGCTGCTCTTTAGGGGAAGATACTCCCTTGTTATAAGTTCACCGGTAAAAGCCAGCGCCGCAACGGAAGGTGCGTCCTCTGAGGGTGCAATTTCAATTGCCGGCGTGACCTCTTCCACCATAATAAGATATCTTGCCGGCAGCCAATATCTTCTTACGTAGGCTCTTTTTATTGGAGTCAGTTCTTCTATTTTATTTGATATCGGTGCCGGATCTGTCATATATAAAGGTTTTTTTTCAACAGGAAAACTTTTCAGGGTTTTTAATATTTTGTTTTCCGAAACTATGTCATTGCCCAATATTTCAATGTGTTTACCTAAGGGTTCGTTATAAATGTTAGAGCTTAAATACCAGTAATGACAAATTGAAATTCTGTATACGAAATAGAAAATAAAAATTATGAATACGAATCTTACAAATTTATATGTTCTTCTCAGCATTATCTCACCCCGCCTGGCTTTTCGGCGAAGTTTTTGATGCTTTATTCTTCTTTGTATTATATATTCATCTGACATTTATTTATTGAGCCCTGCACTATTTAATATTAACAGTACCAGTTCATCATAGTTAATTCCCATTGCATTTGCCTGAGCAGGTAAGTCGCTGATATCGGTCATTCCCGGGCTTGTATTTATTTCTAAAAAATACGGCTTATCGTCTTTTACCATAAAATCAATTCTGGATACACCGCTGCAGCCGGCTGTAACATGTGCCTTAACTGCAAGTTCTTTTATATTTTTTGTGCTCTCTTCAGTAAGAGATTTAGACGGTACAATAAATTCTGACATTCCTTTTGTATATTTTGCTTCAAAATCATACCATTCATTCTTTGGTCTTATTTCAAGAATTTCGGTGGCAAAAGCTTTTCCGTCTTTTTCCAGTACTCCGACGGTAATAAAAAATCCGTCTATAAATTCTTCAACAAGAACATCATTATTATATTTTGCTGCTATTTTATATGCATTTTCAAGTTCACTTTCGCTATTTACCTTTGTAATTCCAAAACTTGATCCTTCACAGACAGGCTTTGTAATTAAAGGATATTTTAATTCTTTGCATTTTTCGTATAAATTATCAAATTTTTTTATTAATACAGATTTTATTAAAGGAATTTCACTGCAGGTTGAAAGTATTCTTTTTGTGTATTCTTTGTTCATACAAATAGAACTTGACATAACACCGCTTCCTGTGTATGGAATTTTAAGTATTTCGAGTATCCCTTGTATACAGCCGTCTTCTCCGTATTTTCCATGAAGAACGTTAAAAGCGGCTTCTATATTTTTATCAGATAGTGTTTTTGCGATATTTTTGTCAACATCAATTAATTCTGCGTTTATATACCCGAGTCTTTTAAGTGACTCGTATACATTTTTTCCGGAGCGCAGCGAGACATCTCTTTCACTTGACATTCCGCCGCATAAAACAGCTATTTTTGTGTTGTTTGGATATTTTTTGAAGTCATTAATTCCCATATTTTATACTCTTCCGTTCCTTCATTTCCTATATATTTTATTTCTGGTTCTAGTTCTATTGTATATTTTTCTTTTACTTTTGAATACATTTTATACATTAAATTTACAACATCAAACGAAGTTGCATTATTTTTATTAATTATAAAATTTGCGTGTTTTTCAAAGACTGCGGCGCCGCCGGATTTTTCTTCTTTTGTTCCCGCTAGATCAAGCAGTCTTCCGGCTGAATCATTAACAGGATTTTTAAATATACTTCCTGCATTTCCGAAAGATAAGGACGGTTGTCTTAATTTTCTGAATTCTATATTTCTTTGCATTAATTCTTCAATTGCTGCTTTCGAACCTTCTTTTAGTTCAAATACTGCATCTAATAATATATAATTACCGTTTAATAATCCGGATTTTCTGTATGAAAAATTCATATCATCTTTATTGAAATTAATAATTTTTGCGTTTTTAATATCAAATAATCTTGCCGATACAAAACAATCAGATATTGACTGGTTATGTGCAGAGGCATTCATATATATCATTCCGCCAAAGCTGCCCGGAAAACCTATTAAAAATTCAAATCCTGTTAAAGCCCGTTCCCTGCATTCTTTTGAAATTAAAGCACCTTTTGTTCCGCATGAGACTGTTAATTTTGGATCTTCAAATTTATAGTCTTTTATATGTTTAGTAAATATTATATTTTTATCTATTTTGCCGGAACTGAATAAGATGTTGGAACAGCTTCCGAGTACAATATCATATTCGTTTGAATTTAAGAGATTTACCATTTCTTCAATTGTATGCGGAAATGCTGCCTTTTTTACTATACCTCCGATTTTAAATGTTGATTCGTTTTTAACTGAATAATTTTCAAAAATATCTGTCATTTAACTATTACCTTTTAATTTTTTTTCAAGTAATCCTCCGAGCTGTGTTATGGTTCCGGCTCCCAGAGTAATAACAATGTCGCCTTCTTTAAGTAAAGGGAAAATTTTTTCTGTACATTCATCCATACTGCCGCTTATATATTTTACATCTTTATTTTTTAGTTCCTTTGCAAATTTGTCGGAAGTTATATTTGCAATTTCTTTTTCTCCTGCAGGGTATACATCCGTTATCAAAAGCAAATCTGCATTATGGAATGATTCTTTAAAATTATTCCATAGAGATTTAAGTCTGGTGTATCTATGCGGCTGAAATACTGCTATAAGTCTTTGATTTTTCTGTAGTGCTTTTTTTACGGAGTTTAAGGTGGTTTTTATTTCACTCGGATGATGAGCATAATCATCATAAATTTTTATATTATTAATGTCGCATACTTTTTGAAATCTTCTCCCCATACCGCTGAACTCATAAAAATATTTAATTAGATTTTTTGTGTCTATTCCGGCTTCTTTAATTGCCGCGTAAACCGCTAATGCGTTATATACATTATGTTCACCCAGTATCGAAAGAGATATTGTTTCCGTTTTTTGCCCAGAGAGAAAAATGTCAAAAGAAGAGCCAAGTCCGCTGTAAGTTATATCTTTAGCAGTATAGTCAGCTTCTTTAAGCCCGAAAGTTATATAATTATATCCGGGATATTTTTTCATAAATTTTTTGCATCCGTCATTATCGATATTTATAATAACTTTTTGATCAGGCTTATTTGAAAGAAATTTATTGAATGTATTTGAAATATCTTCAAAACCGTTTTTGTAATAGTCAAGATGATCTTCTTCAAGATTATTTATTACGGAAATGTCAGTAGAATATTTTTCAATAGTTCCGTCTGATTCGTCAAGTTCCGCAATAAAATATTTGTCTTGATTATATTCTCCGTTTGTATTTAAGTCGGGAATAATTCCACCTACAACAAAAGAAGGGCAAAAACCTGCTTTGTTTAACAAATATGAGCATAATCCGCTTGTCGTCGTTTTGCCGTGTGTTCCTGAAAACCCTATATAACAGGAATTTTTGTTGTTTGAAAATTCATCAGAAATCATCTTTAATATGTCAGAGCGATGATTTATCTTTAATTTCAATTCCTGTGCTTTTTTTAGTTCGGGATTGTCATTTTTTATTGCACTGCTTGCAACAATAACCATATTTTTTTTTATGTTATTCTCGTCATGTCCGATATATACTTTAATGCCTTTTTCTTCAAGTAAATGAGTATATTTGCTTTCTGCAGAATCAGAACCGTAAACAGTATAGCCCTTTTCTGCAAGATATTTAGCAAGTGCACTCATTCCTACTCCGCCTATGGCAATAAAATAAAAAATTTTTTTCTGATTAACTGACATGAACATAAACTCTATTAACCTGACTACTTTTTACATTCTATTATAAAAAATCGGTTAATGTTATATATTTTGTTAAATAGTTGAATTATTATTGAAATAATTGTACAATTAGTACACTTTAGTATGAATAAGAGGTATTTATGAAATTACACGTTCAAACTTTATTTGTTGCAATCGGTTTAGGTATAAAACGTAATTGGCATATATTTTTGGCTATTATAGCAGGTATTATTTTCGGCAACTATCTTCATGAAAATCAGGGTATTCTTGTTCCTTTTATAAAATTACTCAATCTTATCGGGCAGGCTTTTATTAGAGTGATACAAATGGTTGTAATACCCTTAGTTTGCAGTGCAATAGTTGTTGGTATTTCAAGTATCGGCGACAGCAAGCAAATCGGTAAGTTTGGTAAGAGAATGATTTTATATTATGGAATTATAACAATTCTTGCTGTTACAATAGGTGCACTTCTTGTTTTGTGGATTAAACCAGGTATTGGTGTTCAGGAGTATATAAGCCAATCATCTGCTCTTGAAATACAAAATCAGGTTAATAATGTTTTGCATGATCAAAGGTCACAGCTGGGCAATCTATTCTTAAATATGATACCTCAAAACCCTCTTGAATCACTGGCAAAAGGGGAGATGATTCCTATTATATTCTTTGCTCTTATCTTTTCGCTTGCTTTGTCTAAAGTGGGAGAAATTAACAGACCAATAGTTTCCTTTTTTGAATCTGTATTTGCCGCAACAATGAAGGTAACCGACTGGATTATGATATTTGCAGCTCCCGGTATCTTTGCTTTAACAACGGTTGCTGTCTCCACATTCGGACTAAGTATATTTTCTACGATATCGAAGTTCTTTGCCGTCGTATTTGTAGGTTTTTGTTTACAGTTTTTTGTTGTATATCCGTTATTACTCAAATTTTTCAGCAAAGTTCCTATAGGTACTTTCTATACGGCAATAATTGAAGCTTTACTTGTTGCATTCGGTACCGCAAGCAGCAGCGCTACACTTCCTTTAACTATTGCCTGTTGTGAAAAGAGAGGAATTTCTCATAAAGTTTGCAGTTTCGTTCTTCCTTTAGGTGCAACTTTAAATATGGACGGTACTGCTTTATTCCAGACTGTTGCCGTTATTTTCCTGACGCAGGCATACGGTATTACCCTTGAACCGATTCAAATTATACAAATTATGGTGCTTGCTATAATTGCATCAAGTACGTGTGCAGGTATTCTGGGTTCAGGGCTTATAACAATTGCTCTTGTTTTAAACGGATTGGGATTATCTCCGCAACAGCTCGTTGAAGGATTTGCGTTCTTATTTGCAATAGATCGTATTGTAGATATGATTAGGACTACTGTTAATGTTTGCAGTGATGCTGTTGTTACGGCAGTAATTGCGGACAATGAAAATGAAATAGATTATAATCTCCTAAATAATACGGAGGAATATAAAGAGATTATATAACTTTTCTTAAAATTCTGTTTTTATTGCAAAACTAAAAAGCCTTGATTAATAAATGAGGCTTTTTTAGTTTATATATTAATTAGTTTAAAGTTCCGATAAAAAAAGACTCCTAATAAGGAGTCTTTAAAATAATATGAGTTTAACTAATCCACCAAAACCTGTTGTAATTCTACATTAGGCTTGCCAAGTACTCTCACCAGTTCTAATACAGAGGCTTTCATCTGACAGCGCTGTGAAGTGCCGTTGAAAAAGTCTGTATAAAAACATCCCTCACAAACACAGCCTCTTTTATAGCATTCTAAAGCTGTATTTGTCCATCTCCTAACCGCTATTGGTCTGCCAAGTTCTTTGGTTTTTAGCACTATAAATTCCTCCTTGATATAATCCCCAAATGATTTTGTAATGTATTTATTATCTGCATGTACATCCCGTAAATCATATTATTATTATATCTTTTTATTACTTCTTTTCAAGAAAAAATATTCAATTATTACGTTATGATACAAAATTATTAATATTTTTACATGTATAGTATATGAATTTGTTGTGTATTATTAAGATTTAAAAGCAGCAAATATAAACAAATTAATACCTGCCGCTAATAGTATTAAGCCGGCAGGTGTATGGAATATTAATACGACTATAGATTGAAATATATTCGAGAAAAGTTCTATCTTATACTTACAGTTGGGAATTTTTTTATTAGCCCTGCTTTGATTGATGAAATTTGTTTTTCTATAATTTCATCTGTTAGTGTTGAGGCTTCATCTTGAAGCGTTATTCTGTATGCCATACTCTTAAAGCCTTCCTTAATATGTTCTCCCTCGTATATATCAAACAGGTTTGCTCCTTTGAATAATTTAGAGTCTGCACTCTTTTTAATTGCAAGCATTATTTGCTCATTAGAAATACCTTTTTCAATTGCAAAAGATATATCTCGTTGAACTTCAGGATATTGCGGCAGTGTTTTATATTTAACTACATTTGTAGAAGCAGCTTCAATTAATTTACCCAGGTTAATTTCAAATAAATAAACATCCTGATTGATTTTTAATTTATCTTTGATTATAGGATATATTTCTCCAAAACAGCCAACTACTTCAGGTACTTTCCCAAGAAGTACAATTTGTGCGCTTCTTCCGGGGTGCAGATATTCACAGTCTTTAGCAGGCGATAATTTTATTCTGGAAGAAATATTTAATAAAGAAAATAAATTTTCAATAACTCCTTTTAGAACATAAAAATCTGCTTTATCTCTGTTTTTCCATAAATTGCAATTAGTATCTCCTGTTATTGCTCCCGATAATATCTGACTTTCCGTAACACCGCTGTCTTTTTCTGTCGCTTGATGAGTTATGCTGTATGTTTTGCCGATTTCATATATCCAGATGTTTTTTTGTCCGTTGTCAAAGTTATATTTAATTGTGTTTAAAATATTGGCAATAGTTGTTTGTCTTAGCATTGTATGTTCGTCAGACTGGGGTTTCTGGACATATACGGCCCTTTCTTTATTATAAGACAAGCCGAACTGCTTAAGCAGTGGTTCTCCTATTAGGGAAGATGTTGTAACTTCATTAAATCCAAAACCAAGGAACAAGGAGTTTACAGATTTTATTAATTTTTCCTGATTTGTGATTTCTGGAGATTTTGTTTTCTGCGGCAGGGTAGGCTCAATTTTATTGTAACCGTATATTCTTGCAATTTCTTCAATTAAATCAATTTCCTGCATTACATCATTTACTCTGTAGCTGGGAGTTATTAATTTTGCGGCAATATCATTTTTGCCCAGAAGTTTGAATCCAAGATTTCCCAGAATTTCAATACATTTCTGAGCGGGAATATCTATTCCGAGGATTTTTTTAACTTGTTTAAATCTTAATGTTATTTCTATATCTTCGCATTTGTCGGAGCCGGTTTCTACAATGCCTTCGACTTTTGCTTGCGCATATTCTGTCATAAGCTGCATAGCTCTTAAAAGAGCAGGTTTTGTGTTTGTTATATCAATTCCTCTTTCAAATCTTGCGCAGGCTTCGCTTCTGTATCCTACGCTTCTGGCATTTTTTCTGTTTGTTGCCGGTGTAAAGCAGGCAGACTCTAATACAATATTTTTTGTGTTATTATCAATTTCGGAATTCTCGCCGCCAAATACGCCTGCAACGCATACTCCTTTATTCCTGTCAGCACATAATACGGAATCATGATTGAGTTTTCTTTCGATTCCGTCAAGAGTAACTATCGTTTCACCTTCATGTGCCCTTCTTACACATATATATCCGTCAAGCTTGTTCATATCAAAAGCATGCAATGGCTGACCGTATTCAAGAAGAACATAGTTTGTTATATCAACTACATTGTTAATAGAACGAATACCGGATACTTCAAGTCTTCTTCTCATCCAGTCGGGTGAAGGTTTAATTATAATATCTTTTAATAAACCAACTGCATAATAGCTGCAGGTGTCTTTGTCAATAATTTCGACTTTAAATTTATCTGTAGAAAGATTTTTTGTGTATTCTAATTTTGAAAAATTCAATTCTTTATTAAATAAAGCGGCAATTTCTCTTGCGACACCAATTACAGACATTTCATCACCTCTGTTAGGGGTCGGCGAAACATCAATAATTGTATCTTCCTTTATATTCAAAATATCTTCTAATTTTGAACCGATTTTTAAATTATTGTATATATTATTTAAAATGAGAATGCCGTCTTCTTCCTGCATGCCTTCAAGTCCCAGTTCATCTTGAGAACATAACATCCCCTGCGACTCAACCCCTCTTATAACTGCCGGAGTAAGTTCAAATAATTCTCCTGTTTTTCTTGAAAATACTTTAGAACCGACTGAAGCATAAGGTATTATCTGTCCTTCTTTTATATTTTGAGCACCGCATACTACTGTTTTAATCTCATTGCCTAAATTAACATCAACAAGATGAAGTTTATCGGCATTAGGATGCTGTTTTATTGCTTTTATTTCAGCTGTAATAATATTTGTGAATTTTGGTCCGGTTTTCTCTATTTCTTCTACTTCCAAACCGCTCATTGTGAGTGCATTGACTATCTCTTCAACTGTAATATCCGTTATATCTACGAATTCATTCAGCCATTCCAATGATATTTTCATTTTTTCTTCCTCTCAAAATATATATTTAATTCTATTATAAAGACATTTTCATGTCACGAAGCATAAATTTTTTCATTAATATAAGTAAAATTTTTTGCAAAATTATGTAATTTGGTTAAAATTGTCTTATGTATAAAAATTTTACGCCTAAAATAATAATATTTTTTCTTTTTTTAGTAATACTGTATTCCGTATATACTCTTTCATCGAACTTTTTAGATGTTAAAGTTAATGATTATTTTACTAAAAATTCTCTTCTTATTAAAAAAAATATTGCATCTAATCAAGTTGTACTTGTCGTAATAGATAATCAATCCCTTGATAAAATTACCTGGCCTTGGAAAAAAGATTTATTTACAGATATTTTTGATTATTTGGAAAATGAAGCATTTGCAAAAGCAATTATTTTTCATAATGTAATTATGCTTCCCGACTCCTATTATCCTGAAAATGATTCAGAGTTTTATAAACGAATTAAAAATCAAAAAAAGTTAATTAACAGCTATTTTTTTCTTAATTCAAATATGGCGGGCGATGTTCTTCCTTCCGAATATTATAAAATATTTGAGTCAAAATCAAATGTAACAATAACGGATAAAAGAAAAAATCCTCTGCCTTCTCTTTATAAAGGAATAATAAAACTTCCGAAGGAAATGCTTGAAAATTCAATAAATCTTGCTTTTTCTATTATTCCCGAGGATAATGACGAATTTGTAAGAAGTTATATGCCGGTTATTCAATTTAGAGATAAATTGTATCCTTCTTTAGCTCTCAGTGCATATTCCATGTATACGGGCATAAATTCATTTGTATTGTATGATGATTTTTTATGTTCGGATGATAATTGTAAAACTTTAAAAATTCCTGTTATCCAAAAAACGTCAAAAGATTATATCGGGAACAATGTTAACGGTATCTTTACTTATTACAACTGGTATTCTCCCGTAGAAGAATATTATACTCACAAAACATATTCTGCCATTGATGTACTTGTTTCATATTATGATTTAAAAAACGGAAAAAATCCAAAAATTAATCCGGAGGAATTTAAAGATAAAATTGTAATTGTCGGATTAAATGCAGATAAAAATGTATGGGATCAGATGAGTGAAACGCCGATATTGGATAAACAATCCGATATGGATGTTCATGCAACTATGATTAATAATATGCTTTCAAATACTTTTAAATCAATAAATAAAAATGATTTCTCTTTAATAATTACTGTTATTTTCTGCTTTTTTATAATAAGAGGCTTTAGAGATTTTAAAAATAATATTATTTTTACGTCACTTTTATCTTTTTTGTATTTGTTTTATTATTTTTATGAATATTTTTGTAGTATTTATGTTCCGCCGTTAACTCCCGTAATATCAATGTATACGGCTGCTGTTCTTAAAAAAATATATTCTGTAATTACTACAGATAAAAGCAGTGAAATGATTAGATATGCAATGGGAAAATATATTTCAAAAGATGTAATGAAGAAAGTAATGGAAAATATTGATAAATTGAAGCTTGGCGGTGTCAGGGCAGTTGTTACAATTCTTTTTGTTGATATCAGAAATTTTACGCAAATATCGGAAAAATTATCTCCGCAGGAAGTTTCATCGATTTTAAATGAGTATTTTTCCGTAATTGAACCTATAATAGGCAAGTATCGAGGCATTATTAATAAATATATGGGTGACGGTGTTCTCGCTGTTTTCGGTGAGCCTATAAAAAATGAAAACCATGCTATAGATGCAATTAAATGCGGACTGGAAATTATTCAAAGTGTTAAAGAACTAAGAAAAAAGCTGTTATCTGAGGGCAGACCAGAAATTACCGTCGGAATTGGTATTAATACCGGAGAAGTTTTTGCAGGAAATATTGGGTCAGAAGAAAGACTTGAATACACGGTAATAGGTGATAATGTTAATCTTGCTTCAAGAATTGAGGCTTATAATAAAATTTTAAAAACCCAGTTCTTAATAAGTGAATATACTTATGAATATGTCAAAGATAATGTTGAAGTTGTTAAATTGAGCCAAATGAAAATAAAAGGGAAATCCATTCCTATTGATATTTATGAAATTTTGAAAATTAAGGATTAATGTGAATAAAAATAATTTGAAAAATATTGATATAGAACAGATAAGACGAGCCATTCAGGTTGAAGAAAAATATAAATTCATAAATATTATGGGAAAAGAATCTTCTTTTGCCGGATTTATTCTTAAAAATCTTAAGAAAATATATATTAATTCCGGAAAAAACATAAAATGGCTTCCTATAATTGAGGCTTTTGAACATTATCCTCAAGAGAATATTTTTCAGCGAAAAAAAACAATTTCAAGATTAGCTGCTCTGTTAAAAGCAGAAATGACCGTTTTAAAAGAGGAAAGTTCACCAAAAGAAAAGAATCCAGAAATACCCTTAGATGAAGAATTATTTGATACAGATGTCGTCAGCTTAAAAGGTGTCGGTCCTAAGTTCGGATATATTCTTAATAAAGCGGGAATTTTTTCCGTATTTGATTTAATTAGTTATTATCCGAAACGATACATAGATTATTCTTCAAGGTGTCTTATTAAAAACCTTAAATTAGGCGAAAATGTGACTATATACGGGCGGATATCTTCTGTGAATACTTATACAACGAAGAATAGTTTGACAATAATAAAAGTTACTATTACTGATGAGTCAGGCTTTCTTGATCTTAATTTCTTTTATTCAAAAATCAACAGATACTCTATAGAAAGATATAAATCCCAATTTCCTAAATATGCTAATATTTTTGTATCCGGCACTGCTAAATTTGATAAATTTTCAAAAAAAATCACTATAGATAAACCGCAGTTCCAAGTAGCAGGAGATAATAATACCGACAGTTCAAATCTAAATTTGGGAAGAATAGTTCCGATTTATCCTCTTGTAGAAAATCTAAATATAAAGGCGCTTAGAAAAGTTATAAATTATGCTTTGGAAACCTATAAAAATAAAATTTATAATCTAATTCCCAAAGAATTAATGTTAAAACATGATTTACTTGACAGAAAAAATGCACTTCAAATTATTCACTTCCCTGATAGCCAGGAACAGCTTGAAAAAGCTCGTTTTACTCTTGTTTATGAAGAACTCTTTCTTCTGCAGGTAAAATTATTATTAATGAAAGAACATAATACAAAGTCATATAAAACGGTATCTTTAAATATTAAAGATGACGGTTTGGTTATGACTTTTATAAAAAATCTTCCTTTTAAACTTACTGATGCCCAAAAACGTGCCGTTAACGAGATATTGAATGATATTAACTCAACTAGACCCATGCAAAGGCTATTACAGGGAGATGTAGGAAGCGGTAAAACCGTAGTGGCCTGTATAATGCTTCTTGCTGCCATTGAAAACGGATTTCAGACTGCGATAATGGCGCCAACAGAAATATTAGCACAGCAGCATTTTAATAATTTTGTCAGGTGGCTTACACCTCTTGGCATAAATGTTGCACTGTTTACTTCGTCAAATTCAAAGAAGCTGCGTACTCAGCTTGAAAAAGATTTAAGAAACGGACAGATTAATATTGCCGTCGGGACTCATTCTTTGATACAAGATAATATTGAATTTAAAAATTTAGGTGCAATTGTAATAGATGAACAGCACAGATTCGGAGTAAAGCAAAGAAACATTCTTAAAACAAAAGCAGAAATACCGCAAATGCTTACAATGACAGCAACTCCAATTCCAAGAACTCTTGCTTTAACTGTTCATGGTGATTTGGATTTAACAGTAATTGATGAACTTCCTAAAGGCAGAAAACCTGTTAAAACTTCACTTATTTCTGTAGGGCAAAGAAAAAAAGCTCTTGATTTAATTAAAGATGAGGTAAAAAAGGGACATCAAGCTTATATTGTATTTCCGTTAATAGAAGAGTCTGAAACTTTATCGGCTAAAGCAGCTGCAAAAGAAGCCGAAAATCTTAAAAACGGATATTTTTCAGATCTAAAAGTCGGTTTATTGCATGGGAAAATGAAAACTGATGAAAAAGATAAAGTAATGAGTGATTTTAAAAATAAAGAATATGACGTGCTTGTATGTACTACAGTTGTTGAAGTCGGAGTAGATGTTCCTAATGCTACTGTAATTGTTATAGAAAATGCCGAGCGATTTGGACTTTCGCAGCTTCATCAGCTTAGAGGAAGAGTTGGAAGAAGTTCTGTTCAATCTTATTGTGTTCTTGTTTCTTCTTCTAAAAATGAGGAAACACAACATCGATTAAATGTGTTAGTTCAAACTAACAATGGTTTTATTATTGCCGAAAAAGATTTGGAAATAAGAGGTCCGGGAGAATTTCTGGGAGTGAAACAAAGCGGACTTTTAGAACTTCATCTTGCAGACTTGACAAAAGATATATATATTCTTGAAATGGCACGAGAGGATGCCGGTGAGTATTTATTATCTCATTCCGTTAACGATTTCCCTCTTCCGTTAAAAAATTACATTAATTCTAGTTTAAGCTCTCTTTCTGACATGATGAATCCTGATTAATTCGCACAATTATAATTAATGTGTTTTTTCAAATACAAAAAGCGTCCAATCTCCGGAACCGGTTATACTATCTATCTTATAATCATCTTTGAATGATAGCAGTAAATTATTTCTTAATGTTGAAAATACAAGGAATATAAATGGAGTATATTTATATCTTTTTTCATCTTTTAATATATCCTGTATGTTATCATTAGAAAGAAAAGATACGGTATTTAAAAATATAATTCCTATTTTTTCTCCTTTTTTCATGTTCCTTATAAAGTAATCATTTGAATATTTCATTATCACCGGATTCGGGAATTGGGCAAAATAACTTTTATATAAATTCTTTCCCTGTTTGATAGTTTGCACGTAATCTTCATTGTTAAACATGAAATAATTGAAATTAAATTTATTTATTGAATAAAATCTGTATTTATTTTTTGAAGGTAAATATCTCTCAAATTTATCAACATCATAATATGTCAAAAGCACATTATCACTGTATTTAAGTCTTGAATTATTTAAAAGCTGTACAACTGCTAAATGTCCTTCCGGACGTGTTCTTCTTGGCGCTGCATCAGGGGAGATAATTAAATAAATTAAATTTATTGAGATAAAAAGAGAAATAAATCCGTATTTTATAAACTTATTTTTATATTCTAATAATCCGTAAGAAAGTATTAAAATAAGTACTGGATATATTTCACTTGTATATTTTGTTATTAATATAATTTTCCCGCTTAGAGATATTAGTGAAATTGTAATAAAAAACAGAAATGAAGAAAGAAAAAGATAGTTTATTATTTTATTTTCAGATAAAAGTGATTTAACTACTGTGATACATCCTATAATTAACGGAATTAATGCAAAAAGTATAAATACATAATTTAGTTGTGTGTCCGAATATATATATGTAGAAAATGTATCGGGTGAATTTACTATATTGGTTTGTATCGGTGAAAAATAATCTACAAAAGTGAAAAGAATTTTAGAATATGAAAAATTAGACCAGAACTGTGATAAAGATTTTGAGAATGCAATTTCAAATAAAAACGGTAATAAAATAAGAAGAACTAATATAAACGGCGAAATATATTTTAGTGCAGAAATGATGATTTTAATTTTATCTTTACATTCATTATTATTTTTATATAAATAAATAAACAGACAAATAATATTAAAAAAAGAAAAAACTATTCCGAGTGTATGAGTTGCACAAACCATTGCATTAGCGGAAAAATACAATATGAAGTCTATTTTTGATTGATATTTAATTATTCTGATAAAAAACAAAACAGTTAATGAAGTAAAAAGAAAAAGCAGGCTATATAGTCTTACCTCCTGTGCAAAATAAATACTAAAAGAGCTTATAGCAGTCAAAAAAGCAGCAGTGAGTCCCGTATTATTATTCTTAAGCTCTTTCCCATTAAAAAACATAACTATAATACTAATAATGGACGGCACAACAGATGATAATCTCAGTGATAAATCCGTATCAGAAAAGAAAAACATCCAAAATTTCAGATAAAAATAATAAAAAGGCATGTGGCAATTTTGAAGCATTCTATATAAAAAATCTGAAAAAGAACTTTTCGATGCAATATACCAGCTTACATATTCATCATTCCACAGACCTTCCGGTTTATCTATGCAGTATAGTCTGAATAAAAGTGCAACGATTAAAATAATAAATAATTTAAAAGTAGTATTGCTTCTCATGGTTCCTATTTGATACATGTATTTTATATAATATAATATTTTATTATATAACAGATTGGAATGTATGAAATTAATAATACAAATACCCTGCTATAATGAAGAAATATCGTTACCGGTTACATTATCGAAATTACCTCAAAAGATCAAAGGTATAGATGAAATAGAAGTTTTGGTATCCGATGACGGCAGCACTGACAGGACTGTTGAAATTGCAAAAGAATATGGTGTTAATCATATTGTAACCACAACTCATCATAGAGGATTAGCCAGAACTTTTGTTGCTGGTATACAAAAGGCTCTTGAAGAGGGTGCTGATATTATTGTGAATACTGATGCCGATAATCAATATAATGCAGAAGATATAGAAAAGCTGGTGCAGCCAATCCTTGAAAAAAAAGCAGATATAGTTATCGGTGCCAGACCAATAACTAAAATTAAAGAATTTTCTTTATTTAAAAAATTATTACAAAAAATAGGTTCAAGGATAGTAAGACTGCTAAGTTCAACTGCGACAGAAGATGCACCCAGCGGTTTTAGAGCTTTCTCAAGAGAAGCTGCATTGTCTATTAATGTGTTTGATAATTATACATATACAATTGAAACTGTTATTCAATCTAAAATTAAAGGACTTCATATTATATCCGTACCTATCAGAGTTAATTCATGTTACAGAAAATCTCGTCTTGTAAAAAATATTTTTACATATATTCAAAAAAATTCGTTTACAATTTTAAGAATGTTTATTATATATAGACCTTTTAGATTTTTTGCATTAATTGGAGGTTCAATATTTTTAACCGGGTTTATACTCGTTGCAAGATTTCTGTTTCTGTATTTCCTTGATGAAGGAAACGGGCATGTTCAATCGTTAATAATTTCATCTATGCTTGTAATTACAGGATTTCAGACGTTTTTATTCGGTATAATTGCAGATCTTATGGCTATAAACAGAAAACTTCTGGAAGATATTCAGGTGCGAACAAAAAAGCTTGAAAATAAATAGCCTTTTGATACTGTCTTATCGGGCAACGTAATTTTTTTTAAATTTGAACAATAATTTTGCTATGAGAATTGTTGTTGTTTTATTATTTTTTTTAATATTTCAATTATCTGGTTTTGCTGATGTTTCGCAATATATAGAAGAGTATACTAAATGCTGCGAAAATGAGAGTTATAAATCTTTTTCACAAATAATAAAAGGTAATGCAAGTATTTCGGATATTGAAAAACAATATATAATTGATAAAGAAATTTCAAATGAACTTGGAGTTTCTTTTGTATATATGGATCTTGAAAATTGCATTAAAATTGCCCTGGAACAAAATTATGACATTAAAATTCAAGACGCTGTGAAGAGAGAATCATACTGGTTATATAAAAATTCTCAATTTCAACTTCTTCCGGATATATATTATAATTTTGACCTTCAAAATCTTGAAGGAGAGTATCTGGTCGGCGGAATTGTAGCAACAACAACCCATGAAGTGCCAATTCAGAGTTTGTTTAAATTTGAATGGTCTACAATTAATCAAGGAAAATATTTCTTTTATCTTGCTCAGGCAAAAAATGTTTTAAAATCGAATAAAGCTAATTTGGAGTATACAAAGGAAGAAATACTTTTAAATACAGTTCTTGCCTATTATGATACTTTAGCAAAAAAAATGGAAATAGAGGTTCAAAAGGTCAATGTTTATGACAGACTTGAACAGTTAAAATATACTCAGGCCAGATTTGAAACAGGACTTGGAACATTATATGATGTTAAACGCGCGCAGGCAGAACTAGCCGGTGCTCAGCAGGATTATACCGCTACTCTTAATTCTTTCAGACTTCTTCAAGCTGCTCTTGCAAATGTAATAGGGGTTGATATATTGGATGCAATTTATCCGTTTGAAATTTCTGTAGACCAGAGAGAGCTTATTAATCCTGATATTGATATTGAAACATTATATAAGCAGGCTCTTGAATCAAGAGAAGATATAAGAGCAAAAAAAGCAGAAATTGAAGCATATAGAGCCCAGAGAAGCTCTAATTATACGGATATTATTCCCGAGATAACATTGTCATATCAAAATGGTATGGTAGGAACAAAAAGAAGAGGAATGTCGGGTCATAACAGTCTTACTTTAGATGTTAGAGCTCATTTGGGTAAAAATATGCTTTTGGGAACCATTACGCAAATTAAAGCTGATACTGCCGTTGTTGAACAAAAAAAATTAGAACTGATTAATCTAAAAAGACAGGTTAAAGAAAATATTTTAAATTCTTATTATGATTCTTTAAATGCTCTAAAAAAAATTGAAGCATCTAAGGTAGAGGTTGAGTCTGCCAATGTAAGTCTTGATTTATCGCTTGCAAATATGAAGGCCGGTGAAGCTACATTTATTGATGTTATTGCATCACAAAACTTAAAGGTGCAGGCAAACATTAATTTAATCTCAAATATGATAGAATATAATAAGGCTCAAACTCAGTTATTATTTGATATTGGTCTTATTAGTCCTAAAAATGTGTTAAAAGATTATAAAAGAAAATTTTATTAATGATAATTTTTATGCTCCATGAGGTATTTTTATATTAGAAAAGGGTCTATCATGAGTATTTTAAAAGATTTTATTTCAAATATATCTTTTTTTAATAAAAAAACAAATATGGAAAAAGAAATATATGAACAATCTTCCATAATAAAACACATTGTAAGGAAATATATAAAGCAAAAATTAATAGTTAATATAGATATTCCGGATAATATAAAAAAAATAATATTTATTGCAAGCGGTTCATCATATCACAGCGCTGCAATTGCGTCTTTCTTTTTTAACAAAATTAAAGGTATTGAAGCATTATACTATTATTCAAGCGAATTTGTATTACACAATAGTATTGAAGCGGATAATGATGTTTTATTCGTATTTATATCACAATCAGGAGAAACCTCCGATACAAATAAAGCATTAAGTTTGATAAAATCTAAAACCCAAAATACGCTTGCTTTAACGAATACTAAAAATTCTTCTTTATATAATAATGCAAATTATAAAATACTTACATATGCAGGTGAAGAAAAATCAATTGCATCTACGAAGGCCTTCGGAACACAGCTATTTTGTTTGTTTCTTCTTGCTGCCAAAATAATGCAGGAAAAAAATATTTCATCTTCAAATTTAATTGAAGAACTTATCAATCTTCCGAAAATAGTAAAAAAAGCATTTGTTAAACGTAATTCAGTGTTTAATATTGCAAAAAGAATATTTGAATATGAAAATATAGTACTCCTTTCTACAGGTTTATATTATCCTCTGGCGAGAGAAGGCGCGTTAAAAATAAAAGAAACTTCATATATTAACACTTCTGCATACCCTATGGGAGAATTTCTCCATGGACATATTGCTTTATTAAACAAAAAATCTGCAGTTTTAGTCTTATGCGATTATGACAGCAGTTCTTTTGCTGAAAATGTTATAGATATAATAAGAAAGAACTATTCTTCTGATTGTTATATATTTACTAATGATTTGCAGTTTAATAATTATAAGGAAAATATTATTTACCAGCCAGAAACCAATAAAATTGATTTATTATTTACATATATGGTTTTGTTACAGTTGCTTGCTCTTGATATTGCTATGTTATTGAAAAAAGATGTCGATAACCCTAATGGATTAAGAAAAGTTGTAAAATAACATTTAACTTATGTAAAGAAAAATCATTTTACTGTAAAAAAATATTTTTATGGGTTTTATATTATTTGGAAAAATGAATATAACTCTTAATAATTTTACAAATAATATTATAAAAAATTATATGACTGCCGGTGATATTAAAACAAGGCCGTTATATAGTAATTTGGCACCTTTGGAAAAAGATACCGTGTCTTTTTCAGGGCGTGGGACTCTTATCGCTGCAAGCATGGCGGATGCTCCGCCGGAAAGAACATGCAGAAATGTAGAAGAAAATGCAGAGCCTGCACGTTTTTATTTAGAAACCATATTGGATAAATATTTAAAACCTTTTACCCAAATTAATTCTGAAGCTAAAGCAAAAACTTTTCCTGTATTAAAATATTCAACCCGTACAAAAGAATCACATAGTATAAGAGAAAAAGTAGTATCAAGATATACAAAAAAATATACTGCGGAAGTTGATAAATTTTCAAGCATAGTCGTTGATGAACTTTTGAAAAGTTTTACTCCCTTGCCGGGTGTTGACAGAGATATGCTTATAGAAGATGCAAAAAGAGTTCTTGAATATTCTCATCAAGGCAAAAAAACACCACCTTTCAGCAATGCTGTTTTTTATTTTTCTGAAATAATTGAAGATTTTGCAAAATTAAACAGAATAGATTTTGATTCTGTTGATAAATCAGTTCAAAAAAATATTTTTACAGATATAATAAACGGTTTATCAGATGTTGAAGAAGCAGCTGCTGCAAATGGAATTGGTACGTATGATCCCACAACTGTTAAAGGAATTAAGTATTATGCAAATGATATAGTCGGCGCAAGAATAGTTATGAAAGAATCCGGACCCGAATATACAGCGGTTGTTATAGAAGCATTAAAAAAAGCCGCTGAAGAAGGAGAATTGAAAATAACATCTATTGAAAATAATCTTCCTGATCCCAGAAAACTGCCAAAAGGGAAAAAACTTTCTGATTATATATATGCTACTGAACGGCAGCTACTTTCTCTTGCCAAAGCTGCAAATGCCCCTCTTATAAAAAACAAATCAAAATCAGGTTATCTGGCAATACACATTAATGTTGACTTATCAAGCCCTCTTTTCAATTCATATAACGGTGTTTATAACGGCTATTCGGGTGAAATACAAATTATAGGAAGCGATGTGCTTCAATTAAAAGAAATAGAAGATTTATGTTATAAACTGAAAGATAATAAAAATGCAATTCATATTGCATATAAACCATTTAAAGAGCATTTTCAAAAATATTACAAAGATGATGTTAAACAAGCTTTTGATAATTATACATATGCACTATATTTAGCACAGAGAGCATTACCGCCGGGAACAAAAACACAGACCCGATTCCCATCAATACAAGAACTCGGGTTTGAAGGTAAAGTTCCTCCGGAGTTGGATTTTAATATTTTAAAACAAATAAAACTTCCTTGTGACAAGAAAAAAGAGCTAATGCGTCAAAAACAAAAACTTGATGAAAATGCTAAAGATAAAAACATTATTAGAACTCTTAAGCAGGCAGGAGATATAAAGACCTTAAAAAGTTTAATTGGTTATCATCTCAAATAATATCAGAATAAATATTAAACTATATTTTATTTATAAGTTTTCATAACTTTTTTCATAAAATCGCTCAGGTACGGAATATAAAATATTCTTCCGAATAATATTCCGAATATTATATATCCTAAAAGCATTAATAACAATAATTCCAAAATAGTGAATGATATTCCGGAATTCGAAATTCTTATAATCTTAAAGGAAATTACAAGATTAAATATAGCCATGATAAAATCAAGGAAAGAAATTTTTGCAATCAGAGATAATATTATATCTGTAAGTAATTTAAAAATAGCAAGGATAATTGCAATAATCATTGATTGAGCTATATTATACATTAAAAAATATCTTAATTTCTTCTTCAGAAAATAAGCAAGAATTAACCAGAGCAGACCTGCAATCCCCATAGTAACATATGATAAAACAGAAATGATTTTTTCAATTGGTGAAATAATATTATTACTATGCGGCATTATCATTAACCTTATTATTTACAAATTCTTGAACAATTTCTATATATATTAATTTAATTTCATCATTATCAGTTTCAATATCAATAGCCTGTTTATAACATGATATTGCAGAACGCAGATCCTGAAGCATGACATAAGTGTTACCAAGCAATGTATATATATTCGCATCGGCAGGTTCAAGTTCCAGTGCCTTTTTATAAAATTCGACAGCTTCTTCATATTTTTGTTCTGCAGAGTATATATTACCTATAAGAATATATGCGTTAACAAGCTCAGGATTAATTAAAATCGCATTATTATACATTTCCAGAGCTTCATCTATTTTACCTTGTTCATACAAAGAAATTCCATAGCAAATATATGCCTGATAGTATGAAGCTTCAGCTTTAAGGACTTTTTCAAATAACTTGTTTGCCTCATTATATTTTCTGGCCGAGGAATAGGCATTAGCAGTATAGAGCATAATCTTATAGTTGTTTGGAAGAATTGACAGCGCTCTGGCAAAATATTCAACAGCTTCTGTATATCTGCCCAATTTCATTAATACAAAAGCCGTATTTGTATAGTTTTCCGGAATAACGTTGTTTAATTTTAATGCTTTTTCAAAATATACAAGAGCTTCCTGATAATTATGCTGATCCTGATACAAAAGAGCAATTGCCGAATATACCTGATAATTATTTTTATCTATATTAAGAGCTTTTATGTAATTAGACATTGCCTGTTTAAACTCGCCGAGTTCTGCATATGCATTGCCGAGATTATAATATACGGAAGCATTTTCGACTCCAAGATTAGCTGCTCTTGAATAATAATTAACAGCTTTTAAAAAGTCATATTTGCAAAAATATAGACTCCCCAGGTTTGTCAACGCTACAAAATTAGATGTTTCAAAGCTCAAAAGACTTTCATACACGTTAATTGCAAGATCATATTCTTTGCCTGATAAATATAATTTTGCAAGTTCCAAATAATTATCGGAGTTATTCGGGTTTTCTACGATATTCTTAATTAATTTCTCAATTTTTTTTATATGTTTACCAGTTTCCATAGGATTTATTATACTAAATAATAAATCTGGTAGCAAATAATATCATATTAGAATCAGGTTTATCAGAATAATTTCTTCTAATGATATTCACCATAAATTTCATATTTTTAAATGCTTTATAAGTTATACCTGCAGTGTATTCTTGAATATTTGAATTATCAATATTTTTATGCGGTGAAAAAAAATCATATCTTACAAGAAAGGTCATTTTTTTCGTTAAATCATAGGCAAGTATAGTATAAAAACCTTCTGCTTTATTATTAGAGTCGTGAATCCCGTTATATCCGTCCGCATTGGCGTATTCTGCTTTTATATGAAAATTTTTATAGTCATATCCTGCGAAGAAAGAATACATGCTGTAACTTGAGTTATAATCGCCTATATTATATCCTGTGCCGATTTTAAGGCTTCCTGTAGAATCTTCAATATTAGCAAGAGGCTTAAGCATAATGTATCCCGTAAAATCTAATCCTTTTCCGAAATCTTTCATATATCTTGTTGCATCGTAAAGACCTATATCATAATCTATATATTTATATTCACCGCGATTTCTTATGCCTACGGATCTGGCTTCACCTAATGTTCTTCCCAACTGTGATTTTAAAATCATTTCCTGTTCCATAACATTTCTTGAACCGTCATAAGAATTTGGCAGCCTGTCGGCTTGACCGAATATAATTGTTTGCCCGGGTACTATTTCATGTGATACAAAAATACGTGAAATTCTTTTTGTAAATCCGTTTGAATATCCTTCAAGCGTTCTTGTTAAATTTATATCAAATGCTGCCTTTGATTTATTTTCATTAAATTTTACCGTAATCATAGGTTCTACTGTATTAAAATCATGTATTGCGGTAAGGCTGCTGTTATATTCATACTTTGTAAAATTCAGTCTTCCGTCATAAAGGAAAGTTGCTTTAATTGAATTAATTCTTGAATTTTCGAATGTAATTCCTTTTTCGGAAAAAAGTTTTATTAATGGCGATACTTTATCATAATTTTCAACTTTTCCATAGTATAAATCAGATAAATAATCCAAATCTAAATTATCCTTCTGCAATTCAATGACTTCTTCAATTGCAAAACAGGTATTTATATTTAAAAGTATAATCAGAAGCAGAAATATTTTTTTCAAAATAAGTATCCGTATTAAATATTTACTTTATTAGAAAGTACTTTATCAAAATAATTAATTGTTAGCAATAGACCTTCTTTTAACGGGGTTGAAGGCTCCCAGTTCAGTTTTATCTTTGCTAAAGAAATGTCGGGCTCTCTTTGAACAGGATCATCCGAAGGAAGTGCTTCAAAAATAATTTTAGATTTAGAATTTGTTAATTCTATAATAAGTTCTGCAAGTTCAATAATTTTATATTCTTCCGGATTCCCTAAATTAACCGGGCCTATAAAATTACTTTCCATTAACTTGACTAATGCATCAATCATATCTGTAACATAGCAGAATGATCTTGTTTGAGTACCCTTTCCATAAACTGTGATAGGTTCATTTTTTAGAGCTTGTATTATAAAATTAGAAATCACACGTCCGTCATTTATTGCCATATTGGGTCCATAGGTATTAAAAATTCTTGCAATTCTTATATCAATATTATTTTGTCTGTTATAATCCATCATTAAAGTTTCAGCGCAGCGTTTTCCTTCATCATAGCAGCTTCTCAGTCCTATAGGATTTACATTGCCCCAATATGTTTCGACTTGCGGATGTATCACGGGATTTCCGTATACTTCACTTGTACTTGCCTGAAGTATTCTGGCATTACATCTTTTTGCAAGACCAAGCATATTTATAACTCCCATAACAGATGTTTTCATTGTCTTTATTGGATTGTACTGGTAATGTATTGGAGATGCGGGGCAGGCAAGATTATATATTTGATCAACTTCCGCAAAATATTCTTTAATAATATCATGTCTGACAAGTTCAAATTTATTATTACCTATTAAATGCCTGATATTATCTTTTGAACCTGTAAAAAAATTATCCAAACATATAATATCATTTCCTTCATTTAATAATTTTTCGGATAGATGTGAACCAATAAATCCGGCCCCGCCTGTTATTAAAATACGTTTCAATTTATTTCCCTTTATTTTATAGTTTGTAAAGAACCTTTAAACTGCATTTCGTAGAGATGTTTGTATTGCCCGTCAGGAATAGCTATAAGCTGTTCATGAGTTCCAAGTTCTGCTAATTTACCGTCATTAATTACTGCAATTCTGTCTGCATTTTTAATTGTGGAAAGCCTGTGTGCAATTACAAATACTGTTTTATTTACCATTAAATTATCAAGAGCTTTTTGAACTATTGCTTCCGATTCATTATCAAGAGCGGAAGTTGCTTCATCCAGTATAATAATCGGTGTATTTCTAATCATGGCTCGTGCTATTGCTATTCTTTGTCTTTGCCCTCCGGATAAGGTCAATCCTCTTTCACCAAGCATTGTATTAATTCCGTCAGGCAGTGAATTGATAACTTCATCAAGATGAGAAGCATGTATAACAGTATTTAATTCATCTTCCGAAGCATTTTCTTTTGCAAGCATAATATTTTCTCTTATAGTGCCTGTAAATAAGAAGTTATCCTGAAAAACAAAAGAAATATTATTTCTTAATTCTTCCAGCTTAAAATCTTTGATATCAATACCGTTAAATTTAATTGAACCGTTAGTTACATCATAAAACCTTGGAATAAGATTTACGAGAGTGGATTTTCCTCCTCCGGAATTACCTACTATTGCCAGCGTTTCTCCTTCTTTTACGGTAAGGTTAATATTTTTCAATGCCGTAGTATTTTCATTATATGCAAAAGTAACATTATCAAACCTGATGTTTGAAATATGAGCAGGGAATGAAACGCTATTCTCTTTGTTTTTGATAAGCGGAATATAGTCAAATAATTCAAATACCCTTCCCATCGCAACAAAAATTGTTTGTATATTTGTCATAGTATTGCCCAGAGTCTTAACGGGCTTATATAAAAGTAAAAGCGATGTGACAAATGAAGCAAATGAACCTGCTGTCATGTGTCCGTCATATATCAATTTTGTTCCGTAGAATAAAACAAATGCGATGCCGAATGATGCTATTAAATACATTAAAGGGGACATCCAGCCTACTCGTTTTGTTAAGGAAATTGATACATCAAAACTTTTATTTATACCGTCTGTAAAGAGTGATTTTTGTCTTTCCTGCAAATTATAAGCGGTTACTACTTTATTTCCGGCATATGTTTCATTCATGGTTGTCATAATATCACCGGTAATAACAGTATTTTTGTTGGAAACGGATTTAATTTTTTTCCTTATTAATAAAACCGGCATAAAAGCCACAGCCAGAACCAGAACACCGACAATTGCGAGTTTCCAGGAACTGTAAAGCATTACCGTAATTAATGACATTGCCCCGAATAAGCTTATTATGAAGGTTTTTATCTGTTCAACAATTCCTTTAGAGGCAGAATCAGGATCAGTCAAATACCTGTTTATTATAAGACCGGAAGAATTTTCATCGAAAAAAGAAGTATCCATAAACACAAGTCTGGCAAATAAGTCATTTTTTACTGCATTAGTTATTTTTAGACTTGTCCAATCCGTAAGATATGAATTAAGATATCTTAAAACACCTTGGAATGCCGCAAAGAATATAATTGCAAAAGGCATTGCGTAAGCTAAAAAGATATAAGGTATTTCTTTGCCGAATATTATAAGATTTTGCTGTCCTATAACATAGTCCATATATGGTTTCAATGCGAAAGAAACAACCCCGTCCAGCAGTCCTACCGGGATTGCAACAATAAATCCCAGTATGACTCTTCCTAAAAAAGGTTTAATATATGGAAAAATTCTTTTTAAAAGCCATCCGTATCTAAATGATGTTATTGCTTGTGTATCTTTTAATTTCATTATTACCTTTGTTTTTTGTGTTTACATATATAAATTTTACATTGATTTAGGAAAATATTGTATTTATAACATAAACTTATGTAAATAGAAAATTTTTAATTTTGATTTTAGCTTGCAAATAACAAATATTTAAGTTTTAATAGTCTAAACATTTGTGTGCTGGATAATGGTTTCTAATTGTAACAATATTTTAATAAATTATGATAATATAAGCACATAAAAGTTTTTAGGGGTCTTATATTTTTGTGTTTATAAAGGGGTTCTATATGAGCATTGGTGTCTTTTCAAATTTTCAGAATATGCATCCGGCAGCAGTTCAGGGACAAAATGTTAATAGCCGGCCGGCTTTTGATTCTCAAAATAAAGAGGATTTGCCTGATAAAAAGCAGAAATTTATAAATACTGCTAAAACTGTGCTGCCTTATGCTATACCTCTGGCTGCAATTCCTGTTACTGCGGTAATAACCTATAAGTTATCGAATAAAAATCTTTCCAATTTGAAATCAGAAATTAAAGGTCTTACACAAGAGATTGCGAAATTGCAGGTTGTAAATGAAGAAAGAACAAAACTGATTTCTGAAAATTTAAAAAAATATTCGACAAGTTCTAAAAAATCAAATGCGCAAATTTGGTCTGCACTAATTGCTGCGGCCGGACTATGCGGCAGCTATAATGCGGGAAAAATGTCTAAATCGGAAAAAGAAGAAGTAACGGATAGGCTTGGTTCAAGGTTTGATGAAATAGATAACCGTTCCAACAGAGCTCTTGATAGTGCACAGCAATCATTATCGTTAAGCAACAGCAGTTTAGCAAGAAAATATACAAAAAATTACAACGGTATACAGCTTTTACAAAATACAGACTCCCTTAATAAAAACGCACAAAAATATTCAAAAGCATTAAAACAAATTCAAACAGCAGCGCCAAGACACCTATACGAACAACCAAAAATAGAACCCATAACAAAAACTCATCCTACACTGTGGTCTGTAACTTCGGAATTTGCACCTGTCAAAGAGGGCGGTTTAGGCTCTGTTCCCGTTGAAATACAAAACAATATGGTTAAACTCGGTATAAAAGTACCTTCTTTTATTCCTATGTATCAGCAAAAAGGAATTGCAAGCTTCAGACAGGAAAACGGTAAATATTACTATACATACAAAGGTAAAGAATTCGAACTTGATAAAGCAGCCTCATTTAAAATTGATACTTATCAGGGCGGTAAATCCAAAACTGAAAATGTAGAGATTTTTATTTCTAATTCAAAAGGTGCCGATGGCAACGATAAGCAGCTTGTATTCGTTAAAAATGATAACTATTTTAACGGAACAATTTATCAAAGCAGCGAAAAAACAGAAGAACCCGAAAAATTTGCATTTTTCTCGAAAGCTGTATATGAATTTGCAAAAGCAAAAGATGATAAATCCGGCGTTAAGGATTTAGTTATAGAAAATAAAGAAGCATTTGACTCGATTGCATTCCCTGACGGTTTGATATTAAATGATTGGCAGGCATCACCTATTGCAGCTCTTGCCAGATATAAAGCTCCGATGGAAAATGCATACGGGCAATTGTCGGATGATACGGCACAAAAGCTCTCTGATATGCGTATTATTACAATAGGTCACAACGCAATGTATCAGGGCTCTACACGAAATAATAATGATGATGCACAGAGAAAAGAAGCTACTACAAATATTTTAAATACATTATTTGATAATTTTGCGTATGACATAGTTACAAATGCCAAAACAGGAGCGTCTGAAACTGATACAAGTGATTACGGACTAAAAAATCTTGATAATACTCTTTTATTAAATGCTCATGACCCTTATTCAAATCATACAAATCTTTTAAATATGGGAATATGTTTAAGTGACTATTTCCACCCTGTTTCACAAAATTATGCAAATGAAATTATATCTGATGAGCATCCTGACCTTGCAGGTGAGTTGAGGTGGGCATTGATACAGAAGAATAATTCCGGCTCGCTTGTAGGAATAATTAATGGCAATGATTTTGATAATTTGTCAATTGAAGCTAAGAAATCTACTATTAAAAATCAAACAGGACTTGATTTTGATACATATAATAAAAATTCTGATATGAATGATATTTTAACGGCAAGAAAAAATAATAAGATAAATTTCTATAATAACTACATAAAACCGTTTTCAAAGAAAAATGATACATCGAATACGGATGCTGAAGTTGAAAAAATTCGAAAATTATCTTCAAAACTTGAATTTGTAGACCAGGGTTCTAAAACTGTTCTTCCTGATTTAACGGATGAAGAACTTTCTAAAACTCCGGTAATAGCCTCGGTGGGAAGGTTAGTTTCTCAAAAAGGTATAGGAATAATGTCAGAAGCTATTAAAATGCTGTTTGATAATTGGGAAAAAGATTTTCCGAATAAGCCGAAACCTATATTTTATATTGCAGGCCAGGACGGAGAAGGCGGTGTACAGAGAAAATATATTGAAGATTTAAAAAGCAAAAAATTATCAGGCGAAGATTCAGACAGAGTTGTATTCGCACATGGTTTTGCACCGATGACGGCAATAACCGCAGCTTCTGATTTCTTCCTTCTTCCGAGCATATTTGAACCGTGCGGCTTGACTCAGGGTGAATCTTTTGCAGTTGCTACACCCGTAATAGGCAGTGCCGTCGGCGGTATTGTTGATACTGTTAATCGTGACGGAAAAACAAACGGTATATTAACAGATCAATCCAAACCTCTTAGCGCTAAAGGGTTATATGAAGCAATGAAAGAAGGACTTAACATATATTTCAATAATCCCCTTCAGTATAATAAAATGGTAAGTGATTCATTAGCAGAAGATTTCAGCTGGATTCAAAAAGGCAAGCAGGGACCTGTATTTGATTATCTTGATGCGATAGGAATAGATAGAAATACTCTGCCTGAAGTAAAATAATTCAAAACTTGCTAATCTTTGTTTTATAAATTATCATATAGAATATGGATGATAATTTCTCAAAGTTGGTTGATATTGCCTATAAAATGCACATTTCAGGTAAACTTATCGAGGCAAAAGATGTTTATGAAAAACTGCTTGCGGTTTCTCCCGATAATCTGGATGTACTTAACTTATATGCCCAGCTTAATGTATCTTTAAAAAACTTTGACATTGCTTTAAATATTTTTAATCAAATATATACGGCAACAGGTTTAGAAGAGATTAAAACAAACATTGCAAAGGTTTATATTTTTAAAAATGATTATCAATCTGCCGTTGAAACTTTAAATGAAATTCACAATAAAAATATAGAATCCTTAAGACTTTTAGCTCTGGCTTATATGAAATTGAATATGTATAAGGAGGCTGCGGAGGTTTATAAGAGCTTTATTGACTCAAAAGGCTGCGGAGGTTTCGACTTATATAATTTGTCTTTATGCCTTAAATATCTTAATAATATTGATGATTCCTTAAAATACGCAATATCGGCCTATAATCATAACAATAATGATTTAGAAATTAATTTACATATTGCTTCTTTATATGAAGAAAAAAGTGATAAAGAAAATACAATAAAATATCTTATAAATGCATCAAAATTTTCAAAGAATACTGATATTTTATATAGAATTGCAGTTCTTTTAAAGCAAACCGGAAAAGATCAGGAGGCTGTTTCTTTTTTTAATGAAATTTTGCAGATTGAACCTGAAAACAAAAAAGCTCTTATAAATGTTGCAATTATTTTTAAAAACTATGATAAAAATAAAACAAAAGAAATACTGAAAAAGCTTCTTGGCTTATATCCGAATGATATCATGGTTCTTTTTAATATGTATGTTTTATATCTTGATATGTTGGAATATGAAGCTTGCTGTAATATTGCTAAAAAACTTATAAATATTGAACCTGATAATTATGTATATTATTCTTTATATGCTGATGCATTGGTTGATACTTACCAGTATGAAAGAGCAGCTATTGAGTATAAAAAAGGTCTTAAACTTAAACCTGATGATGAAATGCTTAATATAGGGCTTGCTCTGGTATATTCTTATACGAATAAAGATAAAGAAGCAGCTGAAATTCTTAAGAAATTTCCAAAGAGTCAAACAGCTCAAAGAGATTATACAATATTATGCCTGAAAAATAAAAATTTAGAAGAAGTCAGAACGGACTTTTTTGACTGGAATTCTGCTTTCTTAACCGCTGACCAAATAGAAAAAAAAGCAAGAAGGATGTTTTATAAATTAAATGTCGGCGAACGATATGATGTATCGGAAGAGTTATTTGCTTATATACAAAATAGTTCATCCAATGATACTTTGAAAAATTACAGTCAATATGCAGATAAACGCTGGAAAGATGAAGAAATCACCGGGAAAAGAGTTTTAATATATTCTATGCATGGCGTCGGTGATTTATTAATGAGTACAAGATATATTAATCAGGTAAAAGAAAAAGCTTCTAAAATTATTTTACAGGTGCCTTCCTCTTGTACAGGCTTATTTAAGCATAATTTTAAAGATGTTGATGTATATTCTGAAGATAGTGTTATTTCAGAAAATTCTTATGATTTTACAACACCGTTTTTATGTTTGTTTTACAATCTGAATAAAAGTTTAAAGAATATTGAATTTTCGTCGGGATATTTATCTGTTGATAGTGATTTAGTAAATGAGAAATCAAAACTTGATATTTTAAAAACGAACAAAACAAAAGTCGGAATATACTGGCAGGGAAATCCAAGTATATTGATTAATCGTTCAATTAAGCTGAAAAAGTTTTCGCCGTTGTTTAATTTAGAAAATATACAAGTATATTCTTTTCAGATATCGAAAGTTGATTTTGAATCGGACGACTGTAAAAGTTCATATCCCCTTATTGATTTAGCTCCTTATATTAAAAATTATGCAGATACGGCTGCTTTTCTAAAAAATATAGACATTTTGATAACTATTGATACATCAATAGCACATCTTGCCGGTGCAATGGGAATTAAGACATATTTACTTCTTCCTTATGCGGCGGAATGGCGGTGGTTTCATGATACCGAAACAACTCCATGGTATGATAGCATAAGGATATTTAAACAAAAAAATGTAAATGACTGGGATGAAGTTATTTTAAGAGTTAAAAATGAGCTTTCAATATAAAGAACTATCTGATAAAGCCTTCTATTATCATTCAATAAACAACTTTGAACATGCAGAAAAAATATACAGGCAGCTGCTTAAACTTAATCCTGACGATGTAAATATTTTGAATTTATACGGATTGTTATGTATATCAAAAAATAATTTATCTGAAGCTATAAGTTGTTTAACAAAAGCATTTATATTAAAAAAATCTTCATATATTGCTTCAAATCTTGCCAAAGCATATTACCTTAATGATGAACCCGTGAAGGCTTTACAATTGTATAATAAGGCTTTGGATTTAGAAAAATCGGATGATATCTATTATTCTATAGCTCTTACGTATAAAAAACTCAATGATTTTGATAACGTTATTTTAAACTATAAAAAAGCTATAGAGTTAAATCCATCCAATTATAATGCATTATATAATCTTTCTCTTGCATATAAAGATACAGGTGATATTTCTAATGCTGTGCTATATGCAAGAAAGTGCACAGAAATTAATGAAAATGATGACGAAATATGTGCTTTACTTTCCGGTTATTATGAAGAAGCAAATGATTATAAAAATGCAATTAATTCTTTAGAAAGGGCAATTTTTATAAATAATAAAAATTATTTGTATTATTATAATTTAGGAGTTTTATATTCAAAAATTGATGATAGAAAAAGAGCAATTAAGGCATATAATAATGCTATTTTCTTAAATAAACTGCATGCCGAGTCATATGTAAATCTTGCTGCATTATATAAAAATGACGATATCCAAACAGCTTTAAATTATTTAAAAATAGCATATAAGATTGCACCGCAGTCTGAAAATGTGTATTTAAGCCTGGCCCGTACGTACAGGGATTCAGATAAAAATGAAGACAGCATACGTATATTATTTGATGCACTTGAATATAATCCTTTATCTGCAGAGATATATTCTTTGCTTGCCATTAATTATATGGACATAGGAAACTATTCTTTTGCAATGGATTATTATGATAAAGCTTTAAAAATTCAGCCTGATAATTTGAATTATTTACACGGAAAAGCTGTTTGCCATAAATATGCCGGTGATATTAAAAAAGCAAAAAAAATATTGGAATATATTGTAAAGCAAAAAGATTCTTCTATAAAAAGTAAAGTTACTCTCGGTATGATATATCTGACTGAAAGAAATTTTGATAAGGGAATGATTTTATACTCTCAAAGAAGTAAAGATACTAAATTCCAAAATTTGTTTAAGCAAAAAGTATGGACACGCGGCATTTCTTTAAAAGACAAAAATGTACTTGTATTTACAGATTGCGGACTCGGTGATACCATAATGTTTTCCAGATATTTAAAGGAGCTTGAGAAACTGGCAGACAATATAACACTGCAAACCGATAAAACCCTTGTTCCGCTTTTAGTTAATAATTTTCCGCAGTTAAATATTGTAAGTAAAAGCAAAAGAATTTTAAATTACGATGTTGTTATTCCGATTATGGATTTACCTATAGCGTTAAATATGGATTTTAATTCTATTCCTTTATCATGCGGCTATCTTAGTCCGGATAAATCACTTGTTGAATATTTTTCAGGATTAGAAATTTTCAAAACAAATAAAAAGAAAATAGGCTTATTCCGGCAGGGAAACAGAAAAATTTTTAAGAACCGGTCTATTGATTTAAAAGAATTTTCAAGACTTTTTCTTCTTCCGGATATAAAAATGTATTCTTTTCAAATAGATAAAGATTCTGATAATAAAAATATGGTTGATTTGAAGAAATATATAAAAGATTATAATGATACTGCAGCATTGCTTTCAAACATTGATATACTTATAACAATAGATTCGTCCATAGCTCACATGGCGGGAGCACTTGGAATAAAGACATTTTTATTATTGCCTTATACGGCAGAGTGGAGATGGTTTAATGATTTCGAAACAACACCCTGGTATGACAGTATTAAAATTTTTCGGCAAAAAGAAACCGGAAATTGGGCGCAAGTCATAAATAGGGTTGAAAAAGAGCTTATGAAACTATGAAAATTGAAGATATTTATACCGTTAATATTGAAAAAATGATAAACGGAGGCAATTCTTTTGCACGTATAAATAATATACCTGTTTTTATTGAAGAAGGATGTCCCGGTGATATTGCCAAAATTTCTTTGACAAAAATTAATAAAAACTATCTTTCAGCAAAAATTATTGAGATTATTAAACCGTCTGTATACAGGGTAAAACCTGAATGTCCGTTTCATAAAATATGCGGCAGCTGCGGCTGGCAGCATATTGAATATAGTGAACAATTAAAACAAAAAGAAAATATTGTAAAAGAAACAATAAAGCAAATTGCAGGCATGGATTTAAATGTGGAGAAAACTATCCCGTCACCGAAAATTAAAGAATACAGATGTAAAATTCAGCTTCCTGTTTCGCAAACAAAAAATTCTAAACGTATAATAACAGGTTATTTTAAAAAAAATACGCATGATTTAATTAATATAAAGCATTGTATCATGCATCCCGCAATAATAAATGAAATTAATGAATATATAAAAAAAGAGCTTCAAAACATTGGTATTTCTGCTTATTGCGAAAAAACTCATAAAGGTCTGCTCAGGCACATTATTTACAGAGTATCTTCAAAACTTGATGAAATCTTAGTTATTTTTGTAATAAATTCAAACAAGATTATATCTGATTTCTATAAACTGTCAGAAAAAATAACAGAAAAATATCCGGTTATAAAAGGAGTTTGTATTAATTTTAATAACAAAAGAACTAATGTTATATCCGGAAGTATAACTAAAAGTATTAAAGGCGATGATTTTTATACGGAAAATCTTTCGGGATTAATATATAAAATCAGTGCGGGCAGTTTCTTTCAGGTCAATCCTTTATGTGCTCAAATAATATTTAATACCGTAAAAGAGCAAATTCAATCCAGGATAGAAAAACCATCTATATTAGATGCATATTCGGGAGTATCAAGTTTCGGTATATGGATGAGTGATATTTCATCCGCAACCGTTTGTATTGAAGAAGTATCAAGTGCTTCTTCTGATGCCGCGTATAATGCTGAAATAAATAATAAAAAAAATATGACTATTATAAACGGTGATGCAGCTGATGAATTTCAAAAACTTCTGGATAAAGGTTTCAGGTTTGATGTTTCAGTAACGGATCCTCCGAGAAAAGGCTGCAGCAATGAAGCTTTAAATTACCTAATTAAACTTACAAAAAAATATATTATCTATGTGAGCTGCAGTGTTTCAACACTTGCGCGTGACTTAAAAATATTAACTGAAAATAATTTTATCCCGAAATTTGTTCAGCCGGTTGACATGTTTCCCAATACTCATCACATAGAAACTATTGTTATTTTTGAAAAATCCGGCGTTGAACATTTTAGATAAAGAGCAGCGCCGGATAATATATTCTATTATTAATTTTAATCAAGAAGAGTTTCAAGGATACTTGCATTTTTTATTGCCAGAGCATTTTCTTTAACTCTTTGTTTATGAATATATGTTCTTAAAGCTTCACGAATAAGTTCACTTCTTGTTCTGTTTTCACCTTCGGCAACTTCGTCAATTTTTGATAAAAAATCTTCGGGCATTGAAATTAAAACTCTGGCCATATATCTCCTCTTTCTAAGTTAAAAAGTCTGTATATCTATATAAAAACAATAAAGAGAGAAAATATGCATAATTTGTATATATTTTTTATAAATTATTTAATAAAAGTTAACATACTAGAATTTCTTTAATTGGGAAAAGGCGGCATCAAGTGCTTTTGTTCCTTGAGAACCAAAATCTGCAATAATCATGGTAGATGAGCCAATCTCTTTAACCTCTGTGACTTTTCCTACACCGAATTTGGAATGAAAAACCCTGTCTCCTGCAATAAAATTATTTAGAGATTGATTTTGAGTATAATTATTTATATTTTTTGCATTTTCACTATTTTGCTCTTTAAGTTTTCTTTCTTCAAGCTTCTTTTTAATTGGATTATTTTCAAGAAAACTCTTAACTCTTTCGGTTTCCGTAAGTTTATTCCGGGTTATGTTTTCGGCAGAGTGTTTTTTCTTGATAACAAAACTTGTATTATGCTGCAATGCAGTCTTTTTTTGAGGAGCAATAAAATTTTTTCCGAAAGAAGATACTTGTTTTATGCTGCCATCAGGATTTTCTTCAATATAGCGGCGGGATTTAATTGTATCAACAGCCTGTTTGAAAGTATAAGAAGAGTCGGATATTTGTTCGGATTCGCTGTAATCGGTTAATTCAGACGGGATTTCAGCTATAAATCTGCTGGGATTATAGTATCTGTATTCACCCCACATTTTTCTTCTTTTTGCATAACTCAGGAATAAATTCTTTTTAGCTCTGGTAATTCCTACGTACATAAGTCTTCTTTCTTCTTCCATTTCGGAAGGTGAGTCAAGCGAACGGCTGTGGGGAAATATTCCTTCTTCAAGTCCGGAGAGAAATACTGTCTCAAATTCAAGTCCTTTTGCGCTGTGCAAAGTCATTAAAGTAAGCGCATTTGACTCTTCAACGTATGAATCTATATCACTTACCAGAGATACCTGCGATAAAAATTCTCCTAAAATATCATTATCCTGAGGAATAAATTCCTGTGCAACACTTATAAATTCCTGCAGGTTGTCAATTCTGCTTTCTGCGGTTGTTTCATCTTCATTTTCTTTTATATCAGTTAAATAACCGGATTTATCAAGTATATATCCGATAAAGGCCGGCAAATCCATTTTATAAAATGAATTTTGAAAATCGCTGATTAAATCGTAAAATCCGGAAAGTTTAGCTTTGGAACTGGACGGAAACTCTTTATAATTATTTATATCTTTAAGAACTTCCATAAACTTAATACCGGATGAATCAGCTATTTCAAGAAGTTTTTCTACTGTTGACGGACCGATTGAGCGTTTCGGAACATTTATAATCCTCTTTAGACTTTGTGAATCATTTGGATTATATATTAATTTTAAATATGCAACTATATCTTTTATTTCTTTTCTGTCATAGAATTTTAATCCGCCGACAACCTTATATGGAACATTATTCGCCATACAGGCTTCTTCTATTGCTCTTGACTGAGAATTTGTTCTGTAAAGTACCGCAATATCAGAAAGAGATTTTGTAAGAGAAAGTCTTTTTACTTCCCGAATAAGATTTAAAGCTTCATCAGCCTCATCATTTGCCTGATAAATGCTTATTTTATTTCCTTTGCCCAGATTTGAATAAAGATTTTTACTTATTCTTTGTTTATTATGACAAATAACACTGTTAGCGGCTTCAAGGATAGTTTCTGCCGATCTGTAGTTTTGTTCCAATTTAATTAAATGTGTTTTTCTGAAAGTAGATTGAAGATTTAAAAGAATTCTGTAATCTGCACCTCTCCAGCTGTATATTGACTGGTCAACATCACCGACAACGCACAAACTTTTATCTTCGGGAATTTCTTCTTCTTGTTTATCATTAGTATAGATAGATTTTATCATATTATACTGGCACAGATTAGTATCCTGAAATTCATCAACTAGAATATGTTTGAATCTGTTAAAATATTTTTCTCTTACCGATTTTGACTGTGAAAGCAGTTTAACTGCCAATACAAGCATATCATCAAAATCAAGAGCATTATTTTCCATTAATTGTTTCTGGTATTCCATAAATATTTGTGCATAACGCTCTGTTCTGAAGTCCTTAGCTCTTGTCGCATATGTATATGCATCAAGCATTTTATTTTTTGCATTTGAAATTATAACTTTTAAAAGTTTAGGCTGATATATTTTTTCATCAAGATTACATTTTTTTATCGCGGTTTTTAATATTGAATTAGAATCAGTATCATCATAAATAACAAATTTATTATTATAAGATTTTCCGTCTTCATCAGTATATTCATTAATATCCGTCCTTAATATTCTTCCTGATACTGAATGAAAAGTTCCAATCCACATTTTTTTTGCTTTTTCTTCACCAATCATGGAGGAGAGTCTTTGAACCATTTCTTTAGCAGCTTTATTAGTAAATGTAACAGCTAAAATTTCGTAAGGAGAAACGCCAGAATTAACTAAATTAGCTATTCTGGTCGTTAATACTTTTGTTTTTCCGCATCCTGCACCGGCGAGCACAAGAATTGTACCCCTATCTTGAAGTACTGCTTCTTTTTGCTCCCTGTTTAATCCCTCTAAAATATTTGACATGTATCTTTTATTTTTATAAAATTGTGCTATTATATTTATATTATAAATAGAAAATTTAATAAGACAAATAGGAAAATATATGTCAGAAGAGAATAAAAATGAACAGCAGATTATGGTTCCGCTTGATGATTTGGATAAAGTAGAATCAGATGATCCCCACGCTTTAGATGCACTGGCAATGGAACTTGCAACAATTCAACAATCTGCTAAAAAGGTTGCCATTATTGGCAGCAGAAACCTGCCGATAACACATCAGCAAATTATTGAGATTTTATCATATGCACTTGTAATACAGGGGAATACAGTTATTACCAGCGGAGGCTCCAGCGGTACAAATGCTGCAACTATACGAGGTGCAATGAAAGCTAATCCTGATAAATTAAGAGTTATTCTTCCCCAAACAATAGGACAGCAGCCTTCTGACGTTCAGGATCAATTGATTGGCGTTCCAAATATTATAGAACATCCGGATCGTTCTATGATGACTCTTGCAGATGCAAGCCGCATTTGTAACAGAGAAATAATTGACGAATGCCAGCAGTTAATCTGTTTCTTATCTCATACATCTAATACTCTTCATAAAGCAATACAACACGCAGAAGATTCACATAAAGTTGTTACTGCTTTTTATTTAGATTAGATTTTATTTTATAATATATATCTTTGGAAGCGGCTTCTCCCATTGAGAAACAGTTAATTTGAGTTCTTATAGCGGAATGAGCATCAAAATCAGCGCTTATATTTCTTCCGGCTGCATATAAATTGTCAAATTCGTTTGAAATTAATGCTTCAACGGGAATTAAGCAAGGTTCTCCGATATACTCAAGCTTATCTTTTTCGGGTTTATTTGTATGTATATCAATGGGATAATCTGTCGCAAAAGCAATATTATCAAATTTTTTCGGACTTCTTATATCGTCTGCCGTAACTGTATATTTGCCTTTAATTCTGTATGACTCTCTAATACCAAGCATATCTGCAATATGAGAAATATAAGCCTTTTCAAATCCGGGCAGATATTTTATACAAAATTTGCCGATTCTGTAAATTCTTTCTCTCCCCTGTCTTAATGCCCTTGAATACACAAACGGATCATTCAGATTTTCATCATCTTCAAGAATAATACGCGGACAGTTAAAAGCAAGCGCATCAGGCATTCCCGGAACAGAAAACAACTGAAAGTAAGCCGTATCAGAGTATTTAAGAACTCCGTCTTTAACAGCGGCTTCAAATACAGGCTTTAATGCCCAGTTTTTAGAATCGTCCCAGGTATAAGCAGTAGAAAGATATATTTGATTGTTTGCGTTATCAATAGTTGTAACATCAGTATTACTGTCGATTTCTTTAAGCCATTGTGAAAATTTTTTACAGTCAATGTTTGTCATTATGAACCGCAGCGTTGCCGCTTGTGTATTTTCGGATTGCGGTTGGAATTCACAATTTAAAAGTTGAAAAATTTTTCCGTCAGCAGTCGCGTCTACAATATAATTCGTATCGGTATATAATGATAATAATTTATGAACTAATGTAACTTCAAAAGAAGGATTTATAGATTTATAAACAACTTTTACAGGTTCAGTAGAAAATAAAACATTACATTTTACATTAGTTAACATTTCGTCAAAGACAATTTTTAATAATTCAGGGTTAAACCAGTGTTCATTGCCGTCCATGTATTTATGACGCGCAGAATACTTATCGGCAAAGGCTTTTAGGTCTGTTATAAATTCTGTATTAATGTCTTGAGAATTGACCTTCATGCAAGGAAGGACAAGTCCCCGTGTAATAGAGCCGCCGAGCACATCTGTTTTTTCTACAAGAAGAGTATTCAAACCGTATTTTGATGCTATATATGCAGAAGCAATTCCTGCAGTTCCGCCTCCAAAAATTATTAAATCATATTTCATAAATTTTTCCTTTTTTTATAGCATAATATAAAAGTGCAAAAAAAAATATTTAAATAATATTAAATCTAATAGATATATAACAATAACATTAAAACATTATTTGTATATATCGTATAGAAGTATAGCGATAAAGTTATGAAGAGTGATATTAAATTTACGGTGACAGAGGACGGCACAACCGGTTTATATAACAATCTGATAAAAGATATTTATCATTCAAGAACGGGTGCTTTAAAAGAAGCATTTGAGAAATTTATATATCCTGCAGAAATTGAACAACTTTTAAAGTGTAAAAATAAAATAAATGTTCTTGATATATGCTGCGGAACCTGCTATAACACTAAAGCATTTTTAAGTTTAGTTAATGGAGAAAACGTCAGAGTTGATTGTCTTGATATTTCAAAAGAAATTGTTTTTCTTTCTCCTTTCTTGAATGACGGTATAATGGATATAGAAATGAAAATATACATTTTATTTGAAATGTATAGAAACAAGTTTGAAATTGGTGATATACTTAACAATTTAAAGCAATATAATACAGATGAAAACAACCCTTATTTTAATTCAGCCATAGTATCGTTTTTAAAGGATTTTTTAATTAATCCCCATATAAATGAACCTATTAATAATTATCTTTCGTTTTTACATAATATATATTATAATTATATATCGATTGATAATAGATTTTCCAAAAACACTAATAAATACGCTAATTCTAAAATACAGTTTTTTATAGGTGATGCAAGAGATACTCTTAGATTATTAAATTCTGTATATGATGTAGTTTTTTTGGATGCTTTTTCTCCGCAAATTGATCCTACATTATGGACGATAGACTTTTTATCACTTTTGAAACAAAAGTTAAATTATAATTCCGTGATACTTTCTTATTCTAAATCTACTCCTTTTAGAAGTGCGCTAAAAGAACTCGGGTTTGTTACAGGAAAAACATTTATTGAAAATAATGACATGGGTACTATCGCTTCATTAAATAAAGATAAAATTAAGTTTCCTTTAAATGAATATGATATAAAACTTTTAGACACAAAAAGCGGAATTCCATATAGAGATGCTGATTTAAATAGTACATCTGAAAAAATTCTATCCGGCAGAAAATTGGAGATGGAATTATCTCACAGAATGTCACATACTAAATTTTTAAAATTTTATAAAAAGCAATAATTTTATAGTTATATATTTATTCGATATAAAATACAAGTTAAAATAAAAATATTATGATTATATATCTATACGATATTAAAAACTGTAAAAAATTTTTTGATTTTTTCTAAAAATTTTTTTATTTTATTTTTTATTTTAAAAATTTTTTTTGTCTGAAATTTAATTGTACTTATAACAATTACAACGAGGGATATACTCACTTAGAATTAAAATTAATATATATTGGGAGGCAGATATGGAATATAAGCCTATTAATATACTTCTTGTTGAAGACCACAAACTCATTAGAGTGGGAATAAAGACATTATTCGATGAATCGGACGGCTATAATGTTATTGCAGAGGCTGAAACCGGCAAAGAAGCAATTGAAAAAGCCTTGAAATACAGTCCTGATATAGTTTTACTTGATTTAGGTCTGCCGGATATGTCAGGTTTGAAGGTTATTAAGGCTCTTACTGAAAATGATAGCAAGGCCAGAATAATTATTTTATCTTCCAGATATGATGAAAATGAGATTATAAAAGCCCTTGCTATGGGTATATATGCATACGTTATTAAAGATGTAAATACAGAATTATTACTATATATTGTAAAAAGTGTCTACAATGGTGCAATGTGGCTTGATCCTAAAATAGTACCCATTTTACGCGAAAAATCTGATAAAATTGTTCCTAAAAAACAAACTTCGAGAGCTATGTTTAGAAATACCCATGCTAATCTTACTCAAAGAGAATATGAAGTTTTAAAATTGGTCGTTGACGGAAAATCAAATAATGACATTGCGAAGCTTTTATGTATAAGCGAACATACAGCAAAAGCCCATGTATGCAATATAATTCAAAAACTTGTTGTGGATGACAGAACACAGGCGGCTGTTAAGGCTATTAAAGAAGGGTTAGTTTAAATAATTTTTTATTTAAAGTAACAAAATATTAATTTATATTTGAATTTTAACAAAAAATTTTATAATCCGACTTATAATTAAATGTCAGATAAATATATCTGCTAAATATTAATTTGGAGGATTTATGTCCGATACAAGCTTAAAACAAAGAAAAATTACAATAAATGAGATGCCGTCCGAGATCCCTGATTTCGAGCAAAGTTTTGAATCGAAAGATTCACTAATAAAAAAATGGATTACAAATTGGATATTATCGGCTTTATCAAAAAAAACAATTAAAGAAAATGACATATTGCCGGGCAAATCCGAATTATCAAGCTATCTGGGCGTAAGTATAGGAACTGTACAAAACGCAATCAGATATGTAGAAGATGAAGGACTTTTAAAATCAAAACAAAAAATCGGAACAATGATTTCTAATATGTCTAATCCATTTTCAGGTATAAAGAAATCTACCTCAAAAAGAGAAAAAGCAATATTAGCTATAAAAAAAGTTATTCTGCATGGCGGTTATAAAGTCGGCAAAAATATTCCCTCAACAAGAAAAATGTCTGAACAAATTGGTATTTCACAAAATACTGCAAGGCTTGCATATGAGTATTTGTGTTCGGAAGGTGTTCTTGAGTCTAAACAATTAAGGGGCAATGATTCTAATTGGATTTTAAAAAGCTTTCCTGTTGTCAGCAAAGATGAAAATTTGCAGTTTGAGAGTATATCCGCTGATACACTTGTTGATAAAATAGAAAAAGAGCTAAAGCTATATTTTGCAGAAAATTTTCAAATAGGAGATAAGATTCCTCCTCATGAAGAACTTGCCAAAAAATTAAATGTTAGTGTAAAAACAGTTCATGACAGTATAAGTAATATGGTTAAAGAAGGTATTATCATATCCAGACGCGGCAGATACGGAAGTATTCTTGCCAGAAATCCTTTAAATCCTGCTTTCACAGGATTTAAGGAGAGTTCAATTTTTGCAAGAGCTGAAGATGCAGTAGTATATAATTATCAAAAAGTTGAAGATATGATACGTTCTTTAATTAATAAAGAGTATAACCCGGGAGACAAACTTCCGTCTATGCAGATGTTGTCAAAAAAGCTGAATGTAAGTACAAATACTATTCGAAAAGCACTTATGAATATTGCCGATGACGGATATATTACTTTCGGACGCGGCAGATACGGCGGTACTTTTGTTGTTGATAAACCTTTGACTAATGAAAGACAGCAATATCAATGGTTATCTATTAATCCGGATTATATATAATTTTAATAGTAAAAAAAACAATTAAGTTAATTATTTTTTACAGTGCTTAAAACAAGTAAGATATTACCTTATTGAAAGTACCTTACTGTACAGCGTGAAAATCAAGTAAAAAAATGTTAGAATAGATATGTAGGGTGTATCATTATATTTACGGCTGTACTAAATTAAAGGAGGTTTCTTATGTCAAATATTGCAACAGACCTATCTAAAAGTAATACAATAACATCAAAATTTACTGAAGAATTTGAAAAGTACTTGAAAAAACAGGCTTTAAAGGCTACTTTTAATGGTTGCGATATAGAAACTTTTAGCTGGTATAAAAAAATGCTTGGAATAGGCTGTTAAAAAAGGAACAATTAGTTCCTTTTTTAATTTTCTGATAAACTATTTATTAGAATGAAAAAAATATTTTGCTTTTTTTTAATACTATACGTAATAATGTGTAATAAGGCACTTGCCTCGGAACAAACATTAATTATATTTGATGCTTCAGTCAGCATGCTTGAGCCTTTTGGTTCAACTCAAAAGTATATTGCAGCAATAAATGCTGCAAAAAATCAATTATCAAAAATTGATTCTCAAAAACAAGTCGGATTAAGAATTATTGGTATTACTATTGACTCTGCCATTATGTCTTTTTTTATTAATCCTGATTATATGTGTAAAGCAACAAAATTAGTAGTTCCTATCTCGGCTTATAATATTGAAAATATTAATAAAAACTTAGATACAATTTTCCCAATGGGTATAACTCCTTTGACATATACTTTAAAAACCGCTGTTGATTATGATTTTGATATTAATGCGTACCCAAAACATATTATTTTAATCACGGATGGAGCTGAAAGCTGTGATGCAGACCCTTGCTCTTATATAAAAAATATAATGTTAAAACGTAATGATATAAAAATTGATGTTATTGCAATAACTGTTAATCAAAATGATTACAATCTTTTGAAATGTCTTACGGAAAATACCGGGGGAAGAATAATTACTGTAAACGATGACAGTGAGTTTGACAATGCTTTTTCCAGTGTTATGAACAATAAACCTTCATTAAACAACATCCGGCAGTATCCTGTGCCGGTTCAGCAAAAAAATCCTGATAATTATATTCCTTCCAGACAGCAAATAAAATATAAAAATTATCTTATTGAAACATCAAGTTAGCAATGAAAAGAGGTGAATTTTGCAGAGAATACATTTATTGCTATTAATTTCTTTTATTATAATATCCGCTTGTTATGCAAAAGCTTTTTCATATGAAAATTTTACAGGTAATAAATATAATTTGCGTGATGTAAGTGAAGCAAAAGAAATAACTAAAAAAAATAATATATTGTCTTCAGATAAAGAAATACTTATAATATTTGACTATTCAAAAAGTATGAATAATAGTATCGGCTATACTAAAAGATTTTTTCTTGCAACTGATGCTATAATCAGCGTAATAACAACTATTGATGATAATACAAAAATAGGCTTAAGACTTTTTGGTATAGATAATAGCAGCGATTTTGCTTTTCAGAATAATCAATTGTCAGATGAAGAAAAAAGATGTCTTTCCTCAAAATTAGTTTTACCTATAGCAAAAAATAATACGCGCAATATTATCAATAAATTTTCAGAATATACTCCTTTTGGGGCAAGCCCTATCGGCTATTCTCTAAGACAAGCTGTTAAGAATGATTTTACCCCGGCTGTACAATTAAAACATATCATATTGGTTACTGACGGTAACGAAAATTGCGGAGATGATCCCTGTAAATTTATTAGAAATCTTATGCAGACACGAAATGATATAAAGATCGATATTATAGGTGTTTCTATAAATAAAAATGCATATTCGGAACTTTCCTGCATAGCAGGTTATACTAACGGTAAACTTTATAATGCAAACAATCCGGATGAATTAAAAATTAATTTAAAGAATGCGCTTGAAATTAATTATCCCGATAATAAGCCTGAGCAAAAATCTAATCCTGAAATCAAGAAACAATCGTCCGGTATTATTTTTAAAAATTACTCTTATGAGTTTTTAAATTAATCCTCAACAGGCTAATGACATTATTTTGAATTTTTGTTAGTATAAATACAGTTTACGGGTGTAATATGAAAAAGATTTTTATATTTTTGTTATTTTTTATCATTCTTTCAGGCGATAATTCATATTCTGAGCCAAACTATACTTATTCGACCCCAAATAATTATAAGTTTGAGCCTCGTACGGACGATAATTCAAGTGAAAAGATACTTTTTATTGTTGACTTTTCAAACAGTATGAATGAAAGATTAGGCGGTCGCACGAAACTGGATATAGCGCTGTCAACAATGAAAGAAACCTTGCAGTTAATACCTCCGAATACTCCGGTAGGTCTTAGAGTATACGGACACAGAACAGGATTTACGCCTAAACAAAGCTGCACAGCCTCTCAGCTCGTTTCCCCTATTCAGCAAAATAATACCGTAAATATATATTCAAGATTAAATTCAATTAATGCAGTCGGCTGGACTCCTATAACATATTCGTTAAAACAAGCAGTATTTTTTGATTTTAATGATACAACAACTAAAAAAAGGATAATATTGATAAGCGACGGCGGCGAGAACTGTGATGAAAGCCCTTGTGACTTTGTAATTGAACTTATGAAAATAAGAGAAGATATAAGAATCGACGTTATTGCCCTTGCCGTCGGTGATATGGATGCAAATAACCAGTTAAAATGTGTTGCTCTGGTTACTTCGGGGAGATTTTATAATGCTAATACCGCAGCAGAACTAAAGAATAGTTTGCAAGATTCCTTGAATCTTCAAAAAGAAGTACAGGGCGTAATTTTAAATCAATAAATAATAAAAAGCGGTAGAAAAACTACCGCTTTTTATTTAACTATAGTTCTATTTATTATTGATACAATGGTGCAAGTTTTGCTTCCTGCTGCGGTATCTTTCCTTCTTCAATAGGAAGATATACTCTGTAATCAATTACAGGGAAGCAATTATCAATTGATTCAATTTTCTTTAATTCTTCATCATTGATATTACCTGCTTCTATCATATCGGCTATTTTTTCAAATCTTTCAACATGTTCCATAAATCTGTCCGTTGCATAATCTTTAGCCTGCCATGTAGTAATTAAAAACGGCCAATCAGAACTTTGAAGCAAAAGATTTTCTCTTGCCAATTGATTTAATGCCCTGTGAAGAAGTTTATCCTCGGGAATTTTCTCATAATTAGAAACAATATCTACTATTCTCTTTTCACAGCCATGAATAATTGGCCACATCCATTCAGTAAGATGATTCATCCATACATAGAAATGACCGCCCTGTCCCCAGGAACTTTCAGGAATTTGAATAGTATCGACAGGAGGATGTTTTTCTAAATATTCACCTGCAGTCATTCTTTCTATTTCAGGAATAAAATTATTGAGTTTTCTGATAACCTGCTTAATAAATTCAACACCTTCAAACCACCAGTGTCCGTATAATTCTGTATCAAAAGATACCATGATTAAACCTTCTTTGCCGGTTGCTTTTTTATAGTCATTTAATAAATGATATAAAAGTGTTGTATAGTGGTCTGAATTTGAATTAACCTGATTCATAGCAAGTACCGGATCATAAAGCATTTTATCACCCAAATCCGTGGTCGGAGATGTTATTCTCCAATAATTCATACCTGATTTATCGTCTTTTTTATGGAATTCACGGTAACATCCGTCACCGGGATATCCGTCAGCCGCCGACCAAACCTGAAAACCTGCTCTGTCATTACGTCCCATAACGGCAACCTGTGCATCGGGAAGCCAGTATGCAGAATAAGTATCATATCCGGTTGCTTCTCTTTGTGGAAGCGGAATATACTCAATGTTGCCATATATGCCTACAACACGTCTGTTTCCTACTGAATTGCCGCCTTCAATTACATGGGATTCTGTAAAGAAATATTCGATATCATTATTCTGTAGAATTACTTCTATAGCGGGACGCCATTTCTTCTGACCGTCTTTTCCTGTATATTCATATCCTTGTCTATATGCACATTCAGGCAGCCAGGCACCTTTCGCTTTTTTCCCGAAAAGTCTTTTTGTAGTATCTGAGCCTACCTTAAATTGTGCATTTAGGTTTGAATCAGTTGCCAAAAGCGGTGAAAAACCGTGAGTAGCACCTGATGTTGTAATTTCTATACATCCTAAATCCTGATATTTTTTGAAAGCACTGATTAAGTCTTTATTATATTTATTTACAAAAGAATCTTTTATATGGTTGAACCAATCAAAGTAATATTTTGCAAGATATTTTAAATGTTGCGAATGTTCAACCTTTGGATCGGGATATCTTTCCAAATCTTTTGAAACTGCAGTTATTCTTGAATCAAGATATTCTACAAATCCGTTTTTAAGGTGTTCATCGTTAAGCTGTTCAGCAAGAATCGGAGTAATTCCGACCGTCAATTTTGCCTTTATACCTTCTTCTTCATACAATTCAGATATTGCATTAAGCAGCGGAACGTAAGTTTCTGCCATACATTCATACAAATTTTCTTCACCAAACGGCCACATACCGGCTTTTCTGTAATATGGAAGGTGTGAATGTAACATAAATACAAATGAACCTACTGTCATATTTTCCTCCGATTTTCTAAATTACATTGTTGTTATAGCATAAACTTAAAAAAAATATAACCCTATAGAACTAATTCTATAGTATTGTTTACAAAAATTATGAATAATTTTACTATTTGTCAAATTTATTTATTTTCCTTTTTTAATATCGAATATGAAAGTTGATAAATTATGAAAATAAATAACTATTATTTTTTTGCAAATAAAAAAAATAATCATTCTTCTGTAGAGCATTCTTATAAAAGCAATTTATTAAGTAAACATACAGATGGAATTAAAACTATACCTGCACAATTATGCAGAGATTCTTTTAACCGGAATGTTTCTTTTAAATCAGATAATATTGATAACACTCTCGTTGATTTTGTCAAATGGTCAAATGAAACTGATTTTCTCTCAAAAGCAAGAGAAATTGTTGAAAAAACAGGTGAAATTCTTGGTTCAGGATTTGAAGGAATAACATATTCAATTCCTGATTGTGACAAATGGGTAATTAAAGAATTTAAACGAAGCAATTTAATTCCTTCGGACGGAAATCCAAAAGGAATTATTCCGCTTGAAGATATATGTCCTGCGTTAAATGTCGGACAAGTTATTGCTAAAGTTGAAGTTCCAAATGGTGAAAAATTTGTTTCTCAGTATTTTATCTTAAAAAGACAAAGCGGAATTTCGCACGGAATTTCATATGGCGATTCAAATAATCTTGATGAATTTAACATAAAAAAACACTTAAAATCGCTGGAAATTCTCTCAAAATTCCCGCAGGAAAGTTTTGATAAATGTATACAAGATATATCTTATATAACAAAACAGGGTTATCAGATAGATTGCTGTAATCCATATAATTTTATGATTGATAATGAAAAAAAGAGCATAAATTTTGTTGATATAAATGATAGAATTTCTTCAGGGCATACGCAATACGGAAATGTATTGTATTCACTTTTAGATGGAGAATTCGGGATTTTGTTCTCATCTTCCGATTTGCCAGAAGAAATAAAAGAAACAAGTAAAAAATATTCAGATGATATTGCCTTAAAATTTTTCAGGGCAATGAAAAAAACAGGCGTAAAGCTTGAAAATTCAGATTATTTTAACAAATTATTAAAATCAAATATATTAAACAATATTTTAAATGTTGATACAGAAGATGCAAAAATAAAAAGGCTGCAAAAAAGCGGCTTGATGTAAATTTGAATATTGAAAAATATTTAATATATGTAATAATTAAAATAACGAACATTGAAAATTAAATATGGGGACGTTTTGGATTTGACGGGTGGATTGATGTAATCAGGCTGCGGGTCTCAGCGCTGTTCTGAGTTATCAACGAGCAAATTAAAACAAACGCTACAAACAATGTAGTAAAAGCTGATTTTTCAAGAGTTAGAGCTCTTGCTGCTTAGTAGCAGTTCAGCCGTTATATCAGACCAGCTTGCCGTTTGATATGACGCAGGTATGCAAGCTGCACTCCGGTAATGAAAGCAGCCGGACTAAGTTTTCGCTTTCAAACTGCGTATCAGTTAAAACTGCTATGATAATATTTAAGGAAAGGTCTGTGCCGTAATATTATCTAAAATAACAAACCTACACTCGTAGATGCAGGTTTATATCCCATTCCGGACGAGAGTTCGAATCTCTCCGTCTCCATAAATTT
>CALUSW010000003.1 GCA_944323535.1 Candidatus Gastranaerophilales bacterium | reverse complement strand
ATTCCTTAATTATTTTTTGATAAAAGAGTCAAAATCGCTGAATACTTTTGAAGCTTGAAGCGTATTTATTGTTTGAACGGCCTTATTCCTTTCCGCAGGCTGTTTTGTCTGCCCTGCAGGCGTTTTCTTTTGAGGTATCAGCTTTTTTAAAATCCCTTTTTTATACAAAATTATTAATGCTGTGCCTCCTGCGGCAATTATTCCGGCTATTATTGCCGCCTTCTTATTTACTGAATACTTTTTCGCTGCTGATTTTCCCTTCTCTTCTATATTACTTACGGAACTTTGTGTTGTTTTTTTCACTCTCTGTTGTATACGGGAACGCTTTGTCTTCGGTACCTTCTTTTCCAGCTCGGATACCTCATCCCTGCATTGAGCCTGCAATGCCTCTATTCTCTTTGTATATTCGTCATACTTCGCTCCGGTCTCACGGTATATCTCTTCCGCTTTTTCCGTTGTTCTTTGCAGTTGTTCTCCAATACTTACTGCATTTATATTCGACTTTGTAACTCCAAGTGCATCTAGATCTGCCCTATATCCTACCCTGTGTGAAACCAGAGTTCCCGGATCACTTTTTGTCGGGTCGGTGTTTGTGAAGGTTATTAAAGTATGAAAATATCTGTCAGATTTATCCATTAAATCTTTCATAATTGCAATATCAGATTTGGAGTTTTTCGTGCTGTCTATCATCTGCTCCATATCTCTGACATGCAGCACCGTCCCTCTTCCGGTTTTTCTAAAATTTTCTTCGGCTCTATTGAGTGCATCAAATAATGCTTCCTGTCTTGCTAATTTATCGGCATTCGCAGGCAGGCTGTCCTCCAGCGTCTTAAAGTCTAATCTGAACGGATAATACATTCTCTGCACTATAAAATCTCTATCCGTTACTTTCTCAGGTTTATATCTGTATTCCGGCAATATAAACTTTTTATTGGTTCCGAATATCTCTCCGTTTGTAAAGTCATCTCTCGGGTATATTCTCATTGCTTTTACATAATTTATTATATTTTGGAATAATGTTTCGCCTTTTTCTTTATCTTTTGATACCAGCATTACACAATTCGGGCATTTAAAAACATTTGACGCTGTTCTTGTATAAAAACTTGATGCAATTTTATCCTTTATTGTTCTGACCGGATATTTTTTGCCAGTCTGCTTTAATTCGTTTTCGTAATTAATATTAAATAATATTGTTTCTGCAGATTTACTTTGTATAATTTCACTCATTATTGCTGTTCTTGCAGCATCCGCAATTTCTTTTCTTTCGGCTCTCAATTGTGATATTGCGGGACGGTACTTCATCTGTATCGCTTTTTTCATCTCAGCAAAGTTTCCGGAAGGCGCTGTTTTTATAAATTCATCAACTCCGCAAAAACTTACGCGCCTTTGCTCCCGTGTATTTATATTTTTTATTCCGCTTATCTTTGTTTCCGGATTTAATACTATTTGCATTTTATTCCTTAATTATTTTTTGATAAAAGAGTCAAAATCGCTGAATACTTTTGAAGCTTGAAGCGTATTTATTGTTTGAACGGCCTTATTCCTTTCCGCAGGCTGTTTTGTCTGCCCTGCAGGCGTTTTCTTTTGAGGTATCAGCTTTTTTAAAATCCCTTTTTTATACAAAATTATTAATGCTGTGCCTCCTGCGGCAATTATTCCGGCTATTATTGCCGCCTTCTTATTTACTGAATACTTTTTCGCTGCTGATTTTCCCTTCTCTTCTATATTACTTACGGAACTTTGTGTTGTTTTTTTCACTCTCTGTTGTATACGGGAACGCTTTGTCTTCGGTACCTTCTTTTCCAGCTCGGATACCTCATCCCTGCATTGAGCCTGCAATGCCTCTATTCTCTTTGTATATTCGTCATACTTCGCTCCGGTCTCACGGTATATCTCTTCCGCTTTTTCCGTTGTTCTTTGCAGTTGTTCTCCAATACTTACTGCATTTATATTCGACTTTGTAACTCCAAGTGCATCTAGATCTGCCCTATATCCTACCCTGTGTGAAACCAGAGTTCCCGGATCACTTTTTGTCGGGTCGGTGTTTGTGAAGGTTATTAAAGTATGAAAATATCTGTCAGATTTATCCATTAAATCTTTCATAATTGCAATATCAGATTTGGAGTTTTTCGTGCTGTCTATCATCTGCTCCATATCTCTGACATGCAGCACCGTCCCTCTTCCGGTTTTTCTAAAATTTTCTTCGGCTCTATTGAGTGCATCAAATAATGCTTCCTGTCTTGCTAATTTATCGGCATTCGCAGGCAGGCTGTCCTCCAGCGTCTTAAAGTCTAATCTGAACGGATAATACATTCTCTGCACTATAAAATCTCTATCCGTTACTTTCTCAGGTTTATATCTGTATTCCGGCAATATAAACTTTTTATTGGTTCCGAATATCTCTCCGTTTGTAAAGTCATCTCTCGGGTATATTCTCATTGCTTTTACATAATTTATTATATTTTGGAATAATGTTTCGCCTTTTTCTTTATCTTTTGATACCAGCATTACACAATTCGGGCATTTAAAAACATTTGACGCTGTTCTTGTATAAAAACTTGATGCAATTTTATCCTTTATTGTTCTGACCGGATATTTTTTGCCAGTCTGCTTTAATTCGTTTTCGTAATTAATATTAAATAATATTGTTTCTGCAGATTTACTTTGTATAATTTCACTCATTATTGCTGTTCTTGCAGCATCCGCAATTTCTTTTCTTTCGGCTCTCAATTGTGATATTGCGGGACGGTACTTCATCTGTATCGCTTTTTTCATCTCAGCAAAGTTTCCGGAAGGCGCTGTTTTTATAAATTCATCAACTCCGCAAAAACTTACGCGCCTTTGCTCCCGTGTATTTATATTTTTTATTCCGCTTATCTTTGTTTCCGGATTTAATACTATTTGCATTTTATTCTCCGATTAGATTTTTATAGTCGTTATTAAATTTTTCGCTGAGTTTTTCGGTTATTTCAGGCTCGGCAGATTGGATATATTCTGCAGCAATCTGCATTCCTACAGGCGCTGAACCAGAATTTACAGCCATTTCATCGCACATTGCAATGATTTGTCCGCTGCTGAATTTTCCGCCCGTTTCCTCTTCTCTTTGCGCGGCAATTTGCGCCAGAGCCTTATAATCGATATCATCAGCCGTTTTATATTGTTTTAAGCCAAATTTAAACATTTCTTCAATATTTTCTCCTTCTGGCGGATCTATTGACATTTTTACGGGGAAAATATCCGGGTCATTAAAATTAACTCCGAGGCTTAACGGTTCGTTTGTTGCGGCAAAAACGCTGCAGTGATATTCTTCAGAGCAGCTTTTTATGAACTCTTCAAATTCTTTTGTTACAGGGGAGTTCTCACCTAAGAGCTTATCTGCCTCATCTATAAAAATTATGGTTCTTGTTCCGGTTTTAATAAATCTTTCTTCGCTTTTTCCCGCCTCTTTATATATTTCCTGCATTGCTTTTTTATTTTGACCTTTCATAACAAAAATCGGAATAACCGTACAGCCGGTCTCCTGCGCAACGGCTTCCGTAATATGTGTTTTTCCGTTGCTGTATGGACCGAAAAACAAAATACTGCCGAAAATATCTATATCACTGCCGGCTTTTTCTTCTTTTACTCTGTCTATAAATTCTTTTTGCAAAACCCCGAGTTCGGGCTTATAGCCCGCAATCGTTTTAATTCCCGTATTTTTTGAACTTATTGCCCCGGTTTCATTTTGAGAACCTGATTCATAACTTTCTTTCAGCTGTTTTGCAGTTTTGCCGGACAGCTCTACCATTTCGCCTGAACAGCGCATTTTTTTGCCGAGGGAGGTATTCTGTGCTTGAAAAGAATCATGTTTTTTTGTAAATTTTTCTTTTAAATCGCTGAACAGACCAGGGGAATAAGAGGTATATTCAGAGTCTATTTTACTGTCTATATCCGATGTTTTAGGGAGCGAAGCATTTTTTATACGGTCATCATACAAAAAAAGCTGATTAAGCCAGTTATCAAGAATTATCTGCTGGACAGATTCTATATTACGCTCAGGGAGGGGGGTCTGGTTTTTACTTACTTTTATGCCCTTAAAATTAAGAGGGGAAGTTATTATCTTATTTATTCGCATAGTGCAATCCTTTTCTATATAATTTTTATGTTGCTATCAAACTTTGCCGGAACATCAACCTTAAGTCCGATTCTGTGAGCTACCGCAGTTCCGGGGTCTAAATTCTCCGGATTTTTTGCGTAAAAAATAAGTGTAGAATGAAAATATCTGCCTGCTTTATCCATTAAATCTTTCATTACTGCAATATCTGCTTTAGTGTTCGAGTAGGAATTTATAAGTTTTTCCATGCCGTTTACAAAGATAAGCGAACGCTTTCCTGTTGTTTGATAGTTTTCTTCGGCATTTTCAAGCGCAGCCAGTATACTTTCCTGCATAAGTGCTTTATCACCCAGTGAAGGAAGTTTTACATAATTTGTTTTTGAATTTTTACCTGCAAGTTCTCCGGTCCAATCAATCAGCTCTTTCATTACAAAAGGATTATCGCCGGTTAACATAACACAATTAGGTATCTTAACAAAGTTATCTTTAGCATATGCTATCAATGGTTTTATTAATCTGCTGTTGATTTTTGCTCTTGCCGGTTCTTTTAGTTCTTCAAGTCTGTATATTTCAAAAGATTTTAAACGGTTATCTTCCGTCTTGTCCTCCATCGCTTTCAGCATAGTTAAAACGCACGCGTTTACCAGTTCACGCCGAACGGCAATTTCTTTATTTGCCGAAGAAATTTGCTTTAGCTTATCAAACTGTTTTGATACCAGATTTAAAGCCTCTGATAATCCCAGTGTAATCAGGGCATAAGCTGTTCTGTCGTCTTCATTTTTATCATCAAGAAAACCTTCTGCCGTTGATTTCTTATATTCTCTGTACTGGTCAGCCCAGATTTCCAGCAAATTATTATCATCAATATATTCTGCCGCTTTTAAAAGATTTTCTTTTTTCTGTTCGTTTAAAGGTGAAGGCAGATATTCAACGCCTTCTTCAACAGCTTCTTTGAGCCTTCCCTCTGCAAGAAGGTCGCGGATACGCTCCTGTTTACTTTTTCTTCCTTCTGAAATAAAATACCTGCCTTTTATGTCATCAACCGTTTTATTAATACTATCCGCCAGATGAGGATATTTTTCGGCAGCTTCATCCTCTCTGCCATCAATTATATAATGCGCCGCAATGGCGGATTGCGCTTCCGGTGAATTAAGTGCATACTTTTCCGCAACAATTCCCGCTTCATTAATTCTTCCGTCTTTTTTTAAACCTGAAAATATCAGCTCGGCTGATGATATATCATCTTTAATTCCCATTTCTTCTTTTGAATAATATGTTAATGCTCCTTTTTCATCAATGAATAGAGCTCCTGTATGTTCAGCCGTTTTTGAAACAGGATAACTGTACATACTATGGTAATTTGTTGTTGCATGATAAAAATCCAGACATGTATTTCTGTTTTTTGTATCATTTATAAAATCATTGATTTCATTCGGATTCGGTTTATAAAATGAGGCTTCATGATCAGGAGGGACATTTCTGTTTACACCTCCGTTATCTGTAATTTCGCTTTCTGTCATTCTCCAGTCTCTGGGAACTTCAGTTATTTTTTTCCCTTTAAAACTTATATTTCTGGCGATATTCATGCCTGCAACGGCGCTGCTTTTAGATGCCTGCGCTAATGCTTTTGTCAATGACTGATTATTTTCTCCTGCATTTCGATTTGAATTGTGTGCGTTTAATGAGTTTTTATTTATTCGATATTCTCTGCTTTTTATAATATCGAAATTATCCGTTAATGCTTTAATCATATATTTCTTCCTTACTTATATCCAACCTGTTTTAAAAACAATTATAAAAAATTTTTGCCATTTTTGGCATGAAAGATTACATTTTTTTACATAATAAAAAGACGGAGGTTTCCGTCTTTTTAACTTTTTGACTTTTTATTTTTTTACTCTTCTTTCCTTATTCAGAATGACTATTTTGGACTATTGCCCGTACAAAATCTAATTAACAAACTTTTGTCATCTTGAAAAAATTTCAAGACCTTATCAGCTTGAAAATTTATCCCAATTTTTGACAACATAGTTTATTTATTTTACCATTTTAATATAGCTGGAGATAGGTAGTGTTATTCAATTCTATAGAGTTCTTATTTATATTTTTGCCGATTGTTTTCATTGTCTATTTTTTACTTGGCAAAATCGGATTAATTAAATATACAAACTTATGGCTGGCTTGTTCTTCTCTGTATTTTTATGCTTATTATAAAATTGAGTATCTTCCGATTATATTATCTTCTATAATATTCAACTATATTATGGGCTATTTTATTCAAAAGAATTATGAACATAATTTAAAAAAATTTTTATTAATTTTTGCTGTCTGCGGAAATTTATTTCTTCTTTGTTATTATAAATATTTTAACTTTTTAATAGAAACAATAAATAAGTTCTCTTTTTATCACTTTGATACAATGAAAATTCTTTTGCCGCTCGGGATAAGCTTTTTTACATTTCAACAAATATCGTTTATTTATGATATGTATAAAGGCGAAGCAAAACACACAAATATAATTGATTATACATTATTTGTTTTGTTTTTCCCGCAGCTTATAGCAGGTCCTATCTGTACTTTTAAAGAGTTAATCCCGCAATTTGAAGATAAAACAAAAAAATTTATTAATCGTGAAAATATATATTTAGGAATATTTTTTATATCTATCGGTCTATTCAAAAAAGTTATTTTAGCAGATAATTTTACCGATTTTATACAAGATGTTATTGCAATGAATGGAATGACAGAATTTTTCACTACCTGGACTTTCGCTTTTTCTGTTGCACTACAAGGATATTTCGATTTTTCGGGTTATTGCGATATTGCAATAGGTCTTGGCTCTCTATTTAATATTACTCTTCCTATAAACTTCTTCTCACCATATAAATCAAAGGATATTTCCGACTATTGGAGAAGATGGCATATTACAATGGGAAGATTTCTAAAATATCATGTTTATATCCCTATGGGAGGAAGCAGAAAAGGTAATTTAAGAACTTATTGGAATTTGTTCTTTGTTTTTTTAGTGACAGGTATCTGGCATGGCGCAAATTGGCCTTGTATTTTTTACGGTGTAATTAACGGCATTCTCGTATGTATTAATAAGTTATGGAAAAAAACAAATATTCAAATGCCTGATGCGCTGGCAATATTTATCACGTTCATAACAATGGTATTTATTGCACCTTTAGTTATGATTAAACATATAAACCAATATTTTCTTTCAGTTAAATCTATGCTCGGAATAAATACAGAGTTTATACCGGCTGTAGTTTCTAATTTTAATATGGTATTCTCTAATCCCCAGCTAAAATTAAATGTTATACTGTTCATTGCTTCTTTTATAATCGTATTTTGTTTTAAGAACACAAATGAGTTGTCAGAGAAATATGTAAAATCCAATAATTCTTTTTATACAATTATATTGGCTGTAATATTTATAATATCCGCATTATCCATTACAAAAAGATCAGAATTTATTTACTTTAATTTCTAGAAAAAATAAGGCAGGAAACTATGGAAACAGAAAATAAACCAGAAAAGAGAAGAGATATTTTATTTTTGATTCTGCTTATTGTTTTTGTTATATTGATAGGCTTATTTAACTATATAATTGATCCTTATTACATTTTTAGAGATTCAACCATAAAAGGAATTAATAATGTAAAAACACATAAATATTCTAATAAAAGAACAATAATATATTCTGATATAAAAATAAACAGTAAAAACAAAGACACGGCTTTTACAGGTAATTGCCTGCTTTCGCATTATGGTTCGGGTCTTGATAACATTGCATTTTTTACTGTTCCTGTTGTAAAAATTGAAGAAATAAAGAATATAATCAAAAATCTAATTACTATTGCTCCCGATATTAAAACAATTTATTTGGGACTTTTTTATGATGATTTTTGGAATGATAAAAATGACGATGTAACTGATACACTGCCAATACCGGAAACAAAAAAGATTAGTTTAGATGATATTATAAATTTATTTTTCTCTTACAATACAACAAAATATAGTATTGAAACTTTACGGGATTCCATAAAAAATAAAGGAAAAGACATTATTTATGTATATCCGTATAGAGAAATTGCAAAAAAGACATATAATAAGAAATTATCGTTTGATTCTTTAAAAAATATTGAAGATATTAAAGATTTCGCAAATAAAAATAATATAGAATTAATTATATATTATTCTCCTATTCATATTTCAAAAAAATTGCATATTTATTCAAAGGGATTGTGGGAGTCCAATCAGGAATTAAAACGTAAACTGGCTCAAATAACTCCTTTTTATGATTATTCTTTTCAAAATGACTATAATGTATCCCCGTTAGATGAAAATAATATGAACTTTATTGATAATATTCATCCGTCCAATACTTACAATAATTTGATTGTATTTGATTTATTATCTGATAACAAAAAAACAGGAACTTATATTACAAAAGAAAATATAGAAAATTATTTAAAAATAGATAGTGAAAATTTAAAAAATTATATAAAAAATAATCCGGAAATTTATAAAAAAATAGAAAATGTAAAAAAAGAAGATGCAGATATTTCTGTAAGGAGAAAAGATGTTATTTAATTCTATTGAATATCTTTTATTATTTCTTCCGTTTGTATTTATAATATACTTTACTTTGAATAAATTTAAACTATGCAAAGCGGCAAGAATATTTCTTCTTCTGGCTTCTTTATATTTTTACGGCAGCTATAGAAAAGAATATGTTCCTATTATACTTGTATCCATTTTATTTAATTATTTTATAAGTTATCTGTTTAAAATAAATATAACCGGATTAAAAAGAAAATTGATATTAACATTTGGTATAACAGCAAATATACTGATTTTAATATTTTTCAAATATTTTGATTTTTTGAAAGAAACTTTGAGTAATATAACATTTATACCGTTTAATACTTTTGATATTATATTGCCTTTAGGTATAAGCTTTTTTACCATGCAGCAAATATCCTTCCTTGTTGATTGTTATAAAAAAGATGTAATTGAATATAATATACTTGATTATGCCTTATTTATATGTTTCTTCCCTCAATTGGTATCGGGACCTATTATAAGACATCAGGAAATGATACCGCAATTTATGGATATAAAAAATAAAGTTATAAATCAAGATAACATATTTATAGGTATATTTTTAATAACCGTAGGATTATTAAAAAAGACTGTATTTTCCGACGGATTTGCAGGATTCATAACATTTATTGCAGATAATCAAATATATAATGACTTTGGAATTTCATGGATTCTGGGAATAGCAAAAATTTTCCAGGGTTATTTCGATTTCTCGGGATATTGTGATATAGCATTAGGATCTGCTTTTCTATTCAATATAAATTTACCCTGGAACTTTAATTCACCTTATAAAGCACAAAGTATAGCCGATTATTGGAACAGATGGAACATGACATTAATGAGATTTTTAAAAGATTATATTTTTATGCCTTTGGGCGGCTGTTCTAAAGGACTGTTCCGTTACTGCATTAATGTAATGGTAGTATTTTTTATATATGGCTGCTGGCAATATATAAATTTTGTAAATATATTATATGGAATAATAAATGGTATTTTAGTGTGTATAAATAAAATATGGGAAAAAACTAACATAAAAATACCAAAACCCTTTTCAATTACTCTCACCTTTATAACTTTAATTTTATTAAGTACTTTTATAATGACAAAGGATTTATCACAATCAATTACTCTATTAAAAACAATGTTTGGAATAAATGCACAATATAGTGATATTACTTTCATAGACTGGAATTTAGCCTTTATGCTGCAGCCTCCTCACAATGCACAAGTTAATATTGTGCTGTTACTTTCAAGTTTTGTTATATTACTTTTTGGTAAAAATTCTAATGAACTTGCTCAAATATATGTTAAATCAAACAATACTTTATATACTATAATATTAGTATTAACGTTCATATTCGCAACTTTATCTATCACTAAAAGTACAGAATTTTTATATTTCGTATTTTAAGGAACAACCATGAAATCAAAAAAATTAGTTAAAAATTTATTATTCGTATTTCTGACAGTTTCAATAATAGTTGGAATTTGTTTGTTTAATTATAATATGGATCCTTATAATCTATTAAAAAATAAACATTATATGATTTTCCCTAATAATCAACCGGAACTGATTTATATTATATTGAAAAGTTATAAAGATTATAAATCAGATACAGTAGTTATTGGCGGCTCGGATGGAGCTTCCTTATTTGATGAACATTTTCAAGATTATTTCAATAATATAAGCATAGAGGGTATTAATTTTTATCAATATAAAAAAATTCTTGATAATTATTTAAAAATACATCCCGAAACAAAAAAAGTTATAATTTTGGCAAGCTATATAAATATTATAAATGAAATTGATTTATTTGTACTTCCTGAATTTGACGGGATTGAATATTCATTAAAGGATTATCAAAGATTATTTTTTTCATTAGAAGCAACAATAGACAGCTTTTTATTATTAAAAAATCATTTTGCCCATAAATATATAATAAAAAATCTTCCGGAAGAGGAAAATAGAGGTTTTTACATAGAATATAAACCAAAACAACTTGATAAATATGAGGGTTCTATAGAAGATCTAAAAGAGCTGGAAAATAAAAATTTCAAAATCATCGACAGTTTAATTAAAATGCTGGATGAGAAAAATATAGATTATGTTTTTATAATTCCGCCATATAATGGAATATATCTTGCTTCAATATATGAAAACAAACATTTTCAAAATAATGTAGATAATTTTAGAAGATATTTGGTTTCTATAGTCCCCGAAGACAAAAAAATTTATGATTTTGCATTTGTTAATAAATATACATCATCAGATATTTCTGAAAATAAAGACGCATTATATATTAATTTAAGTCATCCTTCCATTATTTACGGTGCAAAAGTATTTAAAGTTCTACAAAATGACAAAAAAGCAGATAATAGTATATACTTTTTGTTAAATAAGGATAATGTTGAATCTGTTATAAATAAAGAAAATAAATTAATAAAAGATTTTATAAAAAATAACCGGAAAACTATTGAATATTATTTTGATTTAAGAGAAAAGCAAAAAGCAGAAGATATCTTATTCTGTAAAAATATATATGAAGATTCTTTTTCAGACAATTCAAAACAAGAAATGAATTATTTAAGAGAGATTAACAATTAACATAACCAGGTATTTTTGTAAATAATAAATTTTTATGATATGCTAAAAATGTATGAAAAATTACAAATATAAATCGCTATTTGATTTATGGAAAAAGACTTGTGACACATATCAAGATCAAGTAGCTTTTTCTGATAGCAGAAATATTACTAATATAACATTTAGACAAGCGTTCAAAGAATTATGCTTTTTTTCTGAATATTTCTCTCATTTGGGGTTAAAAAAATCAGACAAAGTTTGTCTGTTTGCAGCAAACTTTCCGAGATGGCTAATAATTGAACAAGCTATTATTACTAACGGGGCTGTTTGTGTTTCTAAAACTTCTGATATTAGCTTCAAAGAGCTGAACTTTGTCTTTGAAAACAGTGATTGTATCGCTTTAATAACTGATAATTCAGATATAATAGACTATTTATACGAGAACGATTGTAAAAACATTAATAACCTAGAATTTATAATATATACCGGAGAAAATGATAAATTTAAAAATGTAGATAAAGTTATATTCTTATCTAATATTCTCAAAGAATTAGATAATGAAAAAGAGAAAAATTTAATCACGGATTGGAATGAAAATCCTGATGATATAGCATATATAAACTATACATCCGGAACTTCAGCTTCTCCGAAAGGCGCAATGCTCCCCAATATTGGAATGTCTTATGTCGTTGAAGAATTACAGAAATTTAACAAAATAAAATCGGGCAGGAAATTTGTTGTTACATTTCCTCTTTCCAGTGCCGGAGGCAAGAGCTTTGTCCTGCTTTGTTTTTCTGAAGGCTGCAAAGTTATTTTTACCCGATACAAAGATTTTTATACTGTTATTGATAACGAAAAACCTGATTATCTCCATTGTGCACCTAAAATTATGCAGACAATCCATTCTAAGTTAATGGAAGAAGTAAAGAACAAGGGTGTGTTTTTTTCTAAATTATATAAAATTGCTTTTGCAGTCTCTCAGATAATATTAAAACTGGAGAGAGAAAAAAAGAACATTTTTATAGCCGGCATAATTAAAAAAATTATAGATAAGAACATATATAAACAAATAAGAAATAAGTTATTTAAAGACGAAATAGTTATATTTGTCGGTTCTGCACATCTTGCAAAACCTTTAGAAGACTTCTATGAAATAATTTCCATTCCTCTAATACAGCATTATGGATTAACAGAAACAACAGGACTGGCAGTAAGTAATACTTTAGAAAGTCAAAAAGAACATTATTACACGGTTGGAATTGCATTTGAGGGGACAACTATCAGAATAATTGACCCTGAAACTCATGCTGAATTAAAACCTAATGAAATCGGGCTTATTACATTAGGCGGAATTGAGATAATGAAAGGATATTATAAAAACCCAGAAGCAACTGCTAAAGCTTTATTGGAAAATAATTATTTAAATACGGGCGATCTTGGCTATGTTGATAATGATGGTTATTTAACAGTATTATCCAGATATGATGATGTAATTGTAATGTCAAACGGATATAATGTTTTCACTCCTTTGCTTGAAAATGAAGCAAAAGATTCTGAATATATAGAGCAGATAGTAATTGTCGGACACGGGAAACCTTATCTTTCCGCTTTGGTTGTTCTCGAACACAACCAATATTTATCGTGGTGTAAAAGAAATAATACACAAGCTCTTGAACCAAATAATAATGAAGAATTTAAGAAGTTTATCATAGAACATCTAAATGAAAAAATAAGAAGGAAAACTGATTTTAGATATTTTGAAAAATTAAAGAAAATATACTTCTTAAATGATAAATTTACAGTAGATAACGGTTTGTTAACAACAACGTTAAAAACAAAATATAAAGCAGTATGCAAAAAATATAATAAAGAAATTGAAGATTTATATAAGGAGTAATATAAATGTCGAAGCGAAATCTTAAGGATATAGAAATTTTATCTCCCGGGAAAAATTTATTTTATTCAAAAGAAGCAATAAGATGCGGTGCAGACGCTGTATATATTGGAGCTCCAAAGTTTTCATTAAGACATGAACACGCAAATACAATGGAAGATATAAAAGAGCTGGTTAAATTTGCTCACAAATACTGGGCAAAGGTTTATGTACCGCTCAACTGTCTTTTGTATACAAAAGAAGACATACAACTAGCCCAAAATATGATTAATGAATTTTATGAAATGGGTGTTGATGGTTTAATAATTCAAGATATAGGAATCTTAGAACTCGATTTGCCGCCTATTCCTATAATTTTGAGCACAAATACCGGCTGTTATACAAAAGAAGATGCTCAATTCTTTGAAAAATGTAATGTAAAACGAATTGTACTTCCAAGAGAATTAACCTTTGAAGAAATAAAAGATATAACCGAAAATTCTAAAATAGAAATAGAGTGTTTCTGCTATGGTTTTTTATGTGTCGGATACAGCGGTAACTGTTATCTTGCATATGTTGAGAATTTAAAAAATACAAAATCATCCGATATCGCTCATTATAATGCCTCAAATCATGGTGTTTGTCCTGAAAGATGTATGGGAAATTGGACTCTTAGAGATGCAAACGGAAACATTATCAGAGAAAATGACAGATTATTTAATCTCAGATTTTTAAGTTTAAATAATGAAATTGAAAGACTTTTTGATATTGGTGTTGATTCGTTTAAGATAGCAGGCAGAGAAAAAGATTTAAAACACGTTAAAAATTCAACTGCTATATTTTCAAAAATAGCAGATGACATTGTAAAGAAAAAAGGTGTGAAAAGAAAATCTTCAGGAAGAACAATTCTTGGTTTTGAACCGGACTTATCCAAGAACTTTAATAAAGGCTTCACTGATTTCTTTCTGAACGGAAGGAAGAAAGAAATGTATTCAAAATATCACATAGTAGGCACTAATGTGGGGAAAGCTGCAGAATGCAATGACAAATACTTTATTCTTGATTCTGATATCAGCTTATCTGTTGGTGACAGATTAAGATATAAAGTTGAAAATAAACCTGTTCAAACAATTGAAATAACAGCTAAGGAAGGCAATAAGTATTATGCCTCAGGTATAAAAGATTATATTAAAGGGCTTGATTTATACAGATATATTGATGTAAAAGGTTTTAAAGAAGTTGAGGATTCCGTAAATTACAGAGTTATTTCCGTCAAGCTGGAAATTCAAGAAGAAAATGGACAGTATAATATTAAAGCAATTGATGAAGATAATAATTCAATTCAATTAACTTATAAAATAGAAAAAACTTTAATTACGAAAGATAATATACAAAAGTTATTATTCAATTTAGATCAAGAGCGTGAATTTGTAATTGATGAGGTAATATCAGACAATGATATAAAGATAGATAATTTGGAATTATTCAGAAGCAAAGTATTTGAATTATTGAGGGAAGAACGGGAAAAAAATCGTCCTGTTGATAGAATTCAAATTACAAAAAATAATTATCCTTATTATAAAAAAGAAATTTCTTATCTTGGCAATGTAACAAATTCTTGCACAAGAGCTTTTTATGAACGTCACGGAGTTGAGAAAATCGACCCCGGACTTGAAACAGGTATTAACTTAAAGGATAAAAGAGTTTTCAGTTCAAGATATTGCCTGCGAAATGAACTTGATTTATGTTCTAAATTAAATCCAAAAAATCTTCCGCCATTACCATGGAGCTTAGAGCAAATTGAGAGCAATATTAAATTCAATATCGAATTCGATTGCAAAAAATGTTCTATGTATCTATATCTTAAAGAAGAGGAATAATTTGAATGATAACATTCTTTGTCGGTTTATTAATTTTATTGTTTGGATACATTTTTTATTCAAAATACATAGAAAAACAATTTGGTCCCGATGATAGAAAAGTTCCTTCAGAAAATTTATATAATGGAGTTGATTATGTTCCATTATCCGCAAATAAAAATCAATTAATAAATTTGTTAAATATAGCAGGAATGGGACCAATTTTATCGGCATTGCAAGGTATAGTATTCGGACCTTTGTTTTTTATAATAGTTCCGTTAGGCTGTATATTTATGGGTTGTGTTCACGACTATTTCAGCGGAATGATATCAGTAAGAAATAAAGGACTGCAAATAACTCAAATTACAAAAAAATATTTTGGTTCTGCTTTCTTCACAACATTTACAATAATAGTATCTATCATGTCCATTTTATGGGTTACTGTTTTTATATATGCTGCAGGCGATTTATATTTGGGTAAAATCTTAAATGAAACCGATTTTACTTTTAATAATCAAACAGCAATAATAACATATATAATAATAGGTGCTTACTTCTTTTTAATGGCATTATTCCCTATTAACAAGTTGATAGCTAAAATATATCCTTTTATCGGAATACTTGTTCTTCTGGGGTCAATGCTTTTGTTAAGCGGTTATATAATCAATGGAATTACTTTACCTGAATTAAATGTAAATAACTTAAATTGGCATAAACTGCCCTGGATACCATTTTTCTTTATGACAGTGAGCTGTGGTTTATTATCAGGTTCGCATGCAACTCAAACTGCGATAGTCGCAAGAACTATAAAGAATGAATATGACGGACGCAAAGTTTTCTTTAAAACAATGTGCTTTGAAAGTTTAATCGTTATGATTTGGGCAGCAGGTGCTTTATATGTTTACAATTCAGGTTTAGTTCCCGATAATATGATAGGAACTGTCAATGTTGTAAACACTATAGCGAAAGAATTTACACCGTTAAATCTTTCAGTAATTGTTGTTCTTGCGGTATTATGTCTTCCCATCACCTCCGGAGATACAGCATTAAGGGCTTTAAGAATGATTGTTGCAGATGCTTTTGATTTAGATCAAAAGCCCATAAAAAACAGATTAATTATTATAGTACCATCAATGATTGCAATATTTTTGTGTTTGTTTGGTGCAAAAAATTATTCAAACCAATTTTCAACCTTATGGAATTATGTAATGTTATTTAACCAGTTATTAGTAATTCCAACCTTCCTTATAGCAACAATAATGCTTTATCAGAACAAAAAGAATTACTTTATAACTTTAATTCCAGGGTTGTTCTACATATTTATAACTCTATCCTTTATATTTAACGCTAAAATAGGCTTTAACCTGAATCTGAATATAGCAGAAATTTTAGCATTTGTTATAATGATTATTAGTCTTTATTCTATTATTAAAATCTGCAGGAATAAGAAATTTGATGACAATTAAAAATAACTGTTTTTGAAATATTCCAAAAACAGTTAATCAATCAGAGAAAATAGAAATCCTATAATTCTATAATTTCTTACTAATATTTATTTTATCAATCATCGGAGTAAATACAGAGAGTATTAACGCACCGAAAAATCCGCTCCAAAATCCGTCTATTTGAAATCCCGGCGAAAATTTTGCTGCAAGTAAAAATAACAACGCATTAACTATTAAACTGAAAATCCCGAGTGTTATTACATTTAACGGCAAAGAAATTAATTCAACTAAAGGTCTTATAAATAAATTAACTATACTTAATACAATAACGACAATTAACGCACTTATAAAACCTGTTACCGTAATCCCGGGTATTACCCACGCAATAAACATAATTAACAGGGCAAAAAGTATCCATTTTAAAATCATATTCATAAAAAAAATCTCCTTTGATTTTAGAATATCAGGAAACATTAACTAAAATATCAGATAAGAGAATATAAATATCAGATTAATACATTTTTCCTTTTTAGTTCATCCGCAACTATAACACCGCGGTCTATAAGCTCTATATCTAAATTCTTTTCTTTAACCTTATTAAGAAGATAATCAACTATTCTATATAATGATACGGGCAAATTTTCTTTATTTTTATTAAACCACATCATCTCTATATCAAAGGCAAGATGTTTTACACCTGCTTCTATTGACTTATTAATCCAGGCATCAATCTCTTTTTCGGTATCGTTTACATCAGGAATAAGTATAAATTTTGTTTTTACTCTGTCTGTACTTGGCTGAGCTGCCGCATATTTTGAAATATTTTCCCAAACTCTGTCATAAAAATCATATCTTTTTACTTTTATAAAAGTTTCTCTTGTTCCTGAATCAACTGAAACAACAATATTTACACGACCTTCTTTTATGCCTTTTTCTACAACAGAGCTGTATTTTGTAGCATTTGTCAGAACTCTTATACTCGATAAATCATAATCTATAAAAAGCTGCATTAAATCATCAAATTCAGGAGCAGTGCAAGGTTCGCCTCCGGCTATTGTTATGTGCCCGCCCTTTCTTAAATAACCTTTTTCTGCCATATCTTTTACTGCCGGATAAACATTATACTGCTTTTGATGCGGTTTATCTTCATCATTAAGCCAGCAATATATACAATGTTCATTACAGATAGTCCAGTTATTAAAATTTATAAAAGAAATGTAATCTTCATTATCCCATTCTTTTTCCTTTAAATATATACAGTTTTTACACTCAGGAATAATATCCCCTTTTTTCATTTGATTTCTGTATTTTCTTTTTATTGAAAAAAAATGTTTCCAGTTAATTAATTCACCGTAATAATTATCCAGTATTTTTTTATATCCTTTTTCATCAGGCGGAATACGGCAGCAAAAATTTATACTGTCCGTAAAGAAATCAAGACCGTGTTCAATTAAATCGCAGCTTATATATTTCTTTTTTTTATTGAAAAAAAACATTTTGGCTTTATCCTATAAGAATATTTTAACATAACAACGCTTCTTTTATTTTTTCAACAGGAGTATTCATATAATACTGCCTGAAAGAATTTATATCATTAATATGTTTTTGAAGATCAAAATACAAATCATTCTGTTTTATTTTTGAAAGTTCAACTGGATGAACGGAGAATACTTTATAACTATCATTTCCGTTTTTTTCAAAATCAGCCAGATTTATATCTTCAAACAAAGATAAAGCACATTCTACTGTATCTTCATCAACTTTGAGCGCCCTTGAGGCCCGGTTAATATTAAATATTCCCTCCATATTTGAAAGTGCATACTTTAACATTCCTGATAACCTTGCCGCAAAAGTATCAACTGGAATTTCGCCAATATTTGAAAAATTCATTAAATGAATTATACTTGCATTGGTGTCATTTATTATTTTTATAAATAATTCTTTTGATTCGGGAATATCAAAAAACATAAGCTGCTCAATATTATGAGGAATGTTTTCTTTTGTGAAAAACTTATCTGATATGTCATCAGGAATTTTATATTCTTTAAAAGAAGTATCATTTTCCGAATAAACCGCCGTAGTCTTTTTTGTTGTAGAAATAAAATCACAAACCTGCATAAGAATATTTTTTTTATGCCTGTGGTCAAGAATTTTAATATTAGAAAAATCAATATTTTTTTCTTCAAATTGAGAATGAATATCCGATATTATTAATTGGACGGTTATATTGTTGTTAAAAGAATTTAATTTCATAGAAAATAATACATCAAGATTCGAACCAACCGGAATACTAAAATCAGGACAATTCCATTTTAAACATTCTATTAATGATGAATTATTTTTTGAAATAAAAAATTTCAAATGTTTATTATCCTGTCCTATCATTTTAAACTGATTTAAAACAGTATTATTCATAACAAATAAAGGAGAAGGATTTCCGGCTCCAAACGGCTGCATTTTATCAATAATTTTGACTGTTTCAACAGATATATCCTCAGGCTCCAGCAGCATATCAGCCTCTACTGTAATTTTGCCGAAATCAATTTCCTGAGTATATTCATCTATTGTTATATTTAGTGCGTTTTTAAAATGTTCAAAAGAAATTTTATTTTCATCAAAAGAAAATCCGGCAGCCATTTTATGCCCGCCAAAGCCTTCAAAGCTTTCTCTATGACGGGATAAAATTTCATATATATTAATTTCTGACGTACTTCTGCAGGAACAGCGTATTATATTTGTATTAAACAGGTCTTTTGTCATTAAAAAAACAGGTTTATTATACATTTCAACGAGTTTTGAAGACACTATACCTATAATACCGATATGCCAGTCAGGATTAAATAAAATAATGCTTTTTTTATTACCTGACAAATTTTTTTCATACATTTCTTTTGCATCCAGAAATGTTTTATCACATAAATCTTGTCTTAAAGAATTTAATTCATTTAAAACATTTACGTCTTTATCCAATTGACCATCATCATCAGAAATAAGAACATTCAAAGCTGATGACGGAGAACCGAGCCTGCCTGCCGCATTTAACCTGGGAACTATTCCAAAAGCAATTGTTTCTGACGTTAATAAATGAGAATCAGATAAACCCGTAGATTTTAATATTTTTTGTATGCCTTTATGTTTTCCTGATTTTATAAGTTCTATACCCATAGCCGCAATACTTCTGTTTTCGCCTATAAGCTCAACAACATCACCTATTGTTCCGACGGCGGCAAGCGGCAGTATTTCGTGTACAAAATCTTCACAATTATATAATTCAAGAAGTTTGCACGAAAGCTTAAATGAAACCCCTGCCCCGGCAAGATAATTTAAACTCTGCAATTCTTCAACGGATAAGGAAGAATCAACCGCATCTTTCGCCTTAGGATTTAAAATTGCATAAGCTTCCGGAAGTATTTCTCCCGCTTCATGGTGGTCGGTTATTATAACATCCGCTTTAAATCCCTTAGCAAAATTTACTTCGGAAATATTAGAAATACCGCAGTCAACCGTTATAATAAGTTTCGATTTTTTCTTGGCTATTATTTTAACAAGCGCTTTAGTATTCAGACCATGGCTTTCTGCACTTCTATCCGGCAGATAATAATCAACATTTGCGCCTATTTTTTTTAAAGTAAGATAAAGAATAGCAGTTGAAGTCACCCCGTCCGCATCAAAATCCCCGTATACCGTAATATGTTCATTATTTTTGACTGCTGTTTGAATTCTTTCGGCAGCTTTAGCCATATCATTAAAAACATCCGGACTCAAAAATTTAGTCTGCAGCGGGTTTAAAAATCTCTCGATTTTTTCTTTGCTGTCAATCCCTCTGGTTTTTAACAGAACGGCAAGAACTCTGTTCCCGCCGCAAGCATTTAATATTTCTTCGTTTATTTCGCTGTTTTTTATTTTCCAGATTTTTTTAATTGACATATATTTTCGTGTTCTTTACAAAATGAATTACTCTTCATCTTTAGAAGAATTTTCCTCTTTTTCAAGTTCTTTTTTTAATTCTTCAATATCTTTATCTTCTTTTATTTTATCTATAACAATTTTTGCCATTTCTTTAGCTATAATTTTTTGTGTTTCGGGAGGCGAATTCTGCAGCATATTAATCGCAGCTCTAACCGTTCTGTCTATGTCGTACCATCTTGAGTTAGCTCTTGAATCCATACCTTCTTCAACAGCTTCAATAATTTCATTAACATCCGTATATTCACTAAATGCAAGATTATGCTCAACTATTATTTTTATTATATTAAGAGCAACTTTTATCTGCGTCTCATCGTTAGAGGCTTCAAGTGTTTTCATAGAACGTGATAAAATAGGATCTTTATCATACCATCTTCTTTGCTTGTTGTTGTATTCTTCACGCATATAGATACCTCTCTTTACTAACCTTTCTTAAATTTTACACCATATTCGCTATTAGGATACTGCCACAAAATATTATTCTTTTCACATGCAATTTTACATGCTCCGCATTCCAAACAATTTTCATACCTTATTATCATTGTACATTTTTCATCATTCCATTCATAAACATTTGCAGGACATATAAAGGTGCAAAACTTATTATTACATCTCATACAAATATCATTGTCAACGGAAAGATGACTTTGTATATCTTTATTATATTTTAATGTTGCAAGTTTGTCATTTATATTCATTTTTTTAAACATTTCTCCAAAGCAAACATACCAAGCGGTAAAGATTTTTGTATACCTCCCGATTTTATAACTTTTGATAAAAACTTGCGGTATTTAGTCCTTTTAGGAATTTCATCGGCGCTGTGGAGCATATCAAAAAATTCACAAGCCAACTCGGGATATAAAGAAGTAATTGTATTAATATTATGTTTTAAGAACGGAATTGTATTGTTATGAGTTTTTAAATCTTTTAATATTATGCTGTCTTTTAATTTTTTATAGTATAAAGAAAGAGTAGAAGCGGAAAAGTCTCCTTTATCAATTGCAAATACGGCTGTTTCCGCAGCAAGCTTTCCGCTTAACATTGCAAGGTTTGTTCCTTCAAAATGAAGATTGTCAACAAAACCTGCTGCATCACCGGCAAGCATTATTCTGTTATCATAAACTTTTGGTATTGAATCATATCTGCCTTCGGGAATCATATGAGCAGAATACTCAAGAACTTCTCCGTCCTTAATAAGAGGCGATATGGAAGGATGTTCTTTTAATTCGTCAAGAAGCTCATATGGTTTAAGGTTATGTTTTTTTAATTCATCAAGTGAAACGCCAAGCCCGATAGAAATTGAATCGGAATTTGTATATAAAAACCCCATTGCAAACATATTTTTTAAAGGTCCGCCTATAATCTTGCAGGCGCAGCCATCGTTTTCATCAAGATTAAACCTGTCCTCCAGTCTTTCTCGCGGAATTTTTATAACTTCTTTTACATTTAAAGTTACATCAGAATCCTTAAAATTTTTTCTCAGTCCTGCCTGCTTTGCGATTAAAGAATTTACGCCGTCTGCGGCAATTATAATATCCGAATAAAAATTTTCATATTGTGTTTTAATACCCAAAATTTTGCCGTTATCAATTAAAAGTTCTTTTACTAAAGTTTTGGGAGCAAAATATACTCCTTCTTTTTTTGCCTGTTCAACGCACCATCTGTCCCATCTTGAACGCAAAACCGTAAAAGCTTTATATGAACCTTTAGAAGAATAGCGGTGAGCAAACATCGTTGAATCATAATCGGTAAGCATATATATTCTGTTTTCGGTGACAGACCTTTCTACCGGCGCAGTTTCCCAGAAAGAAGGAAAAATTTCAGCTGTTTGTTTTGCGTAAATACAACCGCCAAAAACATTTTTATCGCCTGCATTATCACTTCTATCTACAAGAAGAACTTCTTTTCCTGCTCTTGCAAGAGTAACAGCTGCGCTTACACCTGCCGGTCCTGCTCCTATTACTATAACATCAACTCTGTTTTTGCTCATTTTCTTCCTATTTTGCCATACAGCATTATACAATATACTATATAGAGCAGCAACTTTTTTAACATTTAATATTTGTCCAAAATTATCAATATACTCCCTCATGTCCTCCTCTGAAAAATTTGCAAAATACTACAAAAATATTAAAATTTACTACATTTATATAGACAAATGCTTAAAAAAAGTTTATTATATAAAAGGAAAGCGAGGTGTTATGAAGGTCTCTGCCGTTGGCTTTTTATTTCAGGATAAAATAAAAAGCAAGAATTTGCATGGAAAAAATTATACCTGCATTATTCACAAAGTCAATTCAGATGGTGATTACAACCGCAATGTTATTAGTTCTCCTCTCATTAAACAATCAAGGTTAGACGTTATTTCTCCGGAAACAGCAAAGTTGGATGTCTTAAATTCTCTTTTGTCCATATCCGATAAAAATAATCCTTCTAAATTTATAGGAGCAACAATAAAAGACGGTGTAAAAGAAACGGAAATTCATTCTATTTTTTCTGACAAACTTTTTGCAGTAAGAACTCGTGATGATTACGGAAGAAATCATTTTAGGATATTAACAAAAGATAAAGCACAGGACGTTCTTGCAAATAATTTGTACATTTCTGCATAATTAAATACCTGTAAATATAGAATAATAAAGATATAATCCGGTTAATATTAATATAATTCCGCTTGCCTTCATTAGTATTGAAGAATATCTGGCAAGCGAATTCATATGCTTTAATGCTGAGGTAAACATTGCAAAAAATATTATGATTATACATTGTCCTATTGCGAAGGAGAACAATAATGCAATTGAAAACAAAATATTTGTGGAAACTGCAGCTACAGCCATAATACTTGCTAAAATCGGAGATGAACAAGGGCTTGAAGCTAAAGCAAAAAATACACCGACCAGGAATGGAAATAAAAATAACCCGCCGGTTTTATTCTGAGGCATTCTTTTTACAATAGAAGGAAATCTGATATCAAGAATTTCAAGAAGATTTAACCCCAAAATTATAATAATCGATGCAAACAATAATATTACAACAGGCGGAGCAAATCCGGTAAATGCTCTGCCTGATAAAGCACAAATAACACCTATTATGCTAAGGACGGATGAAAGACCAAAAGAAAAAGAAATCATCTGTATAAATAGTTTTTTATTTCCTTCTTTTGCATAACCGCCTACATATCCGATAATCAAAGGCAAAACTCCTAAACTGCAAGGCGTAAGCGATGCAAGAATACCTGCAAAAAAAGAAATAATCAGCATAACAGGAAATATATAACCGGCACCTGAATAATAAGAGGAAAAAGTCTGAAGTATATTATTCATTTATCAAAGCCTCTATTTTATTTACCATTTCTTCTTCAGGAATATATCCTTCCGCTTTATTTATTTGATTGCCGTTTGTATCAACAAAAACCATGGTTGGCACCAGAACAACATTATATTTTTTTATGCTTTCCTGAACTTTTCTGTTTTTATCCAGTGCATCTACCGAAATAAAATTAATTTTGTCTTTATAATCTTTTTCAAGAGTTTTTATAACCCCCTTCATTTTCTGGCAGTCCATACACATTGCAGAAGTAAAAGTAATCAATGACGGAAGATTATTATCATATGCAACTGCTTTTATTTCTTCGTTATTTTTACTTAAAAACAAATATGCGGCAACAGGCAATACAAGAATTAATACTATAGTTATAATGTTTTTCATGTTTCCTCCTCTGAATAAACATTACAATAAGTTAGTATAAACTAAATTGTCTAATCAGGCATATTCTTAATTTATATCTTCAGGTAAATATAAATCTGTTATATCCAGTTTTTGTCTTATAGCATTATAATCAAAAAGACCTGATGTAATATTCTGATATTCCCGAACTATATTAATAATATCATTTGAGTTTAGTCTGATAATTCTTCTGCCGTTTAAATTTTCAATAATTTTTGCCATATTTTCCTCCTTTGAACAAAAAGGAAATCGAAAAAAAAATATAAAACTTTAGAAGAATACTGTTTTTGAATTAAAAATTCTTATTAAGATTATATACTACTGTCTAATACAATCCGTAAATTTTAAATGCTACAAATTATTATACCTGATTAGAAAAGAGGATTATAAAATGAACAGAACTATTATTAAAGCACCATGCATTAATATGCAAAAGCTAGAATCATTATTTATAGAAATGACACTGCAAAATTGTAATCTAAGATGTAAACATTGTTATATAGATTTCAAAGATAGAAAAATAAAAGATTATATTCCTATAGAAAAAATAAAACAGACGCTGACAGTAATAAATAAAAAAGAGTTAAAATATATACATTTGACCGGAGCAGAACCAATGCTTCATCCGGATTTTAATCATATTTTAAGATTATGTTTAAAATACAGTTCAGTTGTAATACATACAAACGCATTAAATATAAATGACAAAAAAGCCAGATTTCTTAGAAAAGTAGAAGAAGAAAACAATATAGGCAATGAAATTATTTTTATGATTAGTATAGATGATTGGAATGAAAAAGAAAACGATTTAATAAGAGGAAGAGGCTCATACAGAAAGGCAGTACACGCAATTCAAAGTTTAATAAAATACGATTTTAATCCTATACTTGCAATTGTAAATTACAAATCACTTTCTGAAGAAGAAATAAAAGAGAATTTTACAGCACTGTGTACTTCAATCGGATTTGAAACCTCTGATATTAATTTCAAAATTATACCGCTGCTCGATAAGTCAAAGCAATATGAAATGCAAGAAGATACCGATTTCAGTTCATTAAATACTGACTGCGGTAAAAGCAGAACATTAACAATTAACGGTATTTTTACATGCCCGCTTCTTTCCAGTGATAACAGAGGTAAATGCGGTTCTGATTTAAATGACTATTCAACTAAAAGCTATCTTGAAACTCCCCTATGTTCGCAGTGTATCAAATATAATAAATTATTGTTTAGTTTAGATTTGTAACAAAATTGTAACAAACTTTTTTCAAAAAGTCATGAATTAAAAACGAAAAGTTTTCATGTATATAAGAGAAAAAGACCGGGGAAATTAAGATGGGTTACGCATTATTTGCACAAAGAAAATTAGTACTTGACGGACAGCTCAACAATGCACAATTGCAACAGACACAAAGATCCAATGAGCAATATGCTCTGGCTACCCAGACTCTGAGTCTGCAGCAGCAATTAACCAGTATGAATGCTTCTCAATCAAATGAACTCGCAGCCTTATATGCAGATTTGGCAAGTGCAGATTCAGGAATGAGAGACACCATAAATGCTTCTATTAACCAAAAACAGGCTGAATTTGAAGCTGAAGTTGACCAGATTAACAGAGAAATTTACCAGGTCTCCGTCAAAGAAAATGCCATAGAAATGGAAGTTAAAAGGCTTGATACTATGGTTACTACCCTCCAAAAACAACTGGAAGCAGTAGAAGAAGCAGAAGGAAGTGCTATAGACAGAGCTACCCCGAAATTCAACGGTGTCGGTTAATATCTAATTTGATTTTTATATACAACAAAAGAGGAAACAGATGTTTCCTCTTTTTGTATTAAAAACAGGCTTTTGATATATTGTTTAATATAATCTAGTATCGTATTAAAGTGAAAATTCAACATTTCCACTTTAATACTCACCTTTTCAATACGCCGCTCTCAAAATTTCACTCACGCCGCCGGCTTATCGTGAAATTTTGTTCGGACATACTTTTTTATACGTACTAAAAAATTTTTTTATATATGATATAATTTTAAATGAGTTAATCTTGGAAGAGATAATGAAAGGTATATATAAGCAGTTATACACGGGTGTCTTATTTTTTTGTATGGTATTTTTTCAAATCCATGCAACCGTTTTGGCTGTAGAAGATGATATCACAACAGATATTTCTGACAGTTCCAAGATTACAAAAATAGAATTTGAAGGAAACCATTTAATAAATGACTCCGATATTGTAAAAGTTATGAATATGCAAATCGGTGATATTTACAGTAAGGAACTTGTACAGCAGAATCTTAAAGCCATATATAAAACAGGATATTTTTCGGAAAAAATGAAAGCCATTCCTATCCCGACAGATTCTGACTCATTGACATTACGAATTTATCTTGAAGAAAATATTCCGGTAACAAGTTTTGTAATTTCCGGTAATACAGTTGTTTCTACCGGAGAAATATTAAGTATATTAAACCCTCTTGAAGGACAGCCGCAAAACTTAAAAACACTGGGAGATGCCGTTGCAAATATTGAAGATTTGTATGCCTCCAAAGGTTATGTTCTGGCAAGAGTATCAAATGTAACCGACGATCCTGACGGATGCGTCAATATAGAAATGGAAGAAGGAATAATTAATTCTATTGCTTTTGAAGGAAATAAAAAAACAAAAGATTTTGTTATTGAACGTAATATCTTATCAACCCCGGGAAGTGTTTATAATGAAAATACATTAAAAGAAGATTTGATGCGTCTTTATTCTACTCAGGCATTTAAAGATGTTAACCGTTCAATAGAAAGATGTGCAGACAATCCCAACTTATATGATGTTACAATAATACTTGAAGAACAAAGAACCGGTACAATATCTCTGGGCGGAGGTGTTGATACAGCTACAGGTTTATTCGGACAAGCCGGTTTTGTTGAAAATAACTTTTTAGGAAACGGGCAAAGAGTTGGTATTAACTTTATGGCCGGTACCGGTGTAATTATGTCTGACAGTTCTACAATAGATCATGCTAATTTGCAGGCAGAAGTCAGTTTCTTTGAACCAAGATTGAGAGGAACAGATAATGCTCTGTTAGTTAAAGCCTTCGGACGTGATTTCGGAAGCTATCAGGTGCCGTTAGCAATAGAACAGCGTTATGGTGCTGAAGTGGTATTATCAAGACCTTTTAAAACATATAAAAATCTTATGGGTTCTATTAAATTAGGCGGAGAATATATAAAAGTAAAAGAAGGTGATTTCAATAAAATTTCGCAGTTATATGAACAGCACAATATACCTATTTCTGAACGTTCAAAACAATTACAGGGCGGCACATATATAACACTTGGACCAAGTCTTGTATATGATACAAGAGATAATGTTTTAAATCCCAGAAGCGGGGTGCTTGCAACTTTAAGATTCAATGAAAATATAAATATTACAGATCTGGATTTTACACATGGAACATTGTCTGCAGGTATAAAGCGCTACTTCCCGGTTATGAAAAAGTCTTCATTCTCTTTAATGGCAAGAGCAGCCGGAAAAATTCACGGCGATATGCCTGAAGTTATGGCATACAGCTTAGGCGGTCCTTATACTGTAAGAGGTTACAGAATGAGTACCATAGGTACCGGCGAAGGATTTATGATGGCAAGTGCGGAATTAACAACACCGTTTTTCTTCCTTGACAGAATAGAAAAAGCTAAATTCCTGGATAATATTAAATTCTCCGTATTTATTGATGCAGGTCAATTATTTAACGGTTCTATTACAAACCAGCTGTATAACAGACCAGAATACGGTATAGCAGGCGGTGTCGGTATCAAATTATTTATCCCCGGAGTTGGTCCTTTATCAATAGATTATGGTATTCCGTTCACAAATGTAGGAGAAGGAAACAGACGCGGTGCATTCTCCTTCGGAGTTGGAGATATTTTCTGATGCAGATGAAATTTATATGTAATAATCTGGCTGATACTGAAAAACTGGCTGAAAACCTCGCAGATATAATTTCAGAAAACGGAGCTTTTATAAGTCTTATTGGAAATGTAGGCGCAGGTAAAACAACCTTTACAAAATTTGTTTGCAAATATCTGGGAATAAAAGAAAAAGTTACCAGTCCGAGTTTCGTTATTTTAAATGAATATAAAAGCGGCAGAATTCCGGTATACCACTTTGATTTATACAGACTTGAAAAAGAAGGTATTAAATCTATTATAAATGAAATGGAGGAATATTCCGAAGGTAAATTTGTAACATTTGTTGAATGGGCAGAATTTTCACAGAACAGTCTCCCTTTTGACAGAGTTGATATTAACATCAATTATTTGGGCGATACAAAACGGGAATTTTGTTTAACTTCATCAGGAGAAAAAAGCGGCAATATATTAAAAAGGTTAGAACAATGAAAATACTTGCTATTGATACCTGTTTCAATAAATCTTATTTAGTTTTAAAAGATGAAAAAAATATTATCTCAAATGAAATAATTGAAAGCAGCGATAAAAACTATCACAGTGCCTTTTTAATTTCTAAAATCAGGGATATACTTTCTAAAAATCATCTTTATGTTAAAGATTTGGATGCAATCGGGATAGATATAGGCCCCGGTAGTTTTACAGGAATCAGAGCAGGAATTACAATTGCAAGAGTACTTGCCCAGCAGACTGATTTAAAACTTGTCGGAGTTCCTTCTCTGCAAATACTTTCATGTATTAATTCTTCCGATAAAGAAACTATTGTAACTACTGATGCAAGAAAAAATAAAGTATATTATTCTAAATATAAAGAAAAAAGAATAATAATTCCGCCCATGTTAATGGAAAAAAATGAAATTTTGAGTAATATTGGCAATAATTCGTATATAATTACGGATTTGTCTATTTCAGATTATCTTAATGAATTTGGAATACAAGCCAAAAAATATGAAGATAATGATAAAAATCTGGGTATATATTTATCTGACATAGTTACTGATAAATTAAAAAAAGAAAACGATGATTTTCACTGGGCGAAAATAAAACCGTTATATATACAACCACCATCAATAACAATTCCGAAAGGCAACAAACTTAATGTATAGAATAGAACTTTCAGGCTGCTTCACTACATTTTTAATTTTTCTGTTAATTCTTTTTCTGCTTAAAGAATTATGGTGGCTTATTATCGGAATAATATTAATTTTAATTATTATTTACTATGCAAATATGATATACAAGAATATAAAAACTAAAGTTTCCGAAGCCGAAGAAAATTTTACACCCCGGATGGGAGAAGTATATAAAATATGCCCATATTGCAATACAAAAGTTAAAGTTACGGCAATGACCTGTCCCTGCTGTAAACGAACATTAAACTAAATAAAACAAAAACCGGACTGGATCAGTCCGGTTTTTAAATATAAAACAGATAACTATTTTACAGCATCTTTAAATTTCTTACCTGCAGAAAATGCCGGAACAGTTTTTGCAGCAATTTTAATTGCAGCACCTGTTTGAGGGTTACGGCCTGTTCTTGCTTTTCTTTTACGAGCTTCAAAAGTACCAAAGCCGACTAATGTAACTTTTTTACCTTTAGCAACTGTTTTTTGTACGGTATCAATTGTTGCACTTAAAACATCTGCTGCAGCTTTCTGTGAAACTTTTGCTTTTTTTGCAACTTCTTTTACTAATTCTTCTTTGTTCATGAGAACCTCCTCTTATATTACAATGATTATTATACTTATATTTCAAGTTTTGGCAATAGTTTTAACAAAAATTTTTCAGAAAATTCTTTATACAGTACATTCTTTGTGCTATTCAATTGTAAAAACAATTATCCCGGCAGGCTTTAATTTCGCACTAAGTATTGATTTATCAAGCTTTCTGTCATCTATATCTTTTATAAATGTAATCTTTGATTTTTTCTTTATATTTTTTATTTTTACACTGACATCTTCAGTATTAACAAGATTTCTGTTTATAATAACAACAACCGATTTTTTATTATATGTTCGTTGATAAGCAAATATTTTCTCATTATCGGAAGAAAGCGGAATAAAACTGCCGTCAGCAATAACATCAATATATTTATTTCTTAAATTCATGGCATTCTTTTGCTCTTCAATCAAAATTGTACTGTCAGAACCCGGACGTCTTGAAAAATTAAATATATCTATCTGCCCTTGATGAACATAATAATATTCATCATCAGTATATGTTTCAGAGGCTCTTTTATTAGAATAGCCGTAAATATAGTCATCAGCCTGAAGGAAACCATCAACATAATAAGGATTTAGAGGTAATGTTGCATTTAACCATATAATTATTTTAGAAAAATTTTCACCGCCTATTATAAGAGGACTGACTTCATCATGTGTTTCAAAACTGCCGATTACAGATTTTTTATCTTTGTATTTTTTTAACACTTTCTGTCTGTCCTGAACGGAGTTTTCCAATTCTTCCATTGTTTTCCAGTTTTTTAATTCAAAATAATCTCCGTAGTATCCGTCAAATCCTGCTTCAAGAAGTTTTTTGTAATCGGTAAAATATGCTTTTTCAGAAGCCGGCTGAGTCCAGCTTTCAGAAGCCTCAGCTAAAAACAGAAAATCTTCTTTTTTACTTCTTGCATAATCAATAAGTTCTTTCCAGAATAAATACGGTTTAATTGTTGCAACATCAGCTCTTATTCCGTCAACACCAAGATTAATCATATAATTTACAAATATTTTATGCAGAATAAAAATATCGGAAGAAAATAAAGTTTCATCATCAGGAACTTTGAATAATCTGACATCAGTCCAATCTGCAGGAACAAAAGGCAGTCCGCTGTCATCCAAAACAAATAAATCAGGTCTGTTTATATATAAATCATATGCTCCGCAGCTTGGCAAATCTACAATAACCTTTATATTTCTTTTATGGCACTCGTCTATAAATTTCCTTGCCTGATCTTTTAACGAAAGCTCGCTTTGTATATCTGACAGCTGCATATTTAAAGATGCAAAATCAGCCATGGCATATAAAGAACCTGCTGTTCCCAGAGCTTTTATTTTACCTACCGGAGTAATAGGCAGAACATGAAGTGTATTAATTCCCAGTGATTTTATTTCATCCAGTCTTTCTATCGCATTAATAAAGGAGCCTGAAACTTCTCCTTGTGAAAACTCTATTATTCCGTTCCCGTTTTTATCATCCGCATTAAAAGTTCTCATATTTAACGAGTATATAACCGCTCTGTTATTTTGAAACATTTCGCGCAAACTCAACTCTTCATTATCTGCCAGAGAAATATTGCTTACAAAACATAATGCAATTATAAGAAAAACTGCTTTTTTAAATGACATTTATTGTGCCTGCTTTCTATTGTCCGAACTGAATTTTACAATAATGCCGGATTTTGTAAAAATGACTTATTGAAGAGGTGTAAATTAATGCAAAAATGTCAAATTTTCACTTTAATACGACACTGAATTTTATAAAATTATAACATAAATTGTATAAGACCTGCTTTAAAAATTAAATGACATGCTATTTTATTTGTCCTATAATTTTAATAAAAATATAATAAATGAGGCATATATGAAAGAAAAATTAGAACTTATTTTAAAAAATGCATCAGATGATATAAAAAATGCTAAATCTGTTCTCGAACTCGATGAAATCAGACTTAAGTATTTGAGCAGAAAAGGTGAATTAAATTCAATAAAAAAGAATTTAAAAGATTTGACTGATGAAGAAAAAAGAACAGTAGGCGCATTTGCAAATAATGTTTCTAATCAGCTTGAACTGTTATTGTCAGAAAAAAGCGAAGAACTTTATAAAATAGAATTAAATAAAAAATTAGAAGAAGAAAGAATTGATATTACGCTGCCTTCCGATTTCAGACCTCAAGGTAAAATTCATCCGCTGACACAAACGGTAAACGAAATTGTCGAAATATTTCAGGGAATGGGATTTTCGGTAGTAAAACCGGAAAACAGTCCGGAAGTTGAAACAGAATATTATAATTTTGATATGTTAAACTTCCCGAAAGAGCATCCGGCAAAAGATATGCAGGATACTTTTTACACAAAAACCGCCCCAAACGTTATTTTACGAAGTCATACATCATGCTCTCAAATAAGACAAATGCTTACCCAAAATCCTCCTGTCAGGGTAATTTCACCGGGCAGAGTATACAGATGTGAATCAGTAAGCGCCAGAAAGAATAATTTATTCCACCAGATAGAAGGTTTACTTGTGGATAAAGATATAACTTTTGCGGATTTAAAAGGTGTATTAAACGAATTTATAAGAATTTATTTCGGTTCTGCACGCCCGACAAGATTCAGAGCCAGCTATTTCCCGTTCACGGAACCGAGCGCGGAAGTAGATGTACAATGTATAATATGCGGCGGAAAAGGATGCCGAACCTGTTCAGGAACAGGCTGGCTTGAAATACTCGGGTCAGGTATGGTTCATGTAAATGTGCTTAAAAATGTAGGAATTGATCCTGAAATATATACAGGGTTCGCATTCGGCATGGGTGTTGAAAGACTTACCATGCTTAAATATGCAATTAACGATATTAGATTATTCTTTAATAATGATATTAGATTTTTGAGACAGTTTTAGAATGCTTGCAAAAAGAATTATACCCTGCTTAGATGTTAAGAACGGACAAACAGTAAAAGGAGTCAATTTTGAGAACCTGCGCTATGCGGGCGACCCTGTCGAGCTTGCAAAAAAATACTCTGAAGACGGAGCTGATGAACTTGTTTTTCTTGATATCACCGCTACAAACGAAAAAAGGAAAACAACTGTTGAAATGGTAAAAAAAGTGGCCCGGCAGGTATTTATCCCGTTTACTGTCGGCGGGGGAATTAATTCTCTAGAAGATATAAAAATGCTGCTTGCCGCAGGTGCCGATAAAATCGCAATTAATTCCGCCGCAGTAAAAAATCCTGATTTAATCGATATTTCTTCCGGATACTTTGGTTCTCAATGTATAGTCATTGCAATCGATGCTAAAAGAATTAATAATGACTTTTATGTTCATATAAATGCAGGTAAAATTAATTCAGGTATAAAACTATCAAAGTGGGTTAAAGAAGTTCAGGAAAGAGGTGCGGGAGAAATTCTTCTTACTTCAATGGATGCAGACGGAACTCAAAACGGTTTTGATATAGAAATGACTGAATTGGTAACATCTACTGTAAATATTCCCGTTATTGCATCAGGAGGAGCAGGTCCAAATTCAAATCATTTTGCGGATGTTTTTAAACAAGCAAAAGCAGACGCGGCTCTTGCAGCTTCTATTTTTCATTTTAATACACTGCCCGTAAAACAACTAAAAGAAGAGCTTTCACTACAGAATATTGAGGTTAGAATATAATGGCTGATACAGTAAAATTTGATCCCGGACTTGGAGATTTAGTTATAGATTTTAATGAATTTATTAATAACTTTTATTCAAAATTAATGTCTTTAACAACAATTCATCAGAAAAGAACTCATTTTAAACTATTTGCTTCAAAAATTGAAAAAAATCTAAAAAATAATATTGATTTTTATCTCGGATGTTTATTATGGGCATACTATATAAAAGAAGATAATATTAAGTCGCCAAAAGAAATAACCGGAAATGTTTTTTTCAATATGAGCGAAGAACAAAAAGAAAATTATGATTACATGATTCAAGTTAATTTTATAGAAAATTATTTTGACTCATTTGAACGTGATATGTTATATTACACCGGAAAAAAATATAAAATTCCGGAACAATGGAAATTGATTGTATCATTATACTCAAAATTTCTTGAATTAAATAAAGGATTTACAAATACAAAAACAACAGATGATATACTTCTGCCGGACGAATTGAAAGAAATAAAATTTACGGAAAATCTTCAGGATATTAAAGAAATTCTACAAAAAGCAGTAGAAACTAAGGATTTGAGTCATTTATCAAAAATTGGCAATTTTAGCGGAAAAGCTTGATAAGAGTTTATTTTTTATATATTCTATATATGTGTACTAATACATGTGAGCTATGGAAGAAAATATAAATTTACCTTTTGAAAAATTAGCGCAAGAGTGTAATATAATAGATTCTCAAAATGCCAAAGATACCATAGATAGAATTTCGGCACTTTCCTCCGAGTTTCCGAATGAACATTTAGTTTTGATATATAATTATTTTTTTGAAAATTCTAACTGTTATGAAGTTTTAATGTTTTTATTGCAAAAGATAGATAAATTTAAAGATAAATCAAGCCGTCCTGTATTAATAGATACTTTACTTATGAAAAGTAAGCTTGCGGCAAGAATTCAGGATTCCGACAATTTAACCAGAATAAGGGTTAACATAACAAAAGTTCTTGCTAATACAAAAGATTCACAGGCTGTATACCCGCTTTTATATTGCCTGAACAGCAAAGATGAAAACTATAAAGTAAAATTATCCTGTGCTGAGGCATTAGGCAAAATAGGTGATAAATATGCAGTTCTTCCTTTAATGAATATAGTTGAAGATGAAACCGAGTCTTCTGTGTATGTAAAAGAATCCGCTGTTTCTGCTCTCGGCATGATAGGTGATGCAAAAGCAGTAGATTCTTTAGTTTCAATTCTTGAGAGTAAAAAAGGGGTTCTTGATAAATTTACTTTTTTAAAAGAAAGAGCATTAGAAGCATTAAATAAGCTTAATTTTAAAGGAGAAAGAGTATTTAATGCACTTGTAAAATCACTCAGAGATGAATCACCTCAAGTAAGAATAAATGCTATAGAATTACTTATGAATTCTGATGATGACAGAGCAATAAATCTTATAAAAGGAATGCTGGCAGACACGAACAGAGAAGTTGTACAAAATGCGGTAATTGCATTATATAATCTTCTGGATGAAGAAATTCTTGAAGAAATTATAAACGATGATAATTCTCCTGCCGCAGCAAAAAATGAAGCTTTAAAATTGCTCGATGATATAAGACAAGAAATTTGTGATGAGGCGCAAAATAAAGATGAATAGTGCAATTATTCTATTATCAGGAGGATTGGATTCTGCGGTAAGTCTTGCAGTTATAAAAAATCAGTATAAAAATATTTTAGCGCTGACTTTTAATTACGGACAAATATCCTTCCATTCTGAGTACAAATCCGCTAAAACTATCTCTGATTATTTTAAAATAAAACATATAACAGTAGAACTTGATTGGTTAAAAAATATATCAGCATCATCTTTAAATAAAGGGATAAATATTCCGCAGTTTACGAATAAAGATTTAGACAATATCATATTAACGGAAAAATCAGCAAAAGCTGTTTGGGTGCCTAATAGAAACGGGTTATTCGTTAATATAGCAGCCTGTTATGCCGAAGCATTTGATTATGATACGATTATTATAGGTGCAAATAAAGAAGAAGGTGCCACTTTCAAAGATAATACTCCAGAATTTATAAAAGCGATAAACAATTCTTTTAAAAATTCTGTTAATAAAAAACTTGAACTTATTGCTCCGTTTATAAATCTAAACAAAACTGAAATAGTAAAAAAAGGAACAGAATTAGATTTTCCTTTTGAATTTCTTCACAGCTGCTATGAAAACTCGGATAAACATTGCGGCAAGTGCGAGTCTTGTGTAAGATTAAAACGGGCTTTAGAATTAAATGAAAGATACGATATAATTGATAAATTATTTAGCTAAGGAATTTCATTATGAAAACAATGTTTATAGATGAGAAAATTAAATATACCGGAGAACAGCTTGCTCCCCACTGGATATATAAAAATTTTAATATAATGGGTAATGCTGTTGTTGCATTTACAGGAGAATGTGAAGTAAATCTTAATCATATGGTTGATATTGAAGATGTAATAAATAATGAACCCATTTACAGCCGTAATATGTTAAGTATAATTGAAGAAAATTTTAATTCTTCATTAATAGAAATGGTATACAAACAAAGATTATTGGTTACTATAACCAAAGAGTTAATTGAAAAGAATTATCCGTCAGTTAAAATAAGAAGAAACGGCGATGATTTATATATCGAAGATAAAAAATTATCCGTATCAATTGCTACAAAATCCGTAACATCTGCTTTAATTCACTTCGGACTAAATATAGATGCCGTAAATGCACCGGTCAAAGCTGCGGATTTATCAAAAGATATAGGAATTAAAGATATAAAAAAATTTGCGGAAAATCTGCTTAAAACCTACAAAGAAGAAGTTGAAGATATTAACCTGGCATCTTCAAAAGTCAGAGGAGTTATTTAATGGAATCCAATAAAAAAAATTCTCCGGTAAAACCGGCAAAAAAAAGGAAAAAAAAGAAAATCAATTTCGGATATTTATATTTATTTACGTTTGTTTTTCTTGCAGCATTTTTTGGTTTGTCTTATATAGTTAAATCATACGCTCCGGATACAGATGTTTCTATAGGAAACAATGATTCTCTTACATTAAATGATTCAGACATGGATGTTGAAATAAAAACAGTTGACGAACGTTTAAAATGGATTCAAATGGAAGATGAAATGCCCTCTGTTGCGGTTAGGGAAAATGAACAACAAAATGAATTTACATATGAAGAAACAGGTTTTGATGACACAAATGATGAACCTTCAGAAGACAGAGAACAAGATAAAAAAGGTAAAAATATAATTCCTCGTCCAAATATAAATGATATTGAAAAGCAAAGACCGGACTTTAGAACATCGTCTGTTTCAGAAGTTATTCCTAAACCTCAGGCACCTGACACCACTGTTGCCAAGGTATTCCTCGGCAAATATTCAACAGTTGAAGAAGCTATGAAAATTCAGGAAGCAATAAGTTCTACAGAACCCGATATTATTCCTTTTATAAAAGCCGTTAACGATTATTACATAGTTCAACTTGGATCTTTTTCCGATAAAGAAAAAGCACATGCACTGGTAACCAGAATGCAGGCAAAAGGATATAATCCTGAAATTATCAATGAATAACAAATGACCGGTATAAAACCGGTCATTTGTGGTTAGATTATGGGAGTTAGAATTAGCCGACACCGTTATATTTTGGTGTTGCTTTTTCAATTGCCTGACCTTCGGCCTCTTCAACTGCCTGAAGCTGGCTTTGAGCTGCACTTAACTGGCTCTCTATTTTCTTTTGCTGCATATCTAACTGATTTTCTAAAACTTCAAGCTTTTTATTATATTGCTGTGCATATTCTTCATTTACTGAAGTATTGAGTAATTCTGCTATTGTAGCAAGATATTCTTCACTTTCGTTTGTTTCTGTTGCAATGGAACCGATTTCACCAACAGTATCCTGTACTTCATCGGTATTTAAATAAGCATCTGCACCTTGTAAGTATTCTGCATAATTGTTAAAGTTTGTTGCATCTGATGCTATTTCATCAACAGTAAGTTTTCCGTCTGCAATATTTGCAGAGAATGTTAATAAACTGTTTTTTTGCTGCATAATATTGTCTAATTTTGACTGCAATGTAAAAATAAGATTTGTATAATAAATCTTACGATTTGCAAATAAAGCGTAACCCATAACTAACCTACCTTTTCTTCATTTGTCTTTAACTAACCCACATCTTAATAAAAAATTTTAGAAATAAAGAATTGCCTAAACACACACCACAAAAAAGGTCCAAGAGGCAAAATCAGTCTAATTCCTTTATTTACTTGCTTTTTAGGTATTTTATTATCTAAAATCTTATATAATAATTAGTTATATAGTATTTTATATGTATATTATTATTATATACGATGTAAATAAAAATTTCGTTTTATCAATTTTACAATTCTTAACAATTTAAAGATTTTCTGATTTATATTTATACATGAAGAATCCGGCAATACCTATTATAATGTTAGGCAAACCGGCTGCCCAAAAAGGAGTGATTGTATAGTTATATCCAAGAGACATAGAAAAAGCCCTTATTATATAATAACAAAATATTATTCCGATAGTAAACAAAAAGCCTCTGTTGTGTCTGACTCTCGGAGGTGTAATGGCAAGCGGAATACCAATCAGTACAAAAACAACCGTTGTTACCGGAAGAGCAAGTTTTTCCCAAAAAGAAACCCGATACTTTGCAAGTGTAGTCTTATTAAGATTTGCCTTATTTCCTTTCAAATACGGCATTAATTGTATAAAATTATAGTCGGTGCCGTCATTCTTTTTATCCAGCTGGTATTGTATATCACTTCCAAAATCAACTATGGTTCGATGAAGCCAGGAGGTATTTAAGGTTTTACCGGCTTTTGAGATTGTATATACAGAGGCATTATCAAATTGCCAGCCTTCAAGCACCGAAGTACCGGTTTTGGCTTGAAGTATTTGTATTTTATCCGTATCGGATAAATCAAGAATGGAGACATTTGAAAATTGTTTATCCTCACATTTTTCAACATAAAACAATCTTTTAAGATAATTTCCGTCTTTTAATTCTTTAATGGAAAAATTTCTTTTACCTTCAGGAATATTTCGCTGAACCAACGCATACAAAGCAAGAGTTTTTGACTGCGAAGTAGTAACAGGTACTATTGTTTCATTTATAAAAAAGGTCAAAACAGCCATTGCCGCAGCAAAAATAAATATTGGTTTTGATATTCTTTTTATACTTATACCGCAGGCCTTCATAATTGTGATTTCGGATTGCAGGCATAGTTTATTTACAGTCATCACCGTAGAAAATAAAACGCTCATAGGAATTGTCATTACTATTACGGCAGGCAGGTTTAAAAGTATTATCATAAAAGCAATATTAAAAGGCATACCGTAATTTGATATTTGTTTTATCAATGAAATAAAGGTATCAGATGCAAAAATTATAGAAGTAAACACAACTATGCCAAGCACAAATACTTCAAATATCTGCTTTAATATATATTTATCCAAAATTGTCACGGTAAAAGGCATTTTCATAATAAAATTTTAAAACAAAAAATATCTTTTTCAAATTACAGATTTTTCCAATCCTGAGAAAAATTTTTAAGTGTTTCTTCTATATCAGAATTATTTATTAAAATTTCCTGTATATAATTTGATGAAAGATTATTGAGCTCTTTTCTGTTTTCAAAATAAGGCAGGGGCGGCTGCAATTTGTTTAATTGTGCTGCTGATATTTTTTTCGCTTTCGATTCTAAAGTTCCTATATCTGTTTTAAAATAATCATCTTCAAGCGCTTCAATATTAACAGGAAGAATAGGAGTCATTTTAACAAAATCGAGCTGATTTTTCTTATTCGTAAAAAACAAACAAAATTTTAGAGCATATTCCTTATTTTTTGCTTTTGCCGGTATAACAAAATTCATCAATGAATAATCATAAAGTCCGGTATCACCTGTTAGCTGCGGCATTATTTCAGTATTTTTATAAACGGAAGGTGCATTTTCTTTTATCATATTTATAAAATTTGCACCGGTTACTATAACGGCAAGCTGTCCTGACATATATTTTTCAAGAGAATCCCGGTGTGTCTGGTTAATACTTTCTTTAGGGATATAACCTTTGCCATATAATTCTTTAAAAGTTTTATATAATGAAATGCTTTTCTCGGAATAAATTTTGTCATAAGAATTTATGTCATATTTATTCAGCAGTTTTAAAAGTGTATCATTCTCCGTAAAATTTATCATTGTAATGAATGAATTTTTTGGGGGAACCATTTTAAATAAATCATCATAATTTTTAGGTATATTACCGGATAAAAGCTGCTTATTATATAGAGTTACCGCCGAAGTAGCATAAAAAGGAATCCCGAAATACATACCGTTATATTGAAGCGGAGCAATTAATGACTGTTTAAATTGTTTCAGCGTACTTTTATCAAAAAAATACAGTGCATTTTTTTGTGCTAAAAGAAGAGAAAAATCAGGCGTCAGGTTTATCAAATCGGGAGGATTATCCGTCAGAATTGCGGCAAGAGTTCTTTTTTCACCCTCTGAATACGGCACATCTATCCATTTAATTTTTACATTCGGATTATTACTCTCGAACTCATTTATTATATTATTGACGTATTCGGAATATGAACCCAATTGCAATGTCCAAAAAACAACAGTAGTCTTTTTATTATTCATATTTTTTCGAGATGAATATACAAAAATAAATCCTAAAGATATTAGAAGCAGTATAATTAAAATTATTTTTTTTAACTGAGACTTAATCATATATTCTCCGGGTTCATAATAAAATAATATTAAAATAATCGTTATTTGTACATATAATCTAGTGTCGTATTAAAGTGAAAATTCAACATTTCCACTTTAATACTCACCTGCTTGGTTGCTCGCATTAAACGGGTTTTCGCCCTGCTCGTCTTGCTCCTCGCAAGCCGACCCGGCTGCACCCTCTGCTCGCAATCCGCTTTTCAATACGCCGCTCTCAAAATTTCACTCACGCCGCCGGCTTATCGTGAAATTTTGTTCGGACAATATAATTGAGATAAGTAATTTTGATTAACAGATTGATGTATTTTTTTTATTTAGTAATAAAATATTAATGATAGTTGTATAAAGGAGGTTTTATTATGATAAATGAAACATTGGAAAAAGCATTTAATGACCAGATTAATGCTGAATTTTACTCTGAATATTTATATTTATCAATGTATGCATATTTTGACAGAATGAATCTTCAGGGGTTTAAAAACTGGATGGATGTACAAAGACAGGAAGAAAGAGCACATGCAATGGGGTTATTCCAATACTTGCAAGATAGAGGAGGCAAGGTTACTCTCGATAAAATAGAACAGCCGAAAACAAACTGGGAATCACCTTTGGATGTATTTGAAGATGTTTTAAAACATGAACAGCTTGTAACTTCAAAAATTAATGCTCTTGCCGATGTTGCGGACAGCGTAAAAGACAGAGCAGCAGTTTCTTTCCTTGACTGGTATATCAAAGAGCAGGTTGAAGAAGAATCAAATGTCTCTAATGTATTAAAAACATTAAGACTTATATGCAATGATAAACAATGCATATATATGCTGGATAAAGAGCTTGCTGCAAGAACTTTTACTCAGCCCGTAATTGAATAAAATTAATAATATAAGCAGCAGGGGTATTAAAATGCCCCTGTTTTATTTTGTATAAATTTGGTATGATAAATTAAAAAGGATATTTTATGAATAATAACGTATTTAGAAATTTATCTTACGGAGTTTATATTGTTTCTTGTTCAATAAACGGAAAATACACTGGCTGCACCGTAAACAGTATAATGCAGATTGCCGCGTCTCCGGCAATAATAGCCTTAAGTGTAAATCACGATAATTATACACATTTATGTTTAAAGGAAGCAAAAAAATTCGCAGTATCAATCTTATCTGAAGAATCCAATCCGCTTTCAATCGGAACTTTTGGATTTAGAAGCGGAAGAGACTGTAATAAATTTGATATAATTCCTTACGAGATACATAATGACCTGCCGGTAATAAAAGATGCATGCGGATATTTAATATGTGAATTAAAAGGACAGGCAGAAACTCCGACTCATACGCTGTTCATTGCAGAAGTTGTTGACGGAGATATATTAAGTTCTAAAGTTCCCATGACATATGCATATTACCATAACGTAATAAAAGGCAAAAGCCCAAAATCCGCACCAACGTATGTTGAAGGTTAATTCTTTACTTGTTTATATTTCTTAATATTTTAAGTTAAACAGTCAATTATACTATTTGACGTGTTTTATATTGGCATACAAAAATAAGTAATTATAAAAAAGTAAGAAAGGAAATTTATATGCAGGTAGGGAGGAAAGGTTCTATAGCTCACGTTTTAACAAATGACAAAATAGAAGATAAAGGAGCTTGTTTCAAAGAAATGGCAAAAGAAAGTATTAAAGACACACTGGTGCTCGGCAGTGTAACCGCAGGTACAGCAGGCGCAGCCGCAATAGCAACAGGCTGTTCAAATAAAGCAGCAGGTGCATTTAATCAATTAAAGACAAAAGCAGGAGAAATTTTAAACAAAATATCAATTAACGATAAAAATTTAAAAGATATTGTTAAAAATTCAAAAATTTATAATAAAATAAGCGCACTCCCGACCCCGGCAAAAGCAGCAATAGCAGCAGGTGCTGCAGCAATAACTCTTGTCGGTTCATTAATGACTGTAAGTGCTCAATCAAAAGCAGGCTATATTGAAGGCAAACATGAAGTAAAATAATTAAAATAAAAAAAGACCTTGGATAACCAAGGTCTTTTTTTTATGCATTTAATTTTATGTATTGCGCATTTTGAATTCCGTCTATTTCATTTATAGTTTTCATTGTTTCATCATCAACATCTCTGTCAATTGTAATTATCATAATAGACACGTTATCATTATTATTCGATTTTTGCGCAACCTGCATTCTGTTAATATTTATATTATGCTCACCTATGACGGCGGCAACTTTTGCAACCATTGCAGGTTTATTTTCGTGAGGAACTATAAGCATATGTTCTTCTGCTTCAATACTCATATTATAATCGTTAATACGAACTATTCTGGGCATATTTTTTGCAATTAAAGCACCTGTAACGGTATTTTCTTCGCTGTCGGTTGTAAGTGTTACCGATATTGACCCTATAAATGTACAATCTTTTTGTGATTTTGAAGTAATAATATTAATTCCGCGTTTTTTTGCTATTAAAGGAGCATTTACAAAGTTTACCCCTTCAACAGAGGAAGAAAAAATTCCTTTTTGAACGGCAACTTCAAGAGGTGCGACATTCAATTCCGCAAGATTTCCGTTAACCGAGATATTTATATTTTTTAAATTGCCTTTAGAAAGCTGCCGGACAAGTTCACCAAGATTTTCAGCCAGCTGCATATAATCTTTAACCGGTTCTAAAATATCTGATTTTAAAGCAGGGATATTTATTGCCGCTCTGGCGCTTCCACCCGATAATACTTCTTTTATTTGTTCCGCTACATCTATTGCGACATTAAACTGAGCTTCTGCTGTACTTGCCCCCAGATGAGGAGTCATAACAATATTGCCGCTGCAATTATACAGAGGAGAAGCAGTTATATCGGGTTCTGTTTCATATACGTCTATTGCTGCCGATTGAACCTGCCCTGATTCCAAAGCTTCTTTTAATGCCGCTTCGTCAATAATTCCGCCTCTTGCACAATTTATTATCCGAACGCCCTTTTTCATCCTGTTTAATGTATTTCTGTTGATTAGTGCTGTTGTTTCTTTTGTTTTTGGTGTATGAATTGTAATATAATCGCACTGTCCCCAGAATTCATCCAGATTTGTAACATATTTTGCTCCGATTTTTTCAACGGATTCTTTTGTTGTATAAGGGTCTGAAACAATAACTTTCATTCCTAATGCAATAGCAACTTGAGCTACGTGATGCCCGATTTTACCAAAACCTATTATTCCGAGTGTTTTTCCGAATACTTCAACTCCGGTAAATTTTGAACGTTCCCATTTTCCTTCTTTTGTTGACTCTGCTGCTGCCGGAATATTTCTTGACATAGCGAGCATTAACGCAATCGTATGTTCTGCAGCTGCGTTTGTATTACCATCAGGTGAATTTACAACAATAACACCATTTTGAGTAGCCGCTTCTATATCAACATTATCAACTCCGACCCCTGCTCTGCCGACAATTTTAAGTTTTTTCCCCGCTTCAAGAATTTTTTTTGTAACTTTTGTCTGGCTTCTAATCATCAAAGCGTCATAATCAACAATTTTTGCAGACAGTTCATCTTCAGACATTGTCGGAAGAAAATCAACCTGTGCAATACCTTCTAATATTTTTCCGGCAGCTTCATTTATTTTATCCGTAATTAATACTTTCATATTTTCCCCTATTTATTTAAATATTTTATTAAAGCAGCAACACCCTGTCCCAATTCAAATTTGTGTCCCAGTTTATGAAGTGCCGCTTCTAGTGAACCTACAGCCGTAATTGCATCACGCTGCGAGACAAAACCTAATGTGCCTATTCTGAATATTTTGTCTTTGAGCTGATTTTGCCCGTTCGCAACAACAATGTCATAGTCTTCTTTTAATGTTTTTCTAATATCGGGAACAGTTATATTATCAGGTGGTAAAACAGCCGTTATAGAAGTACTTGCGATACTGTCATTTTCCACAAATAATTTAAGCCCGATTGCTCTGATTGCTTCTCTTAAACCCTTTGCAATTTTTTCATGCCTGATTATGATATTATCCAAACCTTCTTCTTTAATCATATCAAGTGCCGTTTTAAGAGCGACTATCAAATTTACTGCAGGAGTAAAGGCCGTTGAATTGGCGATTACGGATTTTCTGTTAGTTTCCCAGTTAAAATAAAAATCTGGTCTTTTACATTGTTTCTGAACTTCCCATGCTCTTTCATTTGCTGCAAGGAAAGAAAGACCAGGCGGTATCATAAATCCTTTTTGAGAGCCTGAAACAAGAACATCTATTCCCCATTCATCCATTTTGCAAGTCATGGCCCCGAGACTGGTTACACCGTCAACAACAGATAATGCGCCATGCTCCCTTATCATTGATACAAGAGTTTTAACATCATTTGTCACGCCTGTTGATGTTTCATTCTGGGTAAGAGTTACTATTTTAATTTCTTTATTTACATCACTATCAAGCTTTTCTTTTAAAGTTTTAGGATCTATTGCTTTCCCCGGTTCTACTTCAATAATATCAACTTCTGCCCCGAGAGCTGCTGCAATCTTTGCCCAGCGCTGCCCGAAATTACCGATTACTAAAGATAAAACTTTATCTCCCGGATTAACCAGATTTGATAATGCCGCATCCATTGCGCCGGTTCCGCTTGCCGTATAAACTATAACATCATTTTTTGTTTGAAATACATATTTTAAATCGGCATATACCGATTCCAGTATTTTGGCAAATTCACTGCTTCTATGACCAATCGGGTGTTTTGCCATATCCAGCAACACAGATTCCGGTACAGGAGTCGGTCCGGGTATCATTAAAAAAGTTTTATCTTTCATTTAAAAATCTCCCCCTAATGTAACTTTCTTATTTTCTCACAAATTATAAATAAGTTTAAGTAATTGTTAAATTTGTAAACTATTATAAGGTTTTAGTAAATAATCGCATAGTAATTGTTTTTATATTAATAGGTAATAAGTAATTATAATGAAGGTCTGATACACTATGCCAAACGGAGTTTCATGTGCATACTTTGCTGCAAGAAATTATGTATACGGCAAAAAAGAACAAAACGTCTTTAAAGAAGGAATTGCAGGCGCCCAGACTGCAAGAACCATTAATGCCGTTACAAAAACCGGAATAATAAAAAATTCTTTCGGCCTGCCGGCTTTCTTTGAAAAAGCAGCTTCTATTGCACAGAAAATTGTTTATCCGCTCATTATTGCTTCAGGCGTTTATAATACAGTCAAATCAGATGATAAAATTAAAACAGGCTCGGAACAGGCCGCCGGAATTGCTACTATGTATGCTTTTGAAAAAGCAGCTGAAAAAGGATTAAATAAAATTGATAAATGTATCAGTAACTCAAATGTTTTTAACAAAAATAAATTTACTAAAATCGGCTGGTATATATTAAAAGGCGCTGCTTTTGCAGGTGCATCATTACTTGGATATTCAACAGGAAGTAAAGGAGCAGGCGCTGCAGTTGAGAAAATAAGACAAACCGGAATAAAACCAAATGAACCTTCCGGACAATCAGCAGAATTCCCTGTTGAAAATGACATTACCCCCTCTCAGATAGAAAGTCAATTATTTCAAGATATGGAACTTGTTTAAAGTAAAATTGCCAGAATCATAAGCAGAATTCCGCCTATTTGCGACATAGTTGCCATATTCTGCATTTTTCGGTTATTTTCGTATTTATAGCTGTTCTTTTTTGCGTCATAAGCCACCATTATTCTTTGCAGCCTTGTTATATCGCTATCAGTTGAAAAAGTACGCTTAAAAAGTTTTTGTTCAAGTCTTCCCAATCTGTTAGAAACATTTTCATTCATATAATCATGATTTAACAAATCCTGTTCAAGAGCAGCCAGCTGAAAAGGAAGCGATTGGTCATTGACCGGTTCTAAACCGCTTGAAGCATAATAATTTTCCATTTGCTGGGGAGATATATAATCATTTTGCCTGTATGTTCTTTTGACATTCGGCTTTATTACGGATGCTAATTTATCAACACGATTATTTAAAGAATCTGTACTTGTTTTCCCGTAAACTTTTTCCTCCAGCCTATCTAATCGTTTATAGATATTTTCATTTTTATATGTTGTATTAAATATTTCCTGTTCAAGCTTATCAACCATCGGATATTCAACAGAAGAATCCTCAGGAATCATACTTTTTTTCATACTGTCAGATGTATTAAACGGAGATTCTGTTTTATTTTGCGGTTTATCCGGTTGTTTATATTCAACAAAACCTATATCATTTTTAATATCGTCAATTCTTTTTTGAATGTTTCCGCTCTTTTTCTTGCCGTATAAATTCATTTCTATTCTTTCAAGCCGTTTAGAAACACTCTCGTCATTGTAATCATACCCGAAAATACTTGTCTCAACCGCACTTATGGATTGCGAATGATTTAGCTGTTCTGCATTTATATTCAGCGGTATTAATATAAATAATAAAAAGGTTAATAATATTCGTTTTTTCATTTGTTTGTTTCTCTATATTGAGAATATATACCAGATTTTTAAGAAAAAGGATATCAACCAGTATATTGCAAAGAAAGAACTTAAAAAAGGAAGAAAAATTAACATAAAAGAGCGTGATAAACTAATATTATAAGCTGCTCTAAGAGAAAAGGCATACAATACTATTATCCAAAAGTATAATATAAGCTCAAGATTTGCCGCAAAAATATAGCCGATTCCGCCAGATTGTTTAAGCAGATTTAAAGGAGCAAAGAATAAATACGGCACCGGAGCAAAAGCAGTAAGATAAAGTAATTTCGGCAGATTATTCCCTTTATCATAAATTTTTGCTATATATTCAAAAAATAAAGCTGTTAAAAACCATAATATTATGGTTGCAATGATATGCCATATTAAAGAAAATATAAAGGTTATATTAAATATTGAGCCGTTTGATATTCCTGATAGAACTTTACCGATAAATGCAATAAAAATAATCGTGGCTAATGCCAATCTTATTGATATTTTTAAATCAGTTCTCTCAAAAAATGATTTTGGAGAAAAAATTACGCTGTAAATATTTTCAAAAAATTCGTCTGTTGTTATTCCCATAGATATAAAGGCTTTCTGCTTAATATTAAACTTGTAGGTATGAAATCAGTTAATTTTATATTCGATTTTGAATTATATTCACTAAAACTTGAAAAATAATCGCTGAAGGTGCTTTTTTTATTATATATCAAAAGCTTAACAGGAAGGCTGTTTCCATATTTTTCCTGAACCATTTTCTCCATCATATTTTTAGCGGTATTAATATCTCCGATTTCATCAACAAATCCGAGTTCTTTTGCCATTCTGCCGGTAAATATTCTGCCGTCGGCATTTTCCTTAAGATTTTCTTCCGATAAATCCGACTTATCAGCGCTATAATTATCATTTCTTTGTATTCTTCCAACTCTTATGGCATCAACGAACTGTGAATAAGAATCATTTATAATCTCCTGCATAAGTTCTTTTTCTTCAGGAGTTATTGCTCTTATTCCGGAGCCTATATCTTTAAATTTTCCGCTTTTTATAACAACCGGACTCACTGCAAGTTTATCAATTAATAAATTATGGTAATCAAGGAATGAAAAAATCACTCCTATACTTCCCGTTAAAGTTCCGGACTGGGCTATTATTCTGTCAGCTGCAGAAGCAATATAATAGCCGCCGCTTGCAGCGACGTCATCCATCAAAGCAATTACCGGCTTTTTTTCGCGAACTCTTAAAATTTGATTATATATATTTTGTGACATTGCAACAGTTCCGCCGGGAGAATTAATTTTTATTATAATTCCTTTAATATCATTATCAGCTTCAGCTGCCTGCAAAGATTTTAAAAGATTAGCCGCATTTGCCTCTCTTGAAAAAAAGCTGCTTTCATATGAAGAAGCAATTGTTCCCTCAATTTCCATAACCGCTATTTTATTTGAATTTGATATAATATTTTTCTTACCTGCTGCGGTATTTTCTACATATGGTTTATCTTTATCCACCGTAAAAAAGCCTGTAACAAGACATAATATACATAATATAATGATAATTTTTGAAATAATTGCTGCCTTCATTTTTCCTCGCTATCTGAAAAATTTTTTATACTTTCATCCAATAATGAAATCATTACATTTTTATAGTGCAAAGCATTTTCTTTATCTGCTGCTTCAAATCTTAATGTAAATACAGGTTCGGTATTACTCTGTCTGATTAAAGCAAATCCGTCCGGGAAAATAATCCTCAACCCGTCGAGAGTAATTATATCATTTATTTTTGTACCAAAAATTTTATTATTTTGATTAATTTTTTCCGTAATATCTTTCAATACCTTTGATTTAAGATTATTTGCACATTTGTATCTTACTTCATCAAGAGTACAAACTTTTTCAAAAGGCAAAAGAATATCAGACAATTTAAAATTCTTATTATTATTTTTATTTTTAGCAATTATTTCAATAATTCTGCATCCCGCATAAACAGCGTCGTCAAAACCGTAATATCTGTCTTTAAAGAACATGTGCCCCGACATTTCTCCTGCAAGAATAGCATTAGTTTCTTTCATTTTTGATTTAATATATCCGTGACCGGTTTTTGCCATAACGGCCTGACCGCCTAATTTGTTTATTTCATCAAATAATACCTGTGAACACTTAACCTCTGAAACTATAACAGGAACTTCACCTCTGACGGATAAATCTTTTATTATATCCTGTGCATATATATATAAGAGCTTATCGCCGGTCAAAATATTTCCGTCAGAATCAACAATGCCCAGTCTGTCAGAATCTCCGTCAAAAGCAATGCCTATATCCGCCTTTGTTTGAACAACTTTCTCACATAAATCTTTTAACGTTGAAATATCGCTCGGATTTGGATGATGATTAGGAAAATGGCCGTCAGGCTCCGAATACAATTCTACAACTTCACATCCTATATCTTTATATAATTTAGGCGCAATAACACCGGCCGTACCATTTGCACTGTCAACTACAACTTTTAACCCCTTACCAATCATTGCAAATCTTGAAGCAAGCATATCATTATATTGCGGTAAAATGTTATAAAGTCTTGCTTCTCCGTGTTTTACGGCATTATTATCACTTGATGTTTCTTCCTTCGTTATTTCTTTAAGAATTTTTATTTCTTTTTCATCCAAAGACATTTTATTAAATGTAAGTTTTAAACCGTTATACTCTGGAGGATTATGGCTTGCAGTCACAATTAAAGCACCCGAAACTTTAATATTTTTACCTATTGTTTCAGGATATGAAGCAAATTCGGAATAATAACCGACAGGAGTCGGAACTATATCCAGATTTATAGTATTAGCACCGGCATGGTTTATTCCCTTTATAAGAACTTTTGCCAAAGACCCGGAATGCAGCCTTGCGTCTCTTGATACTGTAATCCAGATATCTCCCGGATACATACCTGTTTTTTCTTCAATATATTTTACAAAAGCCTTTCCCGTATAATAAAAAAGCTCTTCCGTTACTCCTTCTCCATATATGCCGCGTATATCATTTTTCCCGAAAGAACTTAAATCAAAAGTCTTTGTCATTATTATTTATTTCCTTGTTTCAATGCTAAAAAACGATTATACTTTTAATTATAAAAAATATTATATGTAAAATCAAAATGAAAAATATTTCCCGTAACAAAAATCAAACATACAAAGAAGCCGGTAAAGCCGCATTGTTCATTCTGCCTTCATTGCTGGGATGTTTTTTATTTATTATTATCCCTTCAATATTATCTTTTTTATTAAGTTTTACAAATTGGAATTTGATTTCACCCATAAAATTTACATGGTTTGACAATTATATAGAACTTTTATTCTCCCGTGAATTCTGGTTTATATTAAAAAACACAATTTTTTATGCAGTTTTTGTAACTATTTTTGCGACATTATTGCCGTTAATACTGGCATCGGTTTTAAATAACAAAATCTTAGGCAAAGAAATATACAAAACTGTATATTTTCTGCCGTTTATAACACCAATGATTGTAATTGCAATGATATGGCAATGGTTTTTTGATCCGAATATAGGATTTATAAATATTATTCTAAAATCACATCTTGAATGGCTTTATGACGCGAAACTTGCAATGCCCGCACTGATATTTGTATCAATATGGAAACTAACCGGATATAATATGATAATATTTTTAACCGGATTTGCATCTATAAATAAAGATATTTATGAAGCAGCAAAAATAGACGGTTCAAGTCCTGTAAAAACTTTTATGAATATTACCATTCCACTCATTAGTCCGACAATATTCTTTGTATTATTAATAACAACTATAAGTTCATTTCAGGTATTTGATTTAGTTTACCTTATGACACAGGGCGGACCCGAAAACTCAACAAATATACTCGTATTCTGGCTTTATAAAAATGCATTTGAATTTTTTAATGAAGGGAAAGCTTCCGCTATTGCATACATACTGTTTTTGTCTATTTTAATATTAACTGTAATACAATGGAAATTACGAAAAAAATGGGTATTAAATGAAAATGACTAAACCAGAACAGATAATAATTGTTCTTTAGGATTGGTTTTATCATCTTCAAAAATACTGTTGATTTCTGATTTTATTTCCTTTGCTTCTTTTGTTACGGAAGGAGTAAATAAATCGGAAATTCTGCTGACAAAATTAGAAATTCTTTCATCAAGCGGAAGTCTTTCTATAATATAAGCATCTTTATATTCAGGGTAAGGTACGGCAGTACTTTTAAAACCCGGTCTGCCTGTAGTGTATATTGCTGAACTAATTGAATTTATTTTCATTTTTTTTCCTTTATTTTGTTAAAGTGTTTTAACTACACTTTATTTTATATATTCATTATGTATTAGAAAAATCATTTTGTCAATAGTATATATTATGAAATATTACAAACCTCAAAAACTCAATAATTATAGGACTTTTTGGATTAAGTGTATTATAACCACTTATTATTTAAAAAAATATTACCCGATTGTCCTATATTTTTTTAGCCTTGGTGGACAATTGTATAATAAGTATTTATTTTGTTATATATAAATATCTTTTTCATACTTCCAACTATTCTTAATTCCAGACAGTAGGGCTTTATGCCCTCTTTTTTTTAATTATATTTGTTCTGTGCATTATATATATCATTTTCACAATAATAAAAAAATGCTTCAACGGCTGTATTTATCGTATTATCAAGCAAGATTTTTTCTTCCTGCCGGAATTTTTGCAATACATAATCTTCTGACTTCATATTTAAAGGCTGGGGACCTATTCCTATTTTCATTCTGTTAAACTCAGAAGTACCGGCATACTTAATAATTGATTTAACGCCGTTATGTCCGCCGTCCGAACCTTTAGCCCTGAACCTTATTTTGCCCAGATCAAGCGAAATATCATCATACACCAATAATAAAGTTTTTATATCAATTTTATAAAAAGATTTTAATGCATATAAAGCCTCTCCGGATAGATTCATAAATGTCTGAGGCTTTACTATCCATACAGCTTCTTCCTTATACACTCCCTTTGAAATTTCAGACTTAAATTTGGTTTCCGAATTAAATGAACAATTTAATTTTTCAGCCAGCTTATCTGCAAACATAAATCCTGCATTATGCCTTGTGTTTTCATATTTAATTCCCGGATTTCCCAAACATATTAAAAGTTTCATACATGTCTATCCTTTTATAAAATTATCCCATATTTTTATTCGCCTTACCAATTAAAAACTTATTATTATATCTAATTATTATAAAAAAACAGGAGATTTACCATGTCAACAAAAAAAGATTCGATAATTACGATGAAGAGTAGTGAAATGCTTTATAATTTTTTGGAAAATACACATCTTCATAAAAAAGATTTTGCCCAGATGATAGGAGTTACGCTTTCTTATGTATATAATCTGATAGATGAAACCATACCGTTTTCTACAAGAAGTACTACTTTAGAAAGAATTGCAACCGTTATGGATATATCACCGGAAGAATTTTCGGAATATAAAATACCTCAAGATCCAATTGTAATAGATGAAACAACGGAATTTATCAGAGAAAAACAAAAAGAAAAAAATTTAACAACGGTACAGTTTCTAAAATCCTTTCCAAGAAAACAAAGATTAGAAATAGTTGATATTTTAAGAGGTGCAAGACCGTTGCCGCTTGACTGGGAAGAAGTCAGCGTAATAGCGCAAATTCTGGATGTATCAAAAGAAGAAATGTATGATTTTTGGGAAAGCAGATTAAGACAATTATTGCAAAATTCAGGATTTAATTTTGAAAATAACAAAGGGCTTTCGGAGGCAATATTCTCTTGTGCAAGAGAATATGTATATAAACAAGCAAAAAGCTAGTTTACTACACTTTTACTCTTGTAACAATAACTTCAACATCTTTAGGTGATTTATAACTGTTTTCATCGTATATAATTTTTATTAATTGATAAGAATGAGGTATATCTTTAAAGGCAGGAACAGAGATATGCCTTATTCCGTTTTCATCGGTTTGGACAGCTTCTTGATGATAATGTCCGGATGAAATAAGGATTATATTTGAATATTTTTTTAATAAACCGGAATACTTTTCAGTATTTAACATTGATAGTTTATATTCATCTCTTGGCGGCAATATCGGACTATGATGAAAAATTAAAAACAATTTTTTAGGGTTTTTAGCAAGTAATTTATCCAGCCATTCTATTTGCTCATCTGAAACCTGACCGTGAGTAGACGGAGCAAAGTCGGGAGTATCGTCCAATACAACACAAATAAAATCACTATTAGGCTTAAAATAATAGTATTTTAAATTATCTTTCTGGTTTCTGTTAAAAGTTGTAACTATGTCAAGATATGTTTCTTTTTCTATACCGCTTAATCTGTGAGCATCATTATTTCCAAAAGCAAGATAATAGGGGATTTTTATTGAATGTACAGCCCTCATAAACCCGATAACATCCTCTTCTTTTGAATTATCTACATTATCGCCAAGGAATACCACAAACTCCGGATTTTTCTTTTTTAAAGACAAAGATAAAAAATACAAATATTTATCAAGAGAAGTATTTGATAAAGAATAATGAACATCACTAACCTGAGCAAACTCCAAAACTTGAGCAAAAGAAAGATTTTGCATCAACAGAAATGCAAAAAATAATAAAAATAATTTTTTTGTTTTTTTATGCATTATTGCATCTTTTCTGTATTGTTTTCTGCACAAATAATGCCTGCTGCAAATCTTTTTTACTAATTACTTTCATGGAAAGAAAAATTTGCCCCATCGGCATTTTTTTAAATCTCTGAATATCAAGTACCATTGATAAATGAAGAAGATTTATTTTTCCGGCTTCCAGGAGAATTTCACCCAATCTGAGCCGAGATACATCTGACCAATCATCAATATTATACAGATTCTTCATACAATAATTATATTCAAAAAAACTATATTAATCAATTATTATGCATACAAATCAAGATGATTTGCCCTGTATTCGTCCTGAGCCTGCGGTTTAAGTATACCTGAATCCATTCTGTCCAGACGATCAACTAATCCGGCAGCACCTTCTGTTTTAGAAACACCATTTACACGATTAAATCCGGCGTTACCGCTATTTACGCCGCCTACTGATGACGAAGCAAAAATATTTGCATTTTCATCTGAAACAGGACGATATTGCTGCTGCTGTCCGCCAAAATTGATATTATTTGAGGCACCGCCTGAAGCTGCATACATATTTTGAAAACTTAAATTTGAAATTGCCATAAATAATATTGCTCCTGTTAACAAATATATAAAGTATTTCTAAAATAAAAAATTGCGTATTATTTTTATTTCTTTACAATTGTTACAAACATATTTCTTCTTGAAATTTAAAATTTATATGTTTAAATAAGAAAGTAAGCCTCGGTAGCTCAGCTGGATAGAGCAACTGCCTTCTAAGCAGTGGGTCAGGCGTTCGAATCGCCTCCGGGGTATTTTTTGCGACAAGAGTCAAAATTTATGAAATAAGAGAAAGGTAAGTTATAGTCATAGCTTACCTTTCTGCCTTCTAACTTGCAGTTCGACATGAAGTATTCTTCTAAATTCTGAGTCCACTTAATATAATCCAGTGTCGTATTAAAATAAAACCTAAGGAAATAACTATTATTGAACAGATTGAAAATTATTTTTAGCTTCATGTTTTTTATAAAAAAGTTTTTTATAAAATATAAGCCATAATTCTCTATATGTAAGCTACAGCAATAAATTCGGCATGACAGTTTTGGTTTTATTGCCCGCACTAAAATATAATTAAAAAAGCAAATATCACCCTGAACTTGTTTCAGGGTCTTGCCGGCATAAAATTTATTTTGATTAAAAAAAAAAGCAAGATATAGTTTAGCTGACATATACAAAGCGCAATATATTTGACAATTATAATCAAAATGTATAAATTGAACATGGAGAGAGTATATGATTTTAAGGGTATTATTACTTCTATTTTCACTATTTATACTAGTTAACGTTGTAATAGTTCTTGTCAGCATTATATGTAATGTTAATTTATATAAAAAATACGGTGATAAAATTTTAAAAGGTTACGGTATTTTTATACTTTTTATAGTTGTTGTCTATGTTGTTTTTGCAATTATCGGACTTAAATAGAGGAAGGAGTTTTAATTATGAATATTATGAACAAAAGTGCTATGGCAACTCAAATTACAATTATTGCACTGTTTGTTTTATTTGTTATATTTTGTAATCCGATTGCAATGGTCGGAGTTGGAGAAAGAGGAGTTAAAGTCACACTGGGGGTTGTTTCAACTCAAAGTTTCTCAGAAGGTATTCATTTTGTAACACCTTTCATTTCTAAAATAGTAACAATGGATGTAAGAACACAAAAAAGAGATATAACAACAGCTGTTTATACTAAAGATATCCAGCAGGCAAAAATTTCTTACGTTATAAACTATAATCTACAGCCCGAAAATGCATACAAAATGTACAGAGAAGTTGGCAGCGACTATGAAGATAAAATTTTAATGCCGGTTGTAGAAGGCAGTATTAAAGATGTTATAGGAAAATGGAATGCTCAAGACCTAGTTGCTAACAGAGAACAAGCTACAAGTGAAATATTAATTAAGCTACAAAACCATTTAAAGGATAATTATATAAATGTAACAGATTTTCAAATTACTGCAATTAATTATTCCGATGTTTTTGAAAGAGCTATTGAAAGCAAAGTTACAGCAGAACAGGATGCATTAAAAGCAAAAAACAAAACAGTACAAATTCAGGAAGAAGCAAAACAAAGATTAATTTCAGCAGAAGCAGAAGCAAAATCAATGGCAATCAGAGCAAATGCGCTTGCACAAAACAAAGCACTTGTTGAATATGAGGCAGTTCAAAAATGGAATGGTAAATTACCTATATATATGATGGGTAATGCAATTCCTTTTATAAATCTTGATAACAAACAGCGCAAAAAATAAATTCTTTATTGTAAAATAAAGAAAAAAGCGAAGGGAATAAACGTGTTAAGTATAGATAAAATTTATGATGCTTCAAATGTACTGAGTGAAATAGCCAGAAAAACAGATTTAATATTATCCAAAACCATTGTTGAAGGACATGAAATTTATTTAAAATCAGAAAATCTTCAATTAACAGGTTCTTTTAAGTTAAGAGGCGCCTATTATAAAATTTCAAAGCTCACGGAAGAACAGAAGAAAAAAGGTATAATAGCATGTTCTGCCGGTAATCACGCACAGGGAGTTGCTCTGTCCGCTCAAAAGAACAATATCAAAGCATCTATATTTATTCCGGCGACCGCACCAATTTCAAAAGTAGAAGCAACAAGAAAGTATGGAGCTGATATAAAACTTATCGACGGAGTTTATGACGGTGCTTATAATGCAGCCTGCCAATTTCAGCAGGAAACAAACGGAGAATTTATCCACCCGTTTGATGATGAAGATGTTATTGCCGGACAGGGTACAATCGGTTTAGAGTTAATAGAACAGCTTCCCGATATTGACGCTGTTATAGTGCCTATAGGCGGAGGCGGTTTAATCTCAGGTATTGCCTTTACTATTAAACAGCTTAAACCAAAATGCAAAGTATACGGAGTACAAGCTCAAGGCGCAGGAAGTATGTATCAGTCATTTATTAACAAAAAGATATTAGAACTTCCTATCGTTCATACTTTTGCAGACGGTACAGCCGTTAAAAAACCCGGGGAATTAACTTTTGATTTATGCAGCAAATATGTTGATGATATTGTAACTGTTACGGATGATGAAATAGCTTCTGCTATATTAACCCTTATGGAAAGGCAAAAACTTGTCGCAGAAGGGGCAGGGGCATTGAGTGTTGCAGCTGCAATGTTTAACAGACTGCCATTAGAAAATAAAAAAACAGCCTGCATTGTTTCAGGCGGAAATATTGACGTTAATATCCTTTCAAGAGTCATAAACAGAGGATTATTAACAACAGGCAGATTATGCCACTTAACGATTGAACTTCTGGATAAACCGGGACAGTTAAAGGATGTCTCCGCTATTATTGCAGACTACGGCGCTAATGTTATTAGAGTAAGGCACAATCAAGGCGGTGAGAATACGGACATAAACGACTGTTTCCTTAAAATATCAATGGAAACCAGAAATGCCAAGCACTTTGAAGAAATCCAAAATGCTCTTATATCAAAAGGATACAAAATCATTTCAAATGTGCAATAAAATTTTATAGTTTATTTTACAAATGCAAAAATATTGATATAATATCCGTGAGGGGTTGCGAATATGAAAAAGAGTTTTTGTCTTATTTTTGCTTTTGTTTTATTGTTGATAAATACAGGAGTTGTTATTGCAAAAGATAATATAAAGCTCTCTCCAAAGGTGAAAAAAATAGTCAAATACGCTAAAAACAATAATATAGCTCAGTCAGTAGAACTATATAGAACCTTCAGTCCGAAAGAAGCAGGCGAATTTGCCCTATATCTGGAAAAAAATCCGGGAGAACTTCCGCCTTTATATTTTGTTATGACAGCAGATCATGTTTATGATACAGATAAGGACAAAGCTGTTTTTATGTATAATTTCGGCAAAGTCAGGGCTATGGAAGATGTGAAAATGTGCAAAGATACATCGGCAAAACAGCAGACAATGTTTTACGGACTTATGGCGCCTAAAACGCTTAAATATATGCAGAGTAAAGCAACAGATATAGAATATGTTTCATCTTTATACAATAAAATAATAGAATGGGATAATCTTTATGATGACAGAATAAGTCCGGCCTGGGCTTGTTTTCATGGAATTCAGGCATTTAGCAGCAGACCGGAGTTATTACCTGACAGTGAATTCGAAAAAATAAAAAATGAGATGCATGAATCTTTGAAAAATGTTCCTCAAATTATAAAAGATGCAGCTGAAGAGCAGCAGGAAACTAATCAATAATCCACTTTTCAAGAATATCCTGTGATATCCCGTCAAAAAATCTTGACGGTTTTGATAGCACCATGCCTGTTGAATAATCAAACATATCAATGGGGTATGTTATTACAAGATGTGTTTTTGCACGTGTTACGGCAACATACATTAATCTTAATTCTTCATCCATTTCTTCGGTTGAATTAAATGAAAACACGGACGGAAATCTGCCATCAACTGCTCCTATAATAAACACAGCCTTATATTCAAGTCCTTTTGCGCTGTGAATTGTAGAAAGAGTCAAAAATTCATCTTTATGCGCTCCTTCCTCAATATCACTTACGGAAGTATCCGGCGGTTCCAGCGCCAAATCGCTTAAAAAATCCTCAAGACTCATATACTTTTCGCTCAATGCATAAAAATGTTCAAGATCTTTCTGTCTCTTTGTATAGTCATCATATTTATCGGTCAAAATAGGTTCATAGTATTCTATAACCTTTTTAACTATTTTTGAAGGTGCTAATATATCTTTTTGCGCAGAATTCAGCATATCGGTCAGCTTTACTATTTGTTCGGGATTTTTTACGGGCAGCTTAATACCATTTATCCCGTCAGGCGAAGTTAAAACCGGCAGCAGTTTATTTGCGCTTTGATTTCCTATCCCGTCCAGAAGAAGCAATATTCTTGTATAACTTATAATGTCTGACGGATTTAAGATTACTCTTAAATATGCAATAATATCCTTGATATGAGCTGTTTCAATAAATTTCATTCCGCCGAATTTTTTATAGGGTATACCCTTTTTAGCAAGTTCAATTTCGAGGTTATAAGTCATTCTTGCGCTTCTTGCAAGAACACAGATATCATTCAATGGAATATTTTCTTCCTCTGATAGTTCTAAAACTCTTTGTACTATAAATTCAGCTTCGGTTTTCATATCCGCAGCACTTATCAATGCGGGTTTTACCGGGCTTTCAATCGTTGAAAATAAGGTTTTCGTATACTTTTCTTTCGCTTTGAGCAAAAGTTCATTTGCCAGCGCCAGAATATTCTGAGAGCTTCTGTAGTTTTGCTCCAGTTTAATAATTTTAGTATTTTCAAAAATTTCGGGGAAATTAAGAATATTTTTAAAATTAGCTCCTCTGAAAGAATAAATACTTTGAGAGTCATCACCTACCGCCATTACATTATTATGTTCCGATGCCAGCAGTTTTATTATTTGCGCCTGAATTGTATTTGTATCCTGATATTCATCCACCATTATATATTTATATTTATCCGAAAGTTTTTTTCTTATGTCCGGTTTTGATTCCAACAGAGTCCGCAAATATAAAAGTAAATCATCATAATCTAAGATGGAATTTTTTCTTTTATATTCATTATACTCAACAATTATTTGATTAATTTTTTCAGTGCAATGCTCAAACTGCTTAAATTCAGAAGCTATTACTTCCTCAGACGACATAACTTTATTTACTGCTTTTGAATAAATATCCAAAATAGTATGCTTTTTAGGAAAGCGCTTTTCCTGTTTATTAATGACTTGCGAGCGTATATGATTAATTATATCCTCAGAATCAGCTCTATCCGTTATTGTAAAATTATTAGTTAACTCAAGTACAGATGAATACTGTCTTAAAATTCTGTTTGCAAAAGAGTGAAAAGTCCCGCCTTCAACCTGTTCACACCTTGAATCAAGTACAATTGCCGCTCTTGACAACATTTCCTGTGCAGCTTTTTTTGTAAAAGTTAAAAGTAATATATTTTTAGGATTAATTCCGTCCTCAATCAGCCTGGCGACTCTGTAGGTTAAAGTCCTTGTTTTTCCGCTTCCGGCACCTGCTATAACAAGAACAGCGCCTTCTTTTTGTTTTACCGCCTCAAGCTGGGACGGATTCAATTCTTTTTCATAATCTATTTTGTATATAGATTCTGTTTGAACCTTTTTTAATGTATATTTCTTTACGGTCAGATTTTCCATAAATACATTATACGATTTAATAATTTCTGTGAAAAGACTCTGAATAAGTTCGGAAGAACGTAACAAATCTGTCATGCTGAACTGCGAATTTTCCGTAA
>CALUSW010000002.1 GCA_944323535.1 Candidatus Gastranaerophilales bacterium | reverse complement strand
CCTATTAAAAGAGCTATTATTGCAAGAAAAGACGTCATTACATCCGCAAGAATATGATAATATGCCGCTTTAAAATTATAATCTTCATGTTTGTGTTCGTGGTAATGGAAATCACCTTTTCCTTCCATTACAAGAATACATATAAAATTAACTACAAAACCAAATATCGCAATAAAAAGAGCTTCATTAAACATAATTTCTTCAGGATGAGAAAATCTTAAAAGAGATTCAACAACTATCCAAATACCGGTTATACCAAGGAATACAGAACTTGTATAAGCAGCAAGAACACCTATTTTCTCCGTTCCGTTTTTAAAATACGGCGAGTCCTTTAATTTTCTTGCAAGAACATATGCAATATAAGCCAGCGAAAAAGTTATTACATGAGTAATCATATGATAGCCTTCAGCAAGCAAAGACATAGATTTTGTTCTATAACCGCAGTATATTTCTATAAACATTGCTATTATTGTGCAAATAATTACAATGAGCGTCTTTCTTTCCTTTATCTTATTAAAATTTTGTTCTATATCGTTATTTTCTTCCATACTATTCTTTTTCTACAAGTTTTTTAAATTTATTCAAATCTTCAATTGTATCAATTCCTATAGAATCATATTTTACAATCGATGTTCTGATTTTCATACCGTAATATAATGCTCTTAATTGTTCAAGACTTTCAGCTCTTTCAATTTCGCTCCGGTCAAGCTTTGTCATTCTATACAAAGATTCTTTTTTATAACCGTATATACCTATATGTTTATAGAATTTAGCTATCCCCGGATTCCTTTCATACGGAATTTTGGAACGGGAAAAATAAAGCGCATAACCGTTTATATCCGTAACACACTTAACCATGTTAGGATCATCCTTATCTTCATTTTCTCCGATTTCTGAAAGAAGAGTAGAAATATCAGCTTTTTCATCCTCTTTAATTAATCTTATGACTTCTTCAATACAATCAGGATTTATCATAGGTTCATCACCTTGCAAATTGATAATATATGAAATATCAGAATATTTTTGCGCCGCCTCAACAATTCTGTCGCTTCCGCATTTATGATTTACCGAAGTCATTTCAACATTTGCACCAAAAGACTTTGCCGTATTATATATTTCATCATTATCCGTAGCTATAATAACCAAATCCGCACTTTTTACGTTTATTGCTTTTTCCCATACCCATTGGATAATCGGTTTATCACATACTTTTATAAGAGGTTTCCCCTGCAGTCTTGTTGAATTATATCTGGCCGGTATTATTATTGCCGTTTTAGACATTTAATCCTCCTTTTTTGCGGTAATTGCAATCCATTCCGCTTGTTTGTTTATTTCAATTATTTTTAGATTATTTTCAGCTGCCGCATTTAAAACAATATCTTCTTTACCTTCAAGTATACCGCTTAAAACTATAAATGCATTATTTTTCATAATCCTTTTTAAATCAGGCATAATTAGAGCAAGAACATTATGCAGAATATTGGCAAAAACAAAATCAAATTTTTCATCCGGCAAAATATCAGATGAAGCGTTAAAAAAATTAATTTTACTTTCATTATTAATGACAGCATTATTTTTTGCAGTTTCTATAACTGTTTCATCAGTATCTACGGCATATGCCGAATTTGCACCGAGTTTTAAAGCACATATTGCTAAAATTCCGGACCCGCAGCCTATATCGGCAATACAAGAATCTTTTTTCATATATTTTTCTGCTGATTTAATACATAATTGAGTTGTAGCATGAGTTCCGGTTCCAAAAGCATTACCCGGATCAAGTTTTACTATAATTTCACCTTCATTAGCAATGTATTTTTCCCATGTCGGACAAATAACAATATGCTCTGATATCTTAGACGGTTTCCACTTTTCTTTCCATTTTTTTGACCAATCAACAATCTCCTGTTTGTTTAAAGTCACATTCCAGCTTCCTATATCTTCATTAAAGATATTTTTTTCGATTATATCCTGTCTTTTACTTTGGAAAAAAGCATTTAATTCTTTTATATCAAGACTATCCGCAACTATATATGCTTTAAGTATATTCTCGGTAGTTTCCGTAAGCTCTAGATTCTTGTATTTTTCTTCTGCAGTAATAATTCCCTCACAGTCAAACCCGGACATAATGATATCACAGAGAATATCAGCGCAGATTGGATTTATTTCAATACATACTTCCCAATACGTTTTATTTTTTACTGACAAAATACACCCATTCTTCTGAATTTATTGTATCTTTCATCTCTTAATTTATCTGATTTTATTTCTTTAAGTTCATTAATAGAATTGATAATTGTCTTTTTCAATTCTGAAGCAGCAAGCTCATAATCGCAGTGAGCACCGCCGAGAGGTTCTTTTATTATACCGTCTATAACTTGAAGGTTTAGTAAATCTTCACTTGTAATTTTTAAAGCTTTTGCTGCAACATCAGCCTTGGAAGCATCTCTCCATAAAATAGAAGCGCAGCCCTCAGGAGAAATTACGGTATAATATGCGTGTTCAAGCATATATACTCTGTCTGCAACAGCTAACCCTAATGCTCCGCCGCTGCAGCCTTCGCCTGTAATTACCGCAATAATCGGAACATTTAATTTTGCCATTTCTCTTAAATTAACCGCAATAGCTGTACCTTGAGCCGTTTCTTCAGCTTTCATGCCGGGATATGCCCCCGGAGTATCTATTAAAGTAACTATCGGCATATTAAACTTGTTTGCATGATAAAAAAGTCTTAAAGCTTTTCTATATCCCTGCGGCTGGGGCATCCCAAAATTATATACAAGATTTTCTTTTGTTGTTTTCCCTTTTTGAGTACCGATTATAACAACACTTTGATTATCTATTTTCGCAATACCGCCTATTATTGCTCTGTCATCAGTTCCTTCACGGTCACCATGAAGTTCAATAAAATCAGTAGTAATTAATTTTACATAATCAAGAAAATTCGGTCTGTCGGAGTGCCTTGCTATCTGCAGTCTTTGAGACGGGGTTAAATTTGCATAAACCTCTTTTTTATATTCAAGAGCTTGTTTTTCAAAATTTTCTATTTGTTTTGATACATCCATACCGGAGGACTCGCTTATCTTTTTTAATTCTTGTATTTTTTCCTGTATTTCATATAAAGGTTTTTCAAATTCCAGAATAGTCATTATTTTCTCCTACCTCTTATGCAGATTAAGCAGTTTTGTCAATGTTGATTTTAATTCTGCTCTTGATGATATCATATCTATTTGACCATATTTCATTAAATAGTTTGCAGTCTGGAAATCAGCGGGAAGACTTTGTCTTATAGTTTGCTCAATAACTCTTCTGCCTGCAAATCCGATTCTTGCATCCTGTTCTGCAATTATAATATCTCCCAGAGTTGCAAAACTTGCAGTTACACCGCCGAAAGTAGGTTCTGTCAGGACTGTAATATATAATAAACCTGCTTCATTCAATTTTGCTACCGCACAACTGGTCTTAGCCATTTGCATAAGGCTTAATATACTCTCCTGCATTCTTGCCCCGCCGGAAGCCGTAACGGCAATCATAGGAATTTTTCTTTTCAGGGCTTCTTCCATTGCAAGAGTGACTTTTTCCCCTACAACGCTTCCCATAGAACCGCCCATAAATTCAAAATCCATTACTGCTGCAGAAACAAGATTTCCGCCTATTTCCCCTGTTCCTGCAATAACAGCTTCATTCAAATTTGTTTTAGCCTTTGCCTGAACTATTCTTTTCTTATATGGTTCAGTATCAACAAATTCAAGCGGATCTGCCGTTGTAATATTAGAAAACAGTTCGTTAAAAGTTCCTTCATCAAATAATTGATTTATACGTGTTCTTGCATTTATTCTGAAATGATAATGACATTTAGGACATACATCAAGATTTTCTTCTACATCTTTCCTTAAAAGCTGTGAATTGCAGTTATAACATTTAACCCAAAGTTTACCTATACTGTCATCTATTTGTGTTTCTTTGGCTCTTCTTGCAATCTGCATTTCTTTTCTTTGTTCGAACCAATCCTTAACGGTCATAAAAGACACCCTCCGCTAATCTGCTTTGAAGCTATATGCAGCAACAAATTTATTATACATCAAACATTTTTATAAGGTATAGTCCACAAGTGTTTATAAACAGATTTTTTACATTCTCTCGGGAGCATCAACGGCTATAAGCTGCAGTGCTGATTTTAGTATTAATATTACCGCCTTAACTATAGCAAGTCTTGCCAGCATAAGTTTTTCATCATCCACAAGTACTTTGGAAAATGCGTAAAACTGATGAAAACAAGCGGCAAGCTCCTGCAAATATTTTGTAAGAAGGTACGGAGTCCTGTTTTTGGCAGCTTGTTGAACTACCGATTTATATTCTTCAAGTTTCAAAAGTAATTTTTTAGTAGTTTCAATAGATTTCTCATCGCAACATTCCCATATAATGTTATAATCTTCAGCTTTAAGTTTTTCTATTTTTTCTTCAAAGTTTTGAATTGCAGATTTTTGAGCTGTCATATTTATAACATCATATTTTTCCTCAATAGCATGTCTTAAAATAGAGCAGGCTCTGGCATGTGCATATTGAACATAAAATACAGGATTTTCATCAGTTTTGGATTTTGCAAGATCAATATCAAAATCAAGAGTTGTATCAATACTTCTCATAATCATCCAGTATCTTGTAGCATCAACACCTACATCTTCAATTAGTTCATCAAGGGTAATCATTTTTGTTCTTTTCCCCATTCTTACCTGTTCACCGTTCATAACGAGGTTTACAAGCTGCCCTAAAAGCACCTCTAAAGAATCAGGATTATATCCTAATACTTCAATAGCCGCTTTCATTCTCGGGATATATCCATGGTGATCTGCACCCCAGATATTTAATAAAATATCAAACCCTCTTTGTAGTTTATTATAATGATATGCTATATCAGCCGTTAAATATGTATATGCACCGTCAGATTTTTTAATTACTCTATCCTGGTCATCTCCGTATTTTGAAGATGCAAACCACAAAGCACCGTCTTTTTCATATAAAACATTTAATTCCTTTAATTTTTCTATACAATCCGCAACTTGTCCGCTTTCATGAAGAGTAAGCTCGCTAAAAAAGTTATCAAAATGTGTATTAAAATTAGTTAAAAGTTCTTTTTGTCTGGAAAGCATTTTTAATCTTGCATACTTAGATAAATACTTAAGATAATCATTATTAAAAGAACCATTATAATCTTGTTTAATTTTCTCTGCCTTTTCAGGTTCTTCCTTAATAAATTCTTTAGCGGCAGGAATTAAATATTCTCCCGTATAGAAATTTTTTGCCTGTTCTTCATCATCAGGAAAGCTGATATTAATACCCGATTCCTGTAAAATTCTTATATACAAAGATTTTCCGAGTTTTTGTATCTGGCTGCCTGCATCATTTATATAGAACTCCTGATATACATCATATCCTGAATATTTCATAACATTCGCAAGCGCACTTCCCATTGCAGCCCATCTGCCATGCCCGATATGAAACGGACCTGTAGGATTTGCACTTACATATTCTAAAATAACTTTTTTCCCGCTGCCCTGATTATTTTTAGCATAATCAAGTTTTTTGCTTAGTATTTCAGATAAAATATTATTTAAAAAAATATTATTAATCTTAAAATTTATAAAGCCAGCAGTTACATTAATATCAAAGTTTTCTTTTGATATATTTTCCGCAATAAGTTCCGCTATTTTTACGGGAGGAAGTTTTGCAAATTTTGCAAGAGATGAAACGTTAACGGCAAAATCTCCAAATTGAGTATTTTTAGGAACTTCGGCAATAAGCGCAAAATTATCCTGCACTGCAAGCTGTCCTAATTGCTGTTTTCCAGCCAAATCTTTTACCGAAGCAATAACTTTATCCAAAAAATACTCTTTTAACATTTTTCACTCTCATTCATTGACTCTACAGCCAATTTGCCACCATTGATATAGAATATAGCAGAAAAATGTTAAATAAACAAAAAAGATTTTTATTAAACTTCCCGCATATACCGCAGCTGTTTTATAATTTATAATAGCTGCGGCATAAAACTATTCGTGTAAAAAGGAAAGTCATGTCGGATAATGTAAAATTGTTTATTCAAGGTCAATTTTGAAAACTTTATGCATGTAATTTTTCATTAAGCTTTTGTTTTATACAAAGAGAATAGAGATCTACATTAGCTCCGAGTGAATTAAAACTTCTCAAAAGAGACTTTAACTTTTCTATAGTATCATTATTTAATGTAATTTCTGTACTCATTTCATCTCCGATACTTTATAAATAATAACCAAATCTCGTTTTTATTTCTATCACAGATTTTTTATTCTTATAATAAATATTCCCAATTTTATTTTTATATAAACAATCAGTCTTTACATTATTAATGATAATAAATATTATTTTACAATATTAAGCCTTAATTTACAGACTGTTAACGAGAAGTTTCTCTTCGACCAAAACGCTGTAGAGATCTACATCGGCTTTAATACTTTCTATATTTTCAAGAAGTTTTTTTAACTCAACATCAAAATCATTTGTTTCTAACAAATTGTTGTTCATTTATCTTCTCCAAAAAACTAACTATATTGTTATCGGAATATTTAATCGAAAACTTTAGATTTTTTTTATAATCTTTACAAAACATTACAACCAAATAAAATAAAAACTTAATTGAAAAAAAAAAGTTCTTTTGTTATTTTATAAAAAACAGTTTTGGAGATTTTTTATGACTACGCAAATTATCGAAGCAAAAAAAGGCAATATAACTCAAGAAATGGAATATGTTGCAAAAACGGAAGATATTGATGTAAATGTACTCAGAGAAAAAATAGCACTTGGCAGAATCGTAATATTAAAGAATAATCAGAGAAAAAATGTAATTCCTACAGCCGTAGGCGAAGGACTCACTGTTAAAATAAATGCTAATATAGGCACCTCTTTTGAAAGGAGTTCAACAGCCGAAGAAATTCAAAAAGTAAAAGTAATAGAAGCCTCGGGGGCTCATGTTTTAATGGATTTGTCCACCGGGCATAACATAGATGAAACAAGACTTGCTATTTTAAATGAAACAAAATTGCCGCTTGGCACGGTTCCTATGTATCAGGCGGGTAAAGAAGCAATTGATGAATATAAAGACATTGGCAAATTAAGCAAAGAAAAATTATTTTCAGATATAGAAAAACATTGTAAAAGCGGTGTTGACTTTATTACCGTACATTGCGGCGTTACAAAATTTGTTGTCGACGTACTGGAAAAACAAGGCAGAGTAACGGACATAGTAAGCCGCGGCGGTTCTATGCTCGCCTGCTGGATAAAAGCGACAGGAAAAGAAAATCCTTTATATGAATATTATGATGACCTGCTTGATATAGCAAGAAATTATGATGTAACTTTATCATTAGGCGACGGACTTAGACCGGGTTGCGGATATGATGCAGGCGACCGTGCACAGGTTGCTGAAACATTGGTATTAGGAGAACTAGTCAAAAGAGCAAGAGAAGCAGGTGTGCAATCAATGGTGGAAGGTCCCGGGCATGTACCGTTAAACAAAATTCCTGCAATGATGGAAACAATAAAAGTATTAACCGATTATGCGCCTTTATATGTTTTAGGACCTCTTGTTACGGATATTGCACCCGGTTATGACCATATAACCGCTGCAATCGGAGGAACTCTTGCCGCATATCACGGGGCGGACTTCCTTTGCTACGTTACGCCGGCTGAGCATATCGGGCTGCCAGACGCAAAACAGGTAAGAGAAGGCATTATAACAAGTTTAATTGCAGCACATGCTGCTGATGTTGCACGGGGAAACAAAAAAGCAATAGAGCGCGACAGATTAATGTCCATTGCCCGTAAAGATCTTGATTGGGAAAATCAGGCAAAATATGCAATCGATAAATGTGTTTTTGAAAATATAAAAAACGGAAAACCCTGTACTATGTGCGGTCAATATTGCAGCATGAAAATATTTAAAGAATATTTCAAAGACTAAAATAACACCATAAAAGTATACTTTTAGTTTTTGCCGTTTATAAACAATTCATAAAAAATGATGGAGGAGCTTACTGATAAATTAAGCGATTCCACATTTTTTTTTATGTTAATTATAAGATTTTTATCGGCAATTTTTATTAATTCATCTTGAAGTCCGGACGCCTCAGAACCAAACATTAAAATATATTTTTCAAAATCAGTAATTTCCTTTATAGAAATGTTATTCGTTTTACTTAATACCGTTCCTATTTTTATATGTTCATTGCAAATAGAATTTAATTCATCGACGCTATCTATTGATATTACCGGAGTTTTTAAAAAGTTACCGGCACAAGAACGAATTACTTTTGGTGAATATAAATCAACACAGTTACCGTACAGTATTATTCCCTCAACTCCGAAAGCGGCAGCACTTCTCAAGATTGTTCCTAGATTCCCGGGGTCGCTTATTGAATCAAACAATGCTATTTTTTTCAGATTTTTAAATTTAGAAATATTTATTACCTTTTTCTCGGCTAAAACTAAAATTTTACAGGGAGAATCAGTTGTAGCAATTTTTTTCATAACACTTTCTTTAACAGTTATAAACGGGCTTTGTATCTTAATGCCGTTAAAATCCTCCGAAGTAATAATTTCTTTTATATTAATATCAGAATTTAAAATTTCCTCACAAGCTTTCCCGCCTTCTGCAATAAAAAGCCCTGATTTATCTCTGTATTTTTTCTGATGAAGTTTTCTAATCAGTTTAATTTTATTTTCAGATAATTCTACAGAATGCATGCATTTGCCTGCCACTTCATATAATAATATTTTTCATAATCATTCATCATTGATAAATCGACAAGTTTTATTTCAAACGGAAAGTGAGAAAAAGATTCCAAAACAATTTTTTCGCCATCAGATTTTGCGTACACAGTATTTTCAAGCCTTATGCCTCCCCATCCCTCTTTATAGACTCCGGGTTCAATTGAAAATACAGTATAGGGAATTATTTTTGTTTTTGCGCTGTCAGATGAAGATACTCTCGGAGGATTTTCATGAACGGAAATACCGACACCATGTCCTGTTCCATGTGCAAACTGATATTCTTCCGATATTGACTTTGAAATTGTTTCTCTTGCTATTTTATCTATAGAAAAATAAGAAGATTTTTTATTATATTTGTTAAAATAAGCATTTAAAAAAGCTTTTAAAACAGACGTATACGCCGTTTTTTGCTCCACAGAAGGTGTGCCTTTTATAAATGTCCTCGTCGTATCTGTCGCAAGTCCGCCTTCATAGTATCCGCCGTAATCCACCAGAAGCAAATCTCCATCTTCAACCATTTTTTCTTTCGAAGGTGCTGAATAATGAATAATTGAAGTATTTTTACCTGCAGCAACTATCGGTTTAAAACTTAAAGATAACGCTCCGCTATCTTTCATTGCATTTACAAGAGCCTGATAATAATCATATTCGGAATAAACTGTTTCTGATAATATCATATCATTTATTACTCTCAGCGCTTTATCAGAGCGTTCAAAACATGATTTTAAATGACTGATTTCATTTTCATTTTTTATTGTTTTAAATAAATTTAATCTGCTTGGCAAAATTTTATTATTTTGATTTATAAGCCTATAATCATAAATATTCAGTTTCGTTTTATCAATAAATAATTCCGAATTTTTTATATCCTTTATATTTTTTTCAAAATCATCCAAAGGATATACTTTATAGTTTTCACCGATAAAAGGAAGATTGCAATCAGAAAAAATTTTTACACCATTATTATCTATTATGGCTTTTGCGGGGAAAACCGCACTATAATCAAAATCATAAGAGCGTAAATTTGTAAGATATGCAATATCTTCAAGAGATGTAACTACAATATTAAAATTTCCTTCCGCATATTCCTTTATAAGTGCAAATTTTTCATCAGGGGACATACCCGCAGATTCTTTGTTTACAGCAAAAACATTATAAACGATAGTTTTTAGCGAAGATTTTCTATACTCATCTACAGGATCATAATTAAAGATTTTTATATCTATATTCTTTAGCTGCAGCTTTTTTGAAAGATTATCAAAAAATCTTTTGGATGTTTTTTTTGAAATTATACCAAGCTTAAAATAGGGTGGAACAGTTTCAGCTAACGAATCAATATATGATTTGGAAAGAGGCATTTTCACAACCTCAATATAATCATGATTAACCTGATTATCTGCTTGTTCATGATATCTGGTATCAACAAAAAGATATATTTTATCGTTAGTAAACAAAACATCACCGGTTGAACCGGAAAAGTCCGTAAGATAGAAACGTGAATTTTCTTCAAGTAAATTATATTCAACTAAAAACTCATTAGTAGAATTAATAATAATTCCGTCTATATCATTTTTTGTCAAAAATTCTTTTAAATATTTGATTAATTCTAAATTCATCAGTCTTGTTTATCTGTTAAATAAATTAAATGATATCCGAATTGTGTTTTAATAGGATTTGATATTTCACCGACTTCCATAGAAAAAGCAGCATCTTCAAATTCTTTAACCATTTGTCCTCTGGAAAAATAGCCGAGGTCTCCGCCGTTTTGTCCTGAAGGACAAAGAGAAACTTCTTTTGCAGCCTGCGCAAAATCAAGTCCGTTACTTATTTTTTCTTTTAATTCTAAAGCTTCTTCTTCAGTTTTTACAAGCAGATGGCTTGCTTTTACAAATGTTGTCATAAAATCTCCTTTTTATGAAGTATAACACGACATTTTATTTTGAACAATTATAATTCTTCTGTTTAAAGTATAATTATTTTATGAAGAATTTTTATATAGAAACACTTGGCTGCCAGATGAATAAATCTGATAGTGAAAGAATATCGGGTATTCTTTCTCATTTCGGGTATTTTGAAACAGAAAATGAAAAAGAGGCTCAGTTATTAATTATCAATACATGCAGTATACGACAGCTTTCGGAAGATAAAGCATACAGTAAACTCGGTGTTTGGGGAAAGCGGAAAAAGAGCAATCCTGAAATTAAAATTGCAATATGCGGCTGTGTTGCCCAGCAAGACAAAGAAAAAATAAGAAAAAGAGCACCTTATGTTGATCTTATTTTTGGAACTCATAATATATATGAACTGCCAGACTTAATAAAACACATTGAAAACGGTGAAAAAATATGTGCCGTCACAAATACACCGGTTATCAGAAATAACAATGATTTTAAAATTATAAGAAAACCGTCGGTAAATGCCTGGATACCTATTATTGAAGGGTGCAACAATTTTTGTACATATTGTGTTGTTCCATTTACCAGAGGCAGAGAACGCAGCAGAAAACCGGAGGAGATAATTAAAGAAGCTCAAAATATCATAAATGAAGGATTTAAAGAAATTACGCTTCTCGGGCAAAATGTTGACAGTTACGGAAAAGACTTTAATGATAAAAATATAACTCTTGCAAATTTATTAAGAGAATTAAATAAAATTGAAGGAGATTTCAGAATTCGCTTTGTTACTTCATATCCTTCCGATATTACAGATGATTTAATTAACGCAGTTGATGAATGTGATAAAGTCTGTAAATATTTTCATATTCCCATGCAATCGGGAAATTCACGTATTTTAAAAGAAATGAACAGACATTATACCAAGCAGCAGTATTATGAGATTGTATCCAAAATACGTTCGCGTTTTCCTGATGTTGCAATTACAAGCGATTTTATTGCCGGATTTCCGGGCGAAACCGAAGAAGAATTTCTGGATACTCTAAACGCTATTGAAGAATTGGAGCTTGATTACTCAAATACTGCGGCATATTCACCGCGCGAATTTACAAAAGCAGGTAAAATGACAGATAAATTTTTACCGGAAGATGTTAAATATGAAAGACTCGAAAGATTAAACGAAAAAAACAAACAGGCTTGTTTAAAATCCAATGAAAAATTTACAGGTAAAATACTAAAAGTACTTGTAGAAAATAAAACGGAAAAAGACGGAAATATTATATTAAATTCCCGCGCAGATAATAATAAAATTGTTCATTTTACAGATAAAACAAAAAAAATCGGCGACTTTGCTTTTGTAAAAATTACAAAAGCTCAAACATGGTGCCTTTTTGGCGAGCCTGTTGAGTAGTTTTTTATTTTATACATGTTGTGATAGTCTTAAATTATGAAAAAATTCAGAAGGATAATTTTTTTACTTGCTATATTGATTATTGTTTTAGTTTCCTGCTTCAGGATAGACAGAGGACCTGAAGATACATTGTTATCGGAAAATTCAGGGAATAAAACGGAAACAGCCGTAAAAAAAACTTACAAACCATATGGAACAATATACTATAACGGGACAGACTATAAAATGTCTCGTTCCAAAGCAGGTAAATATGGCGGACAAATAGTAATATCAACTATAGGCGAAGGGCCTAAAACTTTTAATCCCTGGGTGTCAAAAGATGCTACATCTTCACAAATAGGCGATTTAATGTATGATTCATTATTTACTACCGACCCTGATTCTGGAGAAGTTATACCTAACCTTGCAAAAGAACTTTCTGTTTCTGACGATCAAAAAACATATACGGTTACTTTAAGAAGAGGAGTAAAATGGTCTGACGGAAAAGAAATTACGGCAGATGATGTTGTATTTACCTGGAATGATATAATCCTTGCAGGATACGGAAATACGTCTTTAAGAGATTCAGTACTAATTGAAGGCGAGTATCCGAAAGTAAAGAAAATAAATAAATATACGGTAGAATTTAAAATTAAAGAACCGTTCGCTCCTTTTCAAAGATTTGTAGGAACACAAATCGCACCGGCTCATACTTTCAAACCCGTTGTTCAAAAAGGGAAAAGATATTTTGATTCATATCTGGGTACAACAGTAAATCCTAAATCTATCGTTGCATCGGGTGCTTTTATTCTGGAAGAATATGTACCCGCCCAAAGAGTCGTCTTGAAACGTAATCCGAATTATTATGCAATTGATGAAAATAAAAACCTGCTGCCCTACATTGATAAGTACGTTATTTTGATAGTCGGCGACCTTAATAATGAAATGCTTAAATTTGAAGCCGGAGAACTTGATGTAATATCAGTACGGGGCAAGGATTTATCCAGATTTAAGGAAAAAGAAAAGAATTCCGACTTCACAATTTATAATCTAGGCCCCAATACCGGTACAATGTTTCTTGCTTTTAATCTTAATACAAGAAAAAACAAAGAAGGGAAATACTATGTAAATCCTGTAAAACAGGCATGGTTTAATGATATAAATTTCAGGACCGCAATAGATTATGCAATAGACAGAAATGCAATGGTCTATAATGTTGCCAACGGTGCAGCGCAGCCTTTATTTACGGCAGAATCTCTCTCTTCAATCTTTTTAAATGAAAAACTCGCATCAGGACACCAGAGAGATATTGAATATGCAAAAGAACTTCTTAAGAAATCAGGTTTTTATCTTGATAATAAAGGTTTTCTGCATGACAAAAACGGAAATGAAGTTGAATTTGATTTATATACAAATGCAGGGCAGACGGAACGTGAAGCCTGCGGAGTTATGGTTAAAGAAGATTTAAGAGAATTAGGAATAAAAGTTAATTTTAAACCTATTGAGTTTAACTCTCTTGTAAGCAAAATAATGACGACCTCGGATTGGGATATGGTTTTAATGGGTCTTACTGGAAGTCCTCTGGAACCGCACAGCGGTAAAAATGTCTGGTATTCAAAAGGACATCTTCATATGTTTAATATGAGATTTAACGGTGATACTAATGATGTTATTCTTCCCTGGGAAAAAGAGCTTGATGATATTATAGAACAAGGCGCGCTTGAGCTTGATTATGATAAAAGGAAAATTATATATGACAAATACCAGCAGATTATATATGATCAAAGACCTTTTATATACCTGTATTCGCCATTAACAATAACAGCTGTCAGAAATAAAATAAAGAATCTTCATCCGACACCTCTTGGCGGTACTATGCATAATCTTGACGAATTGTATATTGATAATCAGGAAAAATAGAAAAGTTTTAAAGTATAATCGAATCTTATTCCTGTCTAAAACAGCAATTATATTTACTTTATAAATTCGGAAAATACAGCAGGATTATTTTTTTGACACTTTGAGCCGGAATATAAAGCAAAATCCTCTGCAAACAAATTAACATTGTCAATATCTTTTATAGCAAGCATTGCAGCTATCTTTTCAGATAATTTTTGCTGTCTTGTTAATTTTGCCTCTATTATTGCAGCAGGAATAAAAGCAATAACCGCTCCCAAACCGGTCAGCATTCCCGCCAGTTTCTTATTGGCGCATTTTTTAGACATTCTGTTTCCTATAGTTCCGCCTATTGCTGTTGCTGCAATATCTAAAGGTCCCAGAATAGTTTCTGATAAAGTTTTTATTCCTACCGATTGCTCATACACTTTTTCCCTGTGATTATTTATAGTCATAGATGTATTTTTTTGCAGTAATTTCGCTTCTTTTTCCTGTTTTGAAGTTAAATTAATCCGTCTTTTAGCTTCCATTTTAGCTTTCAATTTCGGAAGCTCATTTTGTGAAAACTTATCATATTCACGCATATCTTTAATAATATTTTTGACAAACTCAATCGGGTTTTCTTTCTTTTTCTTTTGGAAGCTTGAATTATGAAGAGGATCTTCTGTAAATTGTTTAAGATGTTTATACTTAGTTGCAAGAATAGCCTTATTTTCTATATCTGATATATTTTTATTTAAAACAAAATATGTCAAAAGAGGAACACCTATTTTAATGGCGGTTCCGAGCACTTTGTTCTTAATACCGAGAATATCAACAAGCTTATCCGATATAAGGTATTCCAAAAATCCGCCGGTGAACATTGCAGAATAAGAAATATTTGAAATGGTTTCAACTTTTCTTAAAGGTTCAAGCACATCATGTTCAACATTTTTTAAAAGATTTTGAAAAAGAATTTTATCTTCATACGCATCTACATATTCCTGCGGTGATAAATTCTTTCTTTGATTTTTTTTCTGTTTTTCAAAGTATTCATCTTTTCTTTTTATATAGTCAGAATGAGTGCTTTTGTATTCTCCTACTGCTTGAAATGAAGAATTTATATTTACTTTATCTTTTAATTTATCAACAAAGGCATTTTTATGTTTTTCATCATAATTTACAATTGATTCAACCTGTTTTTCCTGTTCGGGTGTAAGAACTGCAAAAAGTTTAGGGTCATTAATCAAATTCTGAGTAGCGTCAAAACTTGCTTTTCTTATTAACCCCAATTGTGATGACATGGAATTTTTCATGCCGTTTATAAAGAAAGCAGCACCCCCAGCTAAAGAAAACAAAGAGACAATTTTGGGAAGTGAAATATTCTTTCCTGCAATATTAAAAGATATATTTTTATATTTATTTAGAGCCGACGCAGCATGCTTAACAAGCATACTCTTATCCGCATGTTTATTTAGAAACGGAATTAATTTTGTTACGGCAATAGGAAGAGAACATAAAATACCTGTAACAGACATAAGTTCTATATTTAGAGTTTGAAAAAAAGTTTCGGAATCTTCCGCTTTTTCATGCTGATAGCTGTCCAAAAGTAAAAGCGGTTCTGATATAGTTTTTGCTTTTTGTTTTAATGAATTTTGGGAAATTAAAGCGGAAGGTGCATTCTGTCTGTTACTTAAAGACTTAGCATCATTTTCCCATTTTTTGTATTCGTCAATATGTTTTGCATAATTTGTATAATAAGAAAAAATATCTTTCATTTAAACATAAAAAACCTTCCGTTACTTTCTCTTTAAAATTAAAGATATTTTAAATTTGTTATTTTTTCTATTATTTATTTATATATTTTTACAAAAATAAGTATTTTTTTAGTAGAATAATATTGATTATGTAGAGAGGGATTTTTAATGTCTTTGAATTCATATTTAGGAATAGATGTAGGCTCCGTAACAACAAAAGCCGCAATAGTGGATGAAAACGGCAGGTTTATTGACGGATTTATGACAAGAACCGCAGGGAAGCCCGTAGTTGCAGTTCAGACATCTTTAAAAAATTTAATGAAACAAGCAAAACATGAATATAATATTTTAGGAGTCGGAACAACAGGTTCAGGCAGAAATCTTGCAGGAGCTTTAGTTGGAGCCGATGTTATTAAAAATGAAATAACGGCACATGCCGTCGCTGCAAGCACTTATGTTCCCGGAGTTCAAACAATATTGGAAATAGGCGGGCAGGACTCTAAAATTATTATATTGAGAGACGGAATAGTAACCGATTTCGCAATGAATACCGTATGTGCAGCAGGAACGGGAAGTTTTCTTGATCAACAAGCCTCAAGATTAAATGTTCCTATTCAAAACTTTGGAGAACTAGCTCTTAAATCCAAATCACCTGCAAGAATCGCAGGAAGATGCGGCGTATTTGCGGAAAGCGATTTAATTCACAAACAGCAGCTGGGATATCCCGTTGAAGACTTATTATACGGTTTATGCCAGGCACTTGTAAGAAACTATTTAAGCAATCTTGCATTAGGGAAAGAATTACTTCCAATAGTTACATTCCAAGGCGGCGTCGCAACAAACACAGGCATGGTAAAAGCTTTTGAAGAAGCTTTAAATACGAAAATTGTAGTTCCCGATAATCACCAGACTATGGGAGCTATAGGCGCGGCTCTGCTTGCTATGGAAAATCACCAGTTCAATGACAAAAAAACAACGTTTAAAGGCTTCAGTATAGGAGATATGTCATTTAATTCCTATACAAACCAGTGTACAGGCTGTTCAAACAATTGTGAAATCATAACCATAGTTGAAGGCGAGATTACAAATCCCGAATTATCCAACAAATCAGATAAAATAATTGCCCGCTGGGGCGGTACTTGCGGAAGATGGGATATAGGATAAACCGGAAGCCGGCAGTATATTTCAAAGCATTATGAGCCTGATTTATTTTAAAATGAGGAAAGATTTTAGTTTTCTTGCCTGATTGTCTTTATCCGAAAAAATATGCAGTTCCTGACTGTCAAAAGAAGTAGAGCCTCCGCCGTCAAAAGCCATTGATTTTTCCATTCCCCATTTTCTTGTCAAATCAGCAAGCTCTTCAAGAGTCATAGGGGCATCATTAGTCACGATAAACAGATAAACATTATTTTCACGTATTCCTATTGCCGTCCTTGCATATTTATGAAGAGCAGAAGCAGATTCACTAATTATTTTCCCGTCTTTTACAAGAACAAAAAATTCTTCTTCAAGGCGCAAATCAGGAAACAGCATAGGTCCGGCCTGTATAGAATGCAATATGGTATATCCGGATTTTACAGCCTCATCATGAGGAGCAATATCATATATTAATTTCCCCTTTGAATCAGCTAAAATCCTAAATTCGGTACGATTTAATATTTTAGAAAAATACGGTTCTAACACTTTATTTTTCATTAAATTCTCATTGTTTTTAGGATCTAAAACCGTCAAAGTATCTATTACAACATAAGAAACCGTTTTTTGATTTTTTGGATCAAAAAAACCTGCATTAACAGCAAATTTTGCATTTGTCTTTTTATAAATATCCAAATTAGTTTCTAATTCATCAGAATAATAAGGAATTAATCTGCCCTTGGCTTTTGCAGTATTTATTTCAACAACATAAACTCCGGCAGGGTCCTGTACGATTCTATATGCAGAAGAATGAACTTTTGCAAAAGAAGAATTTTGAAAAAACGTAAATATAAAAAGAACTATCAAACAAAAAATAATAAATTTTCTTTTCATTATAAATCCTTCGTCCTTTTTAGAATAACAATTAAGATAATAGCAGCAGCAGGAGCAATCATAGATGTTATCCAGGGAGATAATACCGCCTTTTCCGCAAGTAAATCAAAAAACGGTATTGTAATATAATATGCAAAGATAACTCCGACAGCTATCAGCATTCCCATAAATTTTTGTTCTCTGGGTTTAGAAAAACCCAATAAACATCCTAAAATTGCAAATAAAATACACATAAAAGAATGAACATACCTTTGAATATATTTATTCAGCATAAACCTATATTCATCATCCATTCTCTCTTTTTTTAAAAGTTTAATGTATTCGGAAATTTGAGGATTTGTGAGTTCTCTATCTCTGTAAACGGAATATTTCATTAATTTATAAGCATTTACGGCCGTAGAACCCTGTAAAACCTCTAAGTTTTTGACATCATCTATATCTTCAAAAACACCTTCTTCCGAAATTATATATTTCTTTGCGGTATTTAACACCCAAGAATTTTTTGTATATTTTACATAATCAGAAACTAAAATACTGGATAAAAGACTTGATGAATTTGTATTTTCATTGTAAAAATTTAAAACTATAACATCTCTTATATTATTATTATCAAAGTTTGAAACTATAAGAATTTTATTCATAGATTCATCGGAATTTTTAACCGGAAATACAAATTGAGATACCCTGTTTTCACCCTTTATATCTTTTAACTTACAAGCGGAATAAGGAAGAAATTTTGAACCGACTATAAAAGTAAAAACAGTTGCAACGACACTTAAAAAAATAACAGAAGCAATTATTCTAAAAAAAGTAAATCCGGAACCTCTCATAACCGTTATTTCAAAATCTTTACTTAATTTGTCAAAAGTAAGAATAGATCCTAATAGCATTCCTACAGGTAAAGCAATATTTAATACTTTGGGCAGTTCATTTATAAGTATTGAAACCGCCATTTCAACTGTATATTGTCCGCTTAATGTTCTTTGAACTGTTTTTAGAAGGATTTCCGGCATTATCCATACAATCATGAAAATGAAAACACAACCGAAACAGGCAGCAAAGACCTGAGTAAATATATACCTGTCAAGCAATTTAATTTTCATTAAAGAGAAAAATCCTTTCCTAAATAAAACTGCTTTGCAACACTGTCATTTGCAATTTCTTCTCTTGTACCCTGTATTTTTATCTTTCCGTCAAAAATAACATAAGCCCGGTCTGTAATAGAAAGAGTAGCTTTAGGATTATGATCGGTAATCAATACACCAAGTCCTCTGTTCGAAAGTATTTTAATATTATCCTTAATCTCACCTATAGCAATAGGGTCAATACCGGCAAAAGGCTCGTCAAGCAATATAAATTCAGGACTGGCAGCAAGAGCTCTTGCTATTTCAACACGTCTTCTTTCGCCGCCTGATAATGAAACAGCAGCAGTATCTCTAAGTCTTTTTATGCTAAATTCTTCCAATAATTCTTCTAACTTATCTTTTTTTTGTTTCTGATTAAGTTTATCATTCAATTCTAAAACAAGTTTAATATTATCTTCTACAGAAAGTTTTCTAAAAATAGAAGCCTCCTGAGGCAGATATCCTATACCGTGTTTTGCACGTTTATTCATTGTCATTCCGGTTAAATCTATATCATCGATATAAATTTTTCCTGAATTCGGACGAACTAAACCGACAACCATATAGAAAGTAGTTGTTTTCCCTGCCCCGTTAGGACCTAAAAGACCAACAACCTCACCTTTGTTTACTTCAATTGATATGTCATTAACGACTGTTCTGTCATTATAAATTTTTACAAGGTTCTCTGCTCTTATTTTCATATAAATAAATCCCTATACAATAATAACTTTAAACAAAACAAGTTTTAAAGTCAAAATAAAAAAAGCGCCCTATAAAGGGCGCTTTTTAAAACTTAAGCATTAATTCGTTTAGCCTGTACTTCATTTACAGGTTTCCAGTTAGCTGCCATTATCTTTTTGAAAGATTTTAAAGCAGTATCTTCAAGTTCGCCAAGTTCTTCAGCTTTAACAATTAATTCTCTGAGAGGAAGCAATGCTCTTTGATCGCGAAGAACACCCAGAGCTGCTGCAGCACCTGCTCTTACTAAATCATTTTCTTTTTCATTACGCATAACTTCAATCAAAGCCGGAACAGCTTTTCTGTCATTTAATTTACCCAATGAAGTTACAGCGTAAATTCTAACATTAACCCATTCATCCTTAAGCATTTCAATAATGTAATCAACAGCTTTAGGATTGCCTATTTCACCCAATGCTCTTGTTGCATCACATCTTACATTAACTTTTTCGCTGGATAAAGATTCAATTAAAGAATCAGTAGCGACATCACCAATTTCAATTAAAGCATCAGTAGCAGTAATACAAACCTGCGGGTTTTCATCATTTAAAGCTTCAACGAGAGGCTCAACAACTTCACGTCCGCCTAAACGACCAAGTGCTCTTGCTGCACGAACGCGAACATCTACATTTCTATCTTCACGTAATGATTCAATTAAAGGAATTGTTGCCGAAACTTCGCCAAGTTCACCTAAAGCACGGGCTGCATACAAGCGGACAGAACCGTTTCTGTCATTTTTTAAAACATCAATCAATGGTTCAACTGCATTTGCATCACCCATTTCGCCTAAAACTCTTGCAGCATTATATCTTACTTTTTCTGAATTACTTGTTTTTAAATCATTTAATAATTCATCAAAAGATTTCTTAGCTTGTTTCTTTCTAGAGTTCACACTTATTGTCATTCTTCCTCCGACAAAAATTTACTTACTTACCATCACTTATATATAAAAAATTTTTTTAATAAATTATTGTCTGTTTTAGATATTTTATTACAAACAATTAACATTATTTGTATTTTGGGAAATTATAAAATGTACTTTTAACACTTTATCCTCTCCGGTTATATTATATTATCATATTTTTTTTACGATTTCTATATTTTTAAACATATTTTTTAATTTTTTCTCTAATTGTTTTATTAATATTACATCTTTATAAGAAATAATTAGATTTTCAATTTTACAAATTTTAACATTTTTTATTTATTTTTGGTGTATGCTTATAGTATATTGGTGATTTTATTGTCTTTATGCACAAATTATTAAAAAAAATTCAATTATGGAAAGCCGCATTAAGAGCATATTCTCTTCCTATTTCTATAATGTCCTGGTTTGTTCCTTTTTTATATGCAGTATTTCAAAACGGAAATATTATAAACGGAATAATTGCTCTTTCAGGCATTATAGCTTTACATCTTGCAACTAATATATTTGATGATGCAGTTGATTATATAAGAGAAAAAAAAGAAATCGAAAAAGGTACAAAAAAACACTTTAATTTCCAAAAAGGGAAATGTGAATGTATTTTTAAAGGTTATCTTTCTGTAGAACAATATTTTAATGCCGCATTCTTTTTGTATTTTATTTCTTTTTTAATCGGATTATATTTTATTTACATACAAGGAACTAAAATATTATATATAATAATCCCTTCTATAATTTTATGTCTGTCATATCCGCTGCTTGGCTGTATCGGGCTGGGAGAAATTATTGTTGCAGTTATTTTTTCTCCGCTGCTTTATCTCGGAGTTTATTTCGTTATGAAGGGTTGTTTTTCTTTAGATGTATTAATAATATCCGTTTCAACCGGTCTTTTATCCGTAGCTGTTCTTCATAATCACATGCTTTTAGACTTTAAGTATGACACTGAAAACAGAAAAACTACATTATGCCGCTTATGCGGAACGGAACAAAAAGCATTATATCTTCTGGGGATAATAATAGCCGGAGCTTATGCCAATATTATAATTTGGGCAGCTGCCGGACATTTAAATATATGCTATCTGATTACACTGTTAAGCCTTCCTGCTGCCGTGATTTTATACAAAATTATGAAAATACACATAAAAACTCCGGATAAAAAAATAAAACGCAGCATTTTTATGGGACCATTAAAGGAACTTGAAAAAATTGATGAAAAACAGCAAAATTTTATGTTAAAATTCCTTATTGTAAGAAATCTTCTTACTTTATTTACGGTTTTATTATGCATTGCTATTATTTTAACGGAAGCCTTTTAAATGTATTTTATAGAAAAGATAATAAAATTATATTTTAAGATAAGGAAGCTAAGCAGCAATACTACCGAAATGCAAAATGCAGATGATAACGAAATAGAAGATGTGGTAACCTGCAAACACAACTTTATGCCGGTTGATTCTACCGGTCAAGTCTTTGCATGTTCAAAGTGCGGTTATGTAATATCAAAAAAAAGATTAAACAAAAAAGAAAATAATTAATACGGATTTCTTTTAAATAAAACAATATATTTATCTTCGCCGTAATATAAAGTCATTATAAAATATTTTTGTTCTGTTTCTACATTAACGAGAGAATTTGGCGGAGTCAATCTCATAGAATTCTTTGCTGTATTATAAAAAGTATCCTTGACTTTCGATGTAAATTTTTGCCAGGCATTTTTCTTTACTTTAGGAGTATTAGCATCATAAAAATTCAAAGGGGTTTTTTCTTTTTTTGCTACAGGAATAATAAATTCAACCTTCCCGTTTTGTTTAAAAAGGACATAATCGCTGCCCTTTAAGTTTCTGGGGGTTAAAATATAATATCCAGGTTCTATTGTAAAATCTTTAAAATATAAAGATGCAGAAGTCCTGAATAAAGGATACGGCGACCAGGCATATTTTATATAGTCCTCATCCTGATACGGGTCTATATCGTTATACAGCTTAGACTGAAACGGCTGTGCTGCTTCATAAAGAGCATCATAATCCATATTCTCAGCATATGATGACAATATTAAAAAACAAAAACAAAACAAAGTTAAAAATATTTTTTTCATATTTTATATAATAATACTTATTAAACTTTAATCAAGAAAAATTGTCTTTGTGATAATATAAAATTATTTAAAGATTAAATAAGAAGATGTTAAGGAGAAATCATGAACACGGCCAATCAGAGCATTAAACCTGTTACAACGAAGATAAATGATAAAGGAAATATAGAAATAGGCGGCTGTGATTTGACCGAGCTTGCAAATAAATATGATACACCACTTTATGTTTTTGATGAAGAAACAATCCGTTCAATTTGCAAAAGTTATAAAGATGCTTTCAAATCTTACCCTAAGATGAGAATGATGTTTGCCTCTAAAGCATTTATGACAAAAGCCATTTGCAAAATTATGCAGCAGGAAGGTTTCGGGCTTGATTTGTGTTCGGGCGGCGAAATATACACTGCAAAATCTGCGGGATTTGATATGTCTAAAACTTTATTTAACGGTAACAATAAATCTTATGACGAGTTAATACTTGCCGTTGAAAGCAGTATAGGAACAATTTCGGTTGATAACTTTTTTGAATTGTCTCTCTTAAATAATATTGCACAATCATATAATAAAAAAGTAAGAATTTTATTAAGAATAACGCCCGGAATTGAATGTCATACACATGAATATATACAAACAGGACACTTAGATTCCAAATTCGGTTTTGATTTAACTCAGTTAGATGAAGCAATTGAACTTATAAAAGATGAATATACAAATTTGGATTTTGTTGGACTTCATGCGCATATCGGTTCTCAAATTTTTGAAAAGAAAGTCTATTTTGACGAAGTAGACGTAATTTTCAATGAAATAAAACGAATAAAAGATAAATATAATATTATTCTATCAGAAATTAATTTAGGCGGAGGATTAGGAATAAAATATACTGAAAAAGATTTGCCGGTATCGGTCTATGATATTGCTGAAACAATTATTAAATCAATAGAAGAACATGCAGAAAAATATAAAATTGAATCTCCGTATGTATTCATAGAACCCGGAAGAAGTATTGTTGGTACCAGCGGAGTCACTCTTTATACGGCAGGAAGTTCAAAACAAGTTCCTAACGGCAGAAAATATCAGGCCGTAGACGGCGGAATGTCTGATAACGTAAGACCATCCATGTATCAGGCAGAATATACTGTCGAAATTGCAAATAAACCGCAGCAAAAATCAGATACTTTAGTTACAATTGCAGGTAAGCATTGCGAATCCGGAGATATTCTTGCTAAAGATATTATGCTTCCTGAAATAGATGAAGGCGATATTATATGTTTTTATGATACAGGCGCATATGGATATTCTATGTCAAGCAATTATAATCGTGTGTTAAAACCTGCCGCAGTACTTGTAAATAACGGAAAATCTGATATCATAATTAATAGACAGACATATGAGCAATTATGTGAAAATGATACAATTCCGGATAGGTTGAATTAGGTAATTAATGCTGGATACAATATTAAATATTTACAGAAGTTTTTTTGACAATGGCGTTTTTGTAAACAGTCCGGCAACTTTTACATTAAAAGATTTTTTGCAAATTCTTGTAGTAATTCTTGTTACCGCTTATTTTTATATAAAATTTATTAAGAATACTCAGGCGGAAAAATTAGTTAGAGGAATTCTGTTTTTTATTATTGCCGCATGGATTTTTAGCGCGGTGCTTATAGCACTCGAATTCCAAATTTTAGGACAAATTGCCCAGTATCTGTTAAGCGGTATACTTCTTTCACTGGTTATTGTTTTTCAACCTGAGCTTAGAAAACTGCTTGTTCATCTGGGGCAGACAAAATTCGTTGCAAAAAATATTTTTTCACTTAAAAACGGTAACAAAGAGCAAAAGACAAATGTAATAAAAGAAATAACGGAAGCTGTAAAATATTGCAGCAGAGTAAAGAGAGGGGCTTTAATAGTTATACAAAAAACACCTGATAAATCTTTATATAATGAGGTAGGTACATCTATTAATGCTGATATTTCGGCAGAGCTTATACTTACAATATTTTTCCCTAATACTCCGCTTCATGACGGAGCAATGGTAATATATGAAGATAAAATACTGGCAGCAGGCGTTCTGCTTCCTTTGACCGAAGATCCGAAATTAAGCTGGAGATACGGTACTCGCCACAGAGCAGCAATAGGGGCAAGTGAAATTTCAGATTCCGCCTGCATTGTTGTTTCGGAAGAAACAGGTGATATATCTATTGCCATAGACGGAATTCTCCGTAAATATGAAGATATTGCAAAATTTAAAGAAGATCTTGAAAAACTTATAGGAAATGATAATTCCGAAAAAAATGAAAATGCTTTTATATTAAATTTGATGAAATTAAGAAAGAAATAAAATGGACTTTATTGAAAAAATATCCGCAGAAAAAATTTTTGCGGTGTTAAGGATGCAAGAGAAAAACAGAACAAGGGATATAATAAATGCGCTTACGGACGGCGGTATAAATATTATTGAAATGGTTATTGATACACCTGAGATGGTATCTCTACTTCAAGAAATAACAAAAAAAGATGAAAGACCGTTAATTATGGCAGGTGGCATTATTACCCAAAGACAGGCCCAGATAGTAATTGACGCCGGAGCCGATATTATTGTATCGCCTATTTTTCAAATGAATCTGGTAAGATTATGCAAAAGCCAAAAAATACCGTTAATAATGACTGCAACTACACCAAATGAGGCTTATTCAGCGTGGAAAGCAAGAACTCAATTGATTAAAATATCTCCGGCAAATCCAATGGGCGGCGCTGAATATATAGAAGATATTCTAAGACCGATGAGATTTCTAAATGTTATAGCAACCGGAAGCATAAAAATCGATGATATTCAGGCATATTTAAAGGCCGGAGTAAAAGCAATAGGTTTAGGCAGAGCGTTATATAAAGATGCATCTTTGCAGGAAATTACAATAAGAGCCGTAAAAGCATGCCAGAAAGCACACTACGAATATAAGGGATAATAATGACAAAATTAATATTTGAAAAAACAATAAAAAATACTGACGGAATAAATTTAATGACAGGTAAAACAGATTTTTCTTTTATCGATAAAAAATACCTGAATGATTGTGATTGCGCTACTATATTACCGGAGATATCAGAACTTGAGGTAATGAGACATTACAAAGAACTTTCAGATAAAAATTTCTGTATAGAGAAAGGATTTTATCCTTTGGGTTCTTGTACAATGAAATACAATCCAAAAGTAAATGAAGCAATGGCCGCGCTTGATGATTTCTGCAGTCTGCATCCACTACAGGATGATGAAGACTCCCAAGGGGCATTAGAATTAATGTACAAATTACAGGAAGCACTAAAGTATATAACTGGAATGGATGCGGTAACACTCCAGCCGGCGGCCGGTGCTCACGGTGAATTATGCGGAATGATGATAGTAAAAAAATATTTTGAAACAATAGGAGAAAACAGAAAAAATGTTATCATCCCGGATTCCGCCCACGGAACAAACCCCGCAAGCGCAGCAATGTGCGGCTATAATATAATAGAATTAAAGTCGAATGAAAAGGGGCTTATTGATATAGAAGCATTAAAATCTGTTGTTGATAATAATACGGCAGCCATAATGCTCACAAATCCAAATACACTGGGATTATTTGAAGAAAATATATTGAAAATTTCGGAAATAATTCATAAAGCCGGCGGATTATTATATTATGACGGCGCAAATATGAACGCAATAATGGGCTATACAAATCCCAAACTAATGGGTTTTGATATTGTACATTTAAATTTACATAAAACCTTTGCAACTCCCCATGGAGGCGGAGGTCCGGGAGCCGGACCCGTCGGAGTTGTTGAAAAACTGAAAGATTTTCTTCCGATTCCGGTTATTTGTTATGACGGAGAGAAATACTGCCGAAATTATGATGTAAAACATTCAATCGGAAAAATGAAAACTTTTTACGGTAATTTTTCCGTTCTTGTTAAAGCATACTCTTACATACTTTTAATGGGTAAAGAATTAAAAAGAGCAAGTGCAAATGCGGTATTAAATGCAAATTATATGATGAATAGATTAAAGGATTACTATCTTCTGCCATACAATACCAAATGCATGCATGAATTCGTATTGTCCGGAGATAAACAAAAAGAATACGGAGTCAGTACTTTAGACATAGCAAAATGTCTTATGGACTACAATTTCCATCCGCCGACAATTTATTTTCCGTTAATTGTACATGAAGCAATTATGATAGAGCCGACTGAAACAGAAACAAAAGAACGGCTTGATGACTTTGTTAATGCGATGATAGAAATAGCTAAAACTGCTGAAACAAAACCTGATTCACTGCATAACCGCCCTTTAAGCACTCCTGTTTCAAAAGTTGATGAAACTCTTGCTGCAAGGAAACCTGATTTAGCTTTTAAATATTTTTGATAAAGGCAATTTCTTAAACTATTTTGTTTTATGTAAAATAGTTATAATTAATAGGTAAGTAGAAACTATGCGATACAGCGACGGCAGAGTTTACAGCAGTTCGGCGTATATTCAAAACCCGAAAAACAGAGATTCGGGCTATTCCGGTGTTAGGACAAACAAAGCCGGAATATATGATTACGAAAAAGGAAGATATGTTTTCTCTGATAAAGTTCTAAGTAAAGATTTATTTGAAAGAAACGAAAATAAAGAACAAAAGAAAGCAATTGAACGCAGAGAAAAAAGAGCCGCTGAAAGAAAAAGAAGAAAAAGAAATGCTTTAATTCAGCGAATTGCGGCAGGAGCTGCAGCACTCGGAATAGGTACAGGTGCTTTAATTATAAAAACAGCAGACATAAAAAGTCCTAATGAAGATATTTATATAACTCCATTTGTAACAGAAGCACCTCAGGCGGATATGAATGAACCTGAAGAAAGTATTATTATTCCAGATACAGCTGAAATTGCACAAGACATAATTAACAGTAATCCGGATGTTAACGAAAATTATAACAATATTACAGAGGCGTTAAGCAGATTTTCTAAGCAGCTGGGGACAGATGGACTAGCTCTCATAAAGAATAGGGTAAATGACATTGGTGATGGAGAAATTGAAGTAATAGATGTACTAAAAATTCTCTGGATTGAATCAAGAGGCAGAATATACGATGATAACGGAAACTACCTTGTAAGCTATACCGGTGAAGCATACGGACCATTCCAATTAACACCGTCAACAGTAGATTATATAAATTATTACTATGGTTTTACCGGAACTGACAAAGAACTTGATATTATGGATCCTTATGATAATCTTGATGCCTGTATTTACAATTTAAAATTTTTAAAAGAAAAGAAAGAAAATGATTTAACGGAAAACGGCTCATTACCCACAGGAAATAATATAATGGAGGCTGTTTTCTGGGGATATCATGACGGAGCCTGGGCGTCTGATATAACACAAAACGGTGAATATTATATTGCACAATACAGAGATTTAAGTATAATTGACAATTATCCCGAAGTTGTTTCTTATATTACAGATGATTTATGCTAAAAATTTAAAATTTTGTTAATTACTTGACCGTTTTGGACAAAATATGTTCAAATTAAGTTATGTCTGATAAAGAAAATGACAAAATAATAGACATTTTCAGAAAACCATCTGTTAACGGTGATACTGACCGGCGACGGTTTTTTAAGGGTTTTCAATATGTAAAAATAACAAAAGATGAAAATGGTAATTATTATAAAGAAGAAGCTTTAAGAGAGTATGCAAAAAAATGTTTTTATATTATCAGTGTAATGCGTAAAAATGCAATTGGTGTTGCTTTATATAAATATAAAGTGCCCTATGATTCCTTATTAAATTTTTTCTATAGATTTAGGAACACAAAAGCATACGGAGAAATAATAGATATTGAAAGATACATTCCGGAAGATTTAGCATAATGAATAATGAATTACCTGTTAATATTCAAAATTTACTGTATAAAATCAAGAAACCATACCAATACATAGGCTCCGAATATCTAAGCTATAACAAAGATTTTAATATAGCCGATGTACGAATTGCTCTTGCATTTCCGGATAAATATGAAATTGCGATAAGTAATCTTGGGCAAAAGATTTTATATGACATAGTAAATTCTGATAAAAGATTTATGGCAGACAGGGTATATGCCCCTGACTTTGATTTTAAAGAAATTTTAGAGAACAATAAAATACCTCTTTATGCTCTTGAAAGCAAAAAACCCGTAAAAGATTTTGATTTAATAGGATTCTCGCTTCAATATGAACTTGCATATCCGACTGTATTAGAAATGCTTGAATTAAGCGATATTCCTTTATTAAGAACCGAAAGAAAAGAAAACCACCCTATAATTCTTGCAGGCGGACCTTGCTGTTTTAACCCTAAACCTGTTCAAAATTTTATTGACCTTTTTATGATAGGCGACGGAGAAGAACTTTTAACGGAGGTACTGGAAGCATATCTAAATTTAAAGAAAAACGGTATTTCAAAAAACCAAATAATTAAAGAATTATCAAAAATAGAAGGAATATATAATCCCGAAAAACAAAATATAACTAAAAAGAGAATATATGATATCTCAAAAAATAATAAATTTACACAATGTCCCGTTCCTTATTCATCAAGCATACATGACAGAACAATAATAGAAATAAGACGAGGCTGCGGCAGAATGTGCAGATTTTGTCAGGCAGGACACATAAATTTACCCGTAAGAGAGAGAAAAGCACCCGATATAATAAATATGGTTGAAGAATCGGTTTCAAAGACCGGATATGATGAATATTCTTTATTATCATTATCTTCAAATGATTATACTAATATTGAAGGTACAATAGAAGCTTTATGCGCTAAACTGGATAAAAAGAAAATATCAGTATCACTGCCGAGCCAGCGTATTGACAGATACAGCGAAAAACTGGCACAAATGGTAAGGCAGGTTCGCTCAACAACTGCCACACTGGCGCCTGAAGCAGGAAGCCAACGGCTTAGAAATGTTATAAATAAGAATTTAACAGAAGAACAAATTATAGAAACAATTTTAAATTGTTATAAAAATGGTTTTTCTCATGTAAAGTTATATTTTATGATTGGGCTGCCTGCCGAAACGTTTGAAGACTTGGATGAAATGGCGGAACTGCTTAGCAAAATTAAAGGAAAAAGCAATATATTAAAAAAAGAAAACGGAATTAAAGATAATTTGAGTCTTACCTGTACAATTTCTATATTTGTACCAAAACCGTTTACTCCTTTCCAGTGGTTTCCTCAAAATTCAACAGAATTAATTAACGAAAAAATTAAATACCTTTTTGAAAAAACGAAAAATATAAAAGGGTTAAAGCTAAATTATCATAGCAGCTTTACATCAAAAATAGAATGTGCAATGACAAGAGGGGATGAAAGGTATAATGATTTTATACTTGCTTTGCATAAAAAAGGAGTCTATCTTTCAACATGGGATGAAAATGTTGATAAAAATTTATGGGAGCAAACTGCGCTTAAATACGGAATAGATATAAACAAAGAAGCACAAAGAAGCTATGATTTGGATGAAAATCTGCCATGGGATATCATTGACTCAGGAATTGACAAAAACTGGTTTAAAGAACAGTATCAAAATGCACTTAATGCCGCCAATATTATTCCATGTGAATTTCAATGTTCTGACTGCGGTGTATGCAAAAACTTAAAAACTCATAAAGTAATTGATAAACCTTATTGCGCAAATATCATAAATACTGAATTATCAGAAAACAAAGTTCCCCTTAAATACCGATTAAAAATAAATAAATTAAATGAAATGCGCTATATATCCCATCTGGATTGGCAAAATACAATTATAAAAATGCTATTCCGCTCAGGACTTGATTTATGTTTTTCACAAGGCTTTAATCCCGGACCAAAATTTTCTCTGGGAATAGCTCTTCCAATATTCGTTGAAAGTAAATGCGAATTTATAGATATAGAAATATATAATAATATTGAAAACAATGAACTTGTTAAAATACTTAACAGTGTTGCTCCCGAAAACATAAAAATAACAGATGCCGAAAAAATAGATAAAAAAACACCATCCATTGATATTACAGCACAATGGGCGCTATATTCATTCACCCCGATTATAGAGGGTATTTTAAAAATTGAAACTTTGTTGTATATTAGAGATGTAATATCTTCCTCAGATGAAATATTAATTGAGAAGATAAATAAAAAAGGTATAAAAAAACTTGTTAATATAAAAAGGTCAATAAAATCAACCGAAGTTAAAGAAAATAAGCTTTATATGGTTTTAAAGACAGGTCAATCGGATGAAATTCCGTCAGTAAAGCCTGATGACGTTATAAAGATTTATATGCCTGATATAAACTTCAGAATTATAAGAGAAAAATTTTATGACATAAATATGAACGAGTTATAAAATAGCAGATTTAGAAAAGGAAAAAATATGTCAAAAGCAATAGTTGTAGCGGAAAGAGATAACATAGCAGCCGTAATTGAAGACGGGAAAATATGCGAATTTTACGTACAAAAAGGCGATATGCTTCTTAATGATGTTTATCTTGCTACAGTTGATAATATATTGCCAAGTATAGATGCTGCATTTGTAAATGTCGGATATGATAAAATGGGATTTTTACATGCACACGACGCTATAGGCAAAGGAACATTAAAAGAAAAATTATCACCAAAACAAAAAATAATTGTACAGGTTGTAAAAGAACCTGTAGGGCATAAAGGTCCGAGAGTTTCCACTCTTATAAGCCTTCCCGGTCGTTTTCTGGTATTAATGCCTCAGGAAACAGGTATTAATGTTTCCAGGAAAATAGTCAGCCAGAAAGAACGTGCAAGACTTAAATCAATTATTAGCCTGCTGAAACCGGTAGGAATCGGCGTAATAGTAAGAACAGAAGCTGAAGGACAGTCAGATGCCGATATTCAGGAGGATATGGAAATTCTGCTTGAAAAATGGAATACCATTATTACTGCTGCGGAAACAAGACCTGCTCCGAGTCTTTTATACAGAGATCAGGATCTTTTATACAGAGTACTCAGAGAAGCATGCAGCGAAGATGTAGATGAAATTATTCTTGACACCTCCTACGGAGTTCACAGGACACAGCAGATGCTCCAAAACTGGAATATGAGTAAAAATATTGAAGTCAATGTTTATAAAGGCTCTGAAACACTTCTTGTCGCTTCCGGAGTTGTAAAAGAAATAAAATCGGCACTTCAAACAAAAGTTAACTTACCCAGCGGAGGTTATTTGTTTATTCAAACAACCGAAGCTTTAACCGTAATAGATGTTAACAGCGGAAAATTCGTAAGTTCAAATACTCAGGATGAAACCATAGTAAAAACAAATCTTGAAGCTGTCCATGAAATAGCAAGACAATTAAGACTCAGAAATATAGGCGGTATGGTTGTTATTGATTTTATTGATATGAACAATAGAAAAGATAAACTTGCCATTATGGAAGAACTTGAAATAGCTCTTGAAAAAGATAAAGCAAAACCGCAAGTCGGGCAGCTGTCTGATTTAGGGTTAGTCGAACTTACCAGACACAGACAGGGTCAAAGTTTATCTGAACTTTTTGGAAAAAAATGTCCTCACTGCCAGGGAACCGGTTATATAGCTGATGATTTAACCTTCTCTTCTTCTGTTGCGGAAGGGGAAGCAAAAGCAAAAGCCGCCAAATTAAAAATTCCGGTTCAGCAAATAAAAAATAAAAATCCTAATTACAAGCAAAATAAAGTTTTCAATAATCCCAATAATAATCCGTTATCGGAAAATGAACAGGATAACAATGGAAATAATGGACAACATAACCAGCAAAAGAAAAATTTTAGATATAATAACAAAAATAATCAAAAATATGAACAAAATGATTTATCTCAAAATGCACAGGCAATAAACGATAATGCTGCTGAAAAATCTGAACAAAAAGAATTTTCAAATGCAGAACCGCAGCTACAAAAAGAAGAACAACCTGTTATGGAACTTCCTGCAACTAAAACCGATGAAAAATTACAGAAACCAAAACGAAGAGGAAGAGGGAAAAAAGAAGAAAACATTATTCAGCAGCAAAATAATTTATCAGTAGAAGAAAACATACCAGAGAATAATATTTCAACAAAAGAGACTGATACAAAAGAAGCAGAACAAACACAAAAGAAAAAACCTGGAAGAAAACCGCGTAAGAAAAAAGAAAGTGAATAATATAAATGACACATCACCTTTTCTTAGCAGATAATAATATAGCGGATTTTCAAATTCCCGCATTTGATATTGGCACCGAAGTTATACCGCCGCCAAAGGAAAATGAAACCGCGGCGCAAAATGAATTATCTTTTGTATCAAATAAATTATTTATATCATTTGGTGTAATGATAATTTGTGCAATAATAATTACCTGTTTATTGGTTTTATTTCGCAGAAAAATACAAAATAATCAAGTAGGCGTGGGAAATACAGCAGAAATTGTACAAGAAGAATATCAACCGGAAAAACGTCCTCATAATAACATAAAATTAAGTACACCAAGTTCAATAAAAGAATGTATCATTTCATTTCTTGAAAATACAAAAAATGACTAATTAGTGAGTAATTCTTCTATTTTCTCCGTTATTTTCAGGTTATAAAAAGAATTTGATTTAGAAAACGGGAAAACGGGTACTTCAAGAATTTTTTCAAAATTTTGGCAAACCGCAGAAATTTTTGATTTTGGTATTTGATCAACCTTTGTAGCTATAACAAAAAAAGGAAGATTATTATATTTAATCCATTGAACCATCTGAAAATCATTTTGCTGAATATCATGTCTTGAATCGATTAACTGAATTAAAGAGACAATAGTCTTTCTGTTCAAAAGATACTCTTCAAGATTTTTCTGCCACAAATTCCGGAGTTTTCCTGAAACCTTAGCATACCCGTATCCGGGCAAATCGGCAAAAATAAACTTATCATTTATATTAAATAAATTTATTAGTTTTGTTTTTCCGGGAGTATTACTTGTTTTGGCAAGTCCATTAATATTGACTATAGAATTAATAAAAGAAGACTTTCCTACATTTGATCTTCCGATTAATGCAAATTCAGGCAGATTAAGTTCCGGACACTCCTTTAACGAAGGTGCGCTAACCAGAAACTTTGCTTTTGTTATTTTCATCCTTAAGCCTTTTTTTATAAATTACACTTGAAAGCAGTTTATAAACTTTTGGATTATTATAGACAGTTAATTCAATATCATCATCAAATTTTAAATCAACAGGAAGTTTTTGTGCAAAAATATTGGTTTCGACATGCATAATTTTTATATTTCTTTTATGAATTATGCTTATCGGCGCAGCCAAAAAAATTTCAAAAGTCTTTAATATATCCATTACTATATAATAGCAAAGTTAAACATTTTTTTGTACAAATATCAAATATTGTTAATTATTCTTAGCCTTTAACTTTGTTATTCTGCTGTTAGCATACTCTAATTTTTCACTTTCTCCAAATTCATCTTTAGGAAGAAGTTCTATAAATTTTTGATAATACATCAGAGCATTTTTTGGTTCAGAAAGGTTATCAAAGGCTATCCCTAAATAAAAATAAGCTAAAGCATTATTTTTATCAAGTTCTATGCACTTATATAAAGAAGCAGTTGACGCTGCATAATTATTCTGAGCAATATAAGTTAAAGCTTTATAATAATATAAATTGGCATCTTTCGGATTAACCTTTATTGTTTCATCTATCAAACTCATTGCTTCGGTATAATTTTGGGTTTCAAATAATACAACTATTTGATTAATATTTTTATCAGCTTCAGCTTTGTTAACCATATCCAATAAGTCCAGAGCAGTTTTATTATCGGGATTTATTTTTAAGGATTCATTAACATATTTTCTTGCACTTTCGATATCTTTTTCTTTTAAATAAATATACCCGAAGGCACAAAATACATCAGAATTATTAGGGAAAAGAGTCATAGCTTTATTTAATAATTCCAGAGATTTTTGTTTTTCTGAAAGCATATAATTAGCTCTTGCCTGAGTCAGAATAACATATAAACTTTCCTGATTAGCAGATGCAAGAACTTCTAATGCTTCATTATAAAGACCGTTAGCAATAAGAGAATTTGCTTCATTTACAGGTTCATCAGACAATTTAGCAAGAAGAACATTATATTTAGATACAGCCTCGCTGCTATTTACCTTATCACGCCCTTTTTCAAGCAATTCGTATGATTCTTTCAGCTTTCCTTCTTTTCTGTATATATCAGAAAGCAATATATATCCCTCTGCATTATCCGGATATGCTTTCAGTAAAGAAGAAATAAAAACTTTGGCATTGTCTATATCATTATTTTTAACAAGAATATTTGAAATATCAGAATAAGCATATTGAATTTTATCATTTTCAGGATTGTTATATATTGTATTTATTATTTCTTTTTCATTTTTATTTTGATTTATAAGCATTTTAAACAAAAAATACTTAGTTTCGTCATCCTCCGGATCAGCGGCAATAATATGTCTGCATTCTTCAATTGCTGCAGTTGTATTACCCTGTAAAATTAAATATTTAGCCTGCATTTTTAGTATTTCTACATCATTCGGTGCTTTTTGTTTTAAACGAGCTGCTAAAACACTTCCAAGCTTATAATTTTGCGTATAATCAATTACTTTTTCAACTGCATTTTTAAAAAGTTTAACATCATATATTTTAGAAGAAGCTTTATCTATTAATATATCAGCCTGATTTTTATCCTGTAAAATCATAGCCATTACTGCCATATCAAGACATAACAAATAATTATTGCGGTTCGTTTTTAAAATTTTCTGATATGATTTGTACAAGCTATCTATCTGCTGTAATACTTGTGAATTAAGCTTATCTTGTTGAGAAAGATTATACAAAAATGTTAATTCTTCGTAGGCACTGTCATAACGCTTCATCTTTATATATAAATCAACAAGAGAAACATATAAAGAATAATCACCGGGTGTTTTATCTATTTTATTTTGAATTTCTTTAACAGCAGGCATTAATGTATCGGAATTAAAATACTCTGAATAATTAGCTCTGTTTAATTCAATATTTGAGGATTGAATAGCAGAAGTACTCGGTTTTATTCTATGATCAATAATTGCACTTGCAAAAGCAGAGGTTCCTGCTGCGAAGATTATAAAAAAACACATCAATTTTATTTTCATGAAAAATCCCCTATTTATTATATTATGTTATCTTAATTATATATAAATAGTCAAACAAGAAGGAGCCTTAAAAAAGGCTCCTTCTTATCATTTATTGATGTTAAATTAATTATTCTTCTTCATCTTCAACTATTTCAATCTGGCTGGCTGCAGCGAATACATCTACAAATGTTGTTCTTCCGTTATTAATATTTGTATTATTATTGAATGTTGCTGGCTGACGAGGTATTTTATTTAACATTTCAGCTTGATCTGTATTAACATCCGTATCATCGGTTGGAGGTGCAACATATGGTCTTTTGTTAACCAGTAAGATTTTTTCTTCGCCGTTGCCGTATTCAATGTGATGTCTTTGCATATACTGTCCGTCATCTGTTAAGTCTGCAGATTTTGTAACTACATAGCTGTCATTAGCAGTATTTGAAGTAAATGTTCCGCCAACTTCGATATATGAACGATCAGCACTGTCCCCGGGTGTTTCTAATGAATTGTCAGTTAACGGATAACCTGCAATTACTTTATCAGCATTGATTGTCATATCATTACCGGATATTAAGCTTGATACTGACAATGTACCGTCTGTAGTAACAGTCATATTGTTGCCTGCTTTTGCTATTAAACCGTTTTCTCTGACACCGACATTAGCAAGTTCTACATCAACATCGTTTCCGGCATTAATATTTGTCTGGCTGCCTTTCAAATCAATTTTACCAATTACATTTGTTGCAGCATCTAATGTTATTTTATTTGCCTGCATTACGGAATTTTCAGCATTTACGTAACCGTTTGCTCCTTTTGCATTAATTTCGTTTGCAGCTTTTAAATCAGCATTTCTGAACCAAACATTATCTGCTGTGATTTCTATATCAGAAGCGTCAACTTTTGAGTCAACAACCTGAGCTCTGTCTTTACCTGTAATTTTTACATTTCTTCCTTTAACATTTGAATTGTTTTGGATTGAAGCGATTCTGCCTGCAGTTAAAGTAACATCTTTCGCTGTATCTATTGTTGAATTATCTACTGCTATGTCATTCCCCTGCGATGTTATCTCTACATTTCCTACCGCATCTATATCAGCTGTTCCGATTGACACCTTCTTCCCGGCTAAAAATCTTACGTTCCCGCCGTTTCTATCTTCTGCTCCGGTCTGGTTTACCGTCTCAAATTTCGTCCCCTCCGTTACTATCTTATTTGATGCCGTTAACCAGATATTTCCGTCATTACCTTCAACTGCTTTTGTAGCTTTCAATGTAGCTCCGTTTAAATTAATTTCACTCGCTTCATTATTAGAATAGTTCCTTATATCTATATTCCCTGATTCTAATGCTCCGTTTAACGACACAACCATCTTATCGGCCGATCCCGTTATATTCGAAACCTCTTTTACTGCTCCGTTATTATAATATGCAAAATTTACTCCGTCTGCCGTTACTATCTTTATCTTTCCAAATGATGTGTCGCCTACGTTTGCTCCTGCATTGGTTGATATCTTAGATCCGTTGTACATCGTTACATTATTTGATGCAAATGTTACGTTCTTATCTCCGTATATATTTGCCCCTTCTTGTACTACTATTCCAAAATCTGATTGATTTGCACCTTTATTTAATTGTAATTCGTTTTTTGTCTGGTCAAATGTTCCATCCATTGTTGATACTGTCAATGAATTTAAGTTTACATTTGCTCCGTCACCGAATAATACTCCGTTGGGGTTTATCAATATTACTTTTCCGGTTGCATCATATCCGCAGCCTGCACACCCTGATGTCGTTATGTTTCCGTATATCTGCGACATTCCGCCTGCCGCATCTACCTTGTTTAATGCCGTTTGGTTATGTGCCGTAAATTCATAGTTTACTGTCGCATCTTTTCCTACATTAAAGCTGTTCCAGTTCAATGTTCCAAGTCCGCCCTGACCGCCTTGAATCTGAATATTCATATTTGATCCGCTTGTTGTAACATCTGCATTCGTCGCATTACCTAAGTTCGGTAATGCCCCGGCTGCTACATCTGCCATTGCCGGTGATATACTCATTGAGGCGAAAATACCGACTGCAATTGTTGTGCTTAAAAGTTTTTTCATGTTCTTCTTCCTTTTATTTCTTATTCTTATTATTAATCTTATATATCTGTTTTAAATACTCTGAAAAAAAAAATTGCTATAAAACCAAGTTTTGTTAACATTTTGTTTTTTTATTGTTACAATTTTTTACTAAAAAATAAATCTCTCTTAAATACTAATAATACATCCTATTATATACTTATAAAGAAAATTTAGTCTGACAAATTTACAAAATAAAAGAAATCTGTTAAGAATTTGTTACAAAAAAAAGGAGAACAATAAATGTTCTCCCTTAAAGATATAAGTAATTAATATTATATTTTCTTTTGCTCATTTGTTTGAATTGAATATTTAGATAAATTGCTTGTATCTAATTTTATTCTGAGAGAATTGGTATTACCGCCCAATTCCGGAGCATCTTCATCAACCGACTCATCATTATCCGGTATATCAGGACATTCCGTAGGATCAGTAGACGGATCTGTCGGTGTTGTAGGATCTGTAGAAGGATCCGTAGGTACAGTCGGTTCTATAGACGGATCTGTCGGTGTTGTAGGATCAGTTGAAGGATCAGTCGGCGTAGTAGGAGTTGAACCGCCATCATCACCGGGGTTAACAACATCAATATCATCACCGTTATCTATTCCCGGAATATCAGGATCGGTTACTTCATTATCAACAGGTCTCTTGTTAACCAGTAAGATTTTTTCATCATCACCGTATTGAATATGATGCTTCTGATTATATTGTCCATCATCTGTCAAATCGCCTGATGCAGTGATAACATAATTATCTTCCGCAACATTTGAATTGAAAGTACCTCCCACTTCAATATAAGAACGCTCACTATCATCACCGGGTAATTTTTCTTCCGTTGTATAAGGAAGTCCTGCAATTACTTTATTTGCGTTAATTGTCATATCATTGGCAGCTTTTAAGCTTGATACTGACAATGTACCGTCGGTAGTAATAGTCATGTCCTTTCCTGCTTCTGCGATAAGACCGTTGTTTCTGTTTTCAACACCGGTTAAATTAACATTAACATTTTCACCTGCTTTGATATTTGACTGGATGTTATTTAAATCAACAACACCTGTAGTTGTAACGTCTTTAGCGCCGTTAATATATATTTTGTCAGCAGCAAGGAATTTAGTTGAACTATCAACATTTACACTGCCGTTAGAAGATGTTAAGAAAACATTATCTCCTGCTTTAATATTTGTTTTAGAAGTTGCTAAATCATCTGTTGAATTAATTTCAACATTTTTTGCTGCAGTCAGGTTTAATTCATTTTTCGGTTTAAATTGTTCTGTAGAAGTTAACAAGATGCTTTCTGCAGTTGATTCAACATTAACATCTTTTTCAGCATTAAAAGTTGAACCTGATAATCTTGAAGATGTAACCGTATCTTTAGAGGTTAAGTTAACATTGTTTCTTGCTGTAAAAATAGAATCATTTAATAAAAGGTATCCGTTATTTGCAGAAGTATTGATATCTTTTCCTGCATTAATATTTGCATTGTCAGTCCAAACCATCTGACCGTCAGAAACAAGATTTACATCTTCAGCAGCATTCAATCCGGAAGATACAACCTGCGCTCTATTATTTCCGCTGACAGATATATTTTTGCCGTTTACAGTTGAGTTATTTTGCACAGAAGCAATACCCGCCGCAGTTAAAGTAACATCTTTCGCTGTATCTATTGTTGAATTATCTACTGCTATGTCATTCCCCTGCGATGTTATCTCTACATTTCCTACCGCATCTATATCAGCTGTTCCGATTGACACCTTCTTCCCGGCTAAAAATCTTACGTTCCCGCCGTTTCTATCTTCTGCTCCGGTCTGGTTTACCGTCTCAAATTTCGTCCCCTCCGTTACTATCTTATTTGATGCCGTTAACCAGATATTTCCGTCATTACCTTCAACTGCTTTTGTAGCTTTCAATGTAGCTCCGTTTAAATTAATTTCACTCGCTTCATTATTAGAATAGTTCCTTATATCTATATTCCCTGATTCTAATGCTCCGTTTAACGACACAACCATCTTATCGGCCGATCCCGTTATATTCGAAACCTCTTTTACTGCTCCGTTATTATAATATGCAAAATTTACTCCGTCTGCCGTTACTATCTTTATCTTTCCAAATGATGTGTCGCCTACGTTTGCTCCTGCATTGGTTGATATCTTAGATCCGTTGTACATCGTTACATTATTTGATGCAAATGTTACGTTCTTATCTCCGTATATATTTGCCCCTTCTTGTACTACTATTCCAAAATCTGATTGATTTGCACCTTTATTTAATTGTAATTCGTTTTTTGTCTGGTCAAATGTTCCATCCATTGTTGATACTGTCAATGAATTTAAGTTTACATTTGCTCCGTCACCGAATAATACTCCGTTGGGGTTTATCAATATTACTTTTCCGGTTGCATCATATCCGCAGCCTGCACACCCTGATGTCGTTATGTTTCCGTATATCTGCGACATTCCGCCTGCCGCATCTACCTTGTTTAATGCCGTTTGGTTATGTGCCGTAAATTCATAGTTTACTGTCGCATCTTTTCCTACATTAAAGCTGTTCCAGTTCAATGTTCCAAGTCCGCCCTGACCGCCTTGAATCTGAATATTCATATTTGATCCGCTTGTTGTAACATCTGCATTCGTCGCATTACCTAAGTTCGGTAATGCCCCGGCTGCTACATCTGCCATTGCCGGTGATATACTCATTGAGGCGAAAACAGTAATTGCGGCTGCCGTAGTTAAAAGTTTTCTCATTGTGTACTCCATTCTCTGATAGTAATTTATAGATAACTGCTTTTCCTAAAATATCGTAAATAAAAATATTTGCTATTATTTGTATAAATATTAATAAAGCTTAATATAAATTATAATCGCTAAATATAAAATAATTCAAATGTTAAGATATGTTATATTTAGTTTAATTTAAAGCAAATTTAATTATGTTCTGATTTCATATGTTTGAATTATGAAATAATAGGGAATGATAGTATAATATTTATAGTATTTTTATTTTTCCGTAGTATCATAATATAAAAAACATAGTATTATTTAAACAGAAACTTAAATAGAGAGTGGAATGATGAAAAACCTATTTTTTAAAACATCCTTAATATGCTCAATGATTATTGTTGGGAACTGTGCATTTACGGCTTCAATATATGATTTTGCCACACCTGCACAAAGCGGATATGATGCAGGGCAATTGGACAACAGAAACTTTATTGAAGCGGCAAGATACAGAGAAAGAGCAAAAGAGCAGTATAAAGAGACAAAAGATCCAGCCGTTATAGAAGAGGAAGTCAGACAAAAAATGGATTTGCTTAATACAGAGCAGGTAACATTTAAATTAAAAAATATAAATATAACCGGCAATACCGTTTTCCCGACATATGTATTAATGCGATTGGTCGACTTTAAAATCGGGCAGGATGTTACTATTAATGATTTAATAATGTCTGCAAATGATATTACCGATTATTATCAGGCAAAAGGATATATTTCAACAATAGCTTATCTTCCTCCTCAAAAAGTAAAGAACGGAAGCGTTGAAATTAAAATTCTTGAAGGTAAATACGGTAATATTGAAATTAATCCCGGCAAATGGGAAAGAGCTTCTTACTTAAATAAGAAATATTTAATTGACCATAATATTGAACCGGGTAAAGTTTTAAACGTAAAAGATGTACGTAATGCTTTGACCGAGATGAACTCCGAAGAATATATGAAAGGTGCCGTTTCTTTTGCTGATAACGAAGAATCTGAAGAATTTTCAGATGTAACCTTAGATGTAAAAGACAGATTCCCTCTAAACTTTGATATCAGGTATGATAATCAGGGAAGGGACGCTATCGGTACACAAAGAGGTGTTTTATATGCGGGTCTGCATGACGTAACCGGTCACGGCGATACTTTAATGGGGACGGTTGCACTTTCTACACGTTCATTGGGTGTAGGCGGTATGTATTCGCTTCCTATAGCTAAAAATGATACAAGATTAAATATCGGTTATTCTTATTCTAAAGTCCGTCTGGGTAATGCTCTTGAACACCTGAATATAAAAGGTGAATCACATGACGTATTCATAGGTGTTTCAAGAAGATTGGCGCAAGGTGACGATTTCAGGTTATACGGTGATATTACTTTAGATTTAAGAAATACAGATACAACTGTAGGTGCATATGATTATAATACATCCTACCGTTCAAGAGTTATCAGAGCATCTTTGACCGATATTAAAGATGATTTTTACGGAAGATGGTTATTTAACGGGGGTGTTGCAGGAGGTATTCCTATAGATGCTTCTGATTATAACAAAGCCCGGAATTTATCAAGCAACAATTTCTTAAAATTAACGGCAAGTGCAGCGCGTTTACAGGTTTTGCCTAAAAATGTAATGGCAATATTACAGGTTAACGGTCAATATGCAAACAGACACCTGTACCCGTCTGAAGCAATGCAGATAGGCGGTATAGCTTCCGTAAGAGGTTATGATGAAGGTTTCTTCCTCGGTGACTACGGTATGACAGCAAGTTTTGAGTTAAGAACTCCAATCCCGGGATTAAGAGCAATACTTCCCGAAAAATATAAATTTATTAGTGACAGTATACAACTTGCAGGTTTCTACGATTTTGGCTGGGTCGGGAACAGGTTCCAAACTGACCAATTCGGAAACAGAACCCAGTATTTAATGAGTGCCGGTCCGGGTATTGTAGTTAAATTAACAAAATATATTTCTGCAAACATGTATTGGGGCTTCCCGATTGGTAAAAGTTTCTACGATTATGCAACCTTTGACAACCATCCATATAACAGAAGAAATTGCAGATTCCACTTTACTGTTACGTCAAATATATTATAGTTTGATAAAAAAACGAAAAAGAGAGGAAATAAGTTCCTCTCTTTTTTAATATAATCTAGTGTCGTATTAAAGTGAAAATTCAAGCTTATCGTGAAATTTTGTTCGGACATTTTATTCAATATACTATGATATAAAAAGACTCTGAAAGACTTTCAGAGTGTTAAAATTTTTTGAGTAACAAGTTTAAAAACAAGTAAAAACAGCAAGCTAAAGTATAGCTCTTCCGTCATACATATATCTTGTACGTTCATATTCAGATTCTTTATAATATCTTAAATCACGTTCAGCCTCTTTTTTAGTTGATTCTTCTCTTGGTTCTATAAAAGGCTGATTTTTGTCTTTTCTTTTCCAATTAATTTTAAAACCGTCTAACAAACCGTATTCCGTTTCGGTTTTATATGTTCCTACATTTATTGCGAAACACGGAACAAAAAATCCGGAAAATATAACAAAAATATAAAATATGGATAAAAATTTTTTCATAAATGCTCCTCTTATATTTATATTTTACTATATTTTAAAAACTATTTTCAAGAAATATCAACAATCAATTCAAGATTTTTTGCATAATCCAATATTTCCTGTTTCTTATTCCGGATATATTCTATAACATTTTCATAATCATCAAAGAATTTCTGCCGCAGAACAAATTCTTCACAATCTTCCGGAACATTAATAGAATCAAATAATTCATATTTTCTTGAAATCATTTCTTCATAGTCAGATATAGAATCAAGCTGATTGTTAATATCCGACATAATATATTCAAACGCATCAGAAATAACGGATTGTAAAAGAGGATTTATCATAGAAGAAGATATTGTATCCAATGAGTTTGAACAAGCAACAGACTTCATATATTCACTGTATTTTTTGAAAACATCACTGCTGTCATAATTTTTTGATTTTCTTTCTATATATGCATTTAAATGGCTTATTGCATCAGATAGAGATTTATATTTAATTTTGCTTTTTTCGAAAAATTCTGAAATAAACCCCTGTAATTTAGCAGCATCACTTAAAGAAGTTATAATCATATCATGTTTTTCATCAACTAAATTACATGCTTTATTTACATCAAAATTTTTAAGCAATGCCCCGAGAGCTTTTCTTGCGAGTCCTGTTTGTTCCAAAAACAGCTTAAGCGTAATATAATTATCACCTGCATTTTGAAGCTGCTCGACAAGATACAACATCCCTACATCACTGTCCATTTCTGCGGTTGTGCCGTCAGAAAGCAAAACATTAAATAAAGGAAGCAATTCTTTTACTTTTGACGTAATTCCGCTATGCTGATTTTGTACAAGCTTATACTGAATCTTTGTCTGTTGTGCTACTTTCAATGCCATAGTCAAATATAAACGTAAAACAGAATATTCGTTAGAGTCTTTTTTACCTTGAAGAAGAAGATTAATCGTTTCTTTCAAAAGTATTTGAGGATTTTTTACTATATGTTTATTTATAATTAAATCCTCAATTTGATTTGCCAATTCATCCTGCTTATCCTGCGGAGCATTATTGCTGAATAATTTTATATATCTGTATAACTTTTGTAAAAGTTCATCTCTGTACTTTGGCTCAACATTACAATTAGCAAACAATGAAATATTCTTACGCATATTTATAAGTTCTTCTTTTTTCATCTGTACAAATTTTTCTTTTGTACTGCCGGAAGAAATCATATCTTGATATGCAGAAGATAGTTCTTTAATATACAAACCGGCGTGAGAACCGGAAATATATCCGGAAGAGTTTTCCAGCAGTTTTATCAATTTTTCTGCCGGAACTGTAAGAACATTTAAAGAAGCGTCCATTTTTGTAATATTATAAACATTTCTTAATGACGAAACCATAGCTTTAATTGTATCAGCATTTTCAGGTGTTATTTCCACATCATGACTCTTAATAAATTCTTTATAAATATCATTTTTAGAAAATTTAGAAATAAAATCTTCATATGATGATAAGACTTTATAAACATAATCAGCAGAAGCAATATTATCAGAAGCTTCTTTGAGTGATAACAGAAAGCTATTAACAGTATCTGAAATAACTTCATCTGATAATACAACAGGTTCCGGAAAAGCCTGACGAACCTTATATTTCTGAAAAGCTTCCGCTTTAAAAGCATTTATATATTTTTGAACATCCATTTCAGCCAGTTTAATATATAAAGTTCTGTATATTTCCTCAGGTGTTGAATCCTCATCATCCGAAGAAGTGTTTAAATTTGCATATATTTCTTCGGTGCCTACGACTTCGGAAAAAGCTCTTGTAACTTCGCTGCTGCCTGCTTTATATTTCAATACATAATCATACGGATCTTTAATTTTTACACCTATATCTTCAGGAGTTAATGCATCAATAAATCCGTTAACCGTATCGTAATCCGCATTTTGCATTCCTTGTATTAATTGTAAAAGTTCTTCATCAGAATGAGGGTTTAAATACTTATCCACAGCAGCAATAAATTCTTTTTGAAGCGGTGAATTTGCAAGAACAGGACTGTTTAAATCCTTTATTCTTACATTTTTGTCTATAACATCCCGTATTATTGATTTTGATGTAACTGTAAAAAATTCCGAAGCTTTTTCATCTTCAATATTTTCTGAGGCTTTGATTATTTGTTTATCGAAATAGTCCGTTAATGAAGCTAATGAACCGTCAATATTTTTAATATCTTCCTCGTTAATAAATATTGAATTTATAAGTCTATCTTTTTCATCATCAGTAAGAGAAATTCCAAATTTATCATATAAATCTTTAAACAGTTGTTTAAACTCACTTTCCGAAGAAAGGAAAATAACATCAATTACGGCATCGGATTTTGCAATTATTCCGCCAAACTTATCAATATGATCCTGTATTATATCTTGTTTTATTTCCTCCAGTTCTTTAGAATCAGAAGCAAGGCTGACTCTGTCCAAAAAAGCCCGGTCATCCGTAGATAGATACAAAGCCAATTTTTTAAATGCTAGTTTTAATTCATCATTATCATCAAGCATATCAAAATCATGACGCGATTTAATTTCATCTTTGATACGCTTTGCAATTCTGTCTGTTTTTGCTTCAGCAAGTAAATCAAGCGATTCAAGTTCATTTATGTTAAATTTATATCCTGAAGATAAGGAGTTTTCCAATGCCGAAAGCAGCTGTTCACCCTCATTTATATTCAAAATATAGTTAAACATTCTATAAAGACGTTGATATGTATTAACAGGAGTTCCCGGTAATACCATATCGGTAAAAAGCCCGAATTCTTCCTGATCTTCTTTCTCAACACCAATTGCCCCTTGTATTTCATCTACAGGAAGCCCAATAGTATATTTATCTGAAAGAATAAAGCCGTTTTTCCAGCCGTAACCGTTCCCGTAATCAGTATGATAGCGTCCGTCCGTTCCTCTCCAATAGTTATCTTTTTCAGCCCTGCCCCATGAATTATCCATCCATAATATATCTTTAATAATTTTTTCATTTGTTAGATTATTAGTAAATGTTTCGGCGGTTACAGAAGGTACATACATGGCGTGAAATGCATAATCCGAGTCATCAACACTCATTGAAATTATTCCGCTGCCATTACCTTCTTTAATTAATTTTGCTGCATCATTTATATCATATTCTATATGATACGGCTTACCCGTCATTTGCTCTATAATTCTTAACTGTTCGCTTGCAGCCAGTCCGGATGAACCTTCTTCTCGTACCCAGAATTGTCCGTTCAGCATTCCTATATATGAATATTGGTTTTCAAGTTCATCAAATAAAATCTTATTTATATTCTGATACTGCACCTTAGAATATTTTTTTATATCACTTAAGGATTTTTCAATTTTATTAAACAATGAAAGAGCCTCTGAATCGAATTTATAGAATTTTTCGTTGGCTTTTCTCCTTTCTTTTACATTATATATACTTTCATTTTTTATTGTGCCTGCCTCAATTGAATTAAAACATTTCTTAAGGTAATCAAGCTGCCTTCTTGGCATTATCTGATTTTTCTTTTCGAGTGCCGTCAGAATATTTGCCCGCGCAGACGGAACAGACCATTTTGAAAGAATATCGGAATATTCATCTTTTATTCTTATATACGCTGCCCTTTGTTCCGCTATTGAGGCTTCAATTTTATCCTCTCCGCCAAATTGTTTTGCAAGATTTTTGTATTGTTCTTCCGAAATACCGGATTGTAAAGAGTTAATAAATGTTGAAATAAAAATATCCAGCATATGAAAAGTATCTTCAAAGCCCAGCATTCTTATTGCATCAGCACATATTTGATTTGAATTTAATTTTGAAAGTTTTTCAATCCGGTTATTTAAAAACTCCAAAACTTCTTGTTTACTCTTATTTTCAAGTCCAATTATACTCTTTGTATTTTCAAGTACTTCCTCATCACCGTTTGCAATGGCTCCTGCTATTCCATTATAGGTATCAGTAACAATTTCATTTATATTCTTTCCCAGAAGAGAATTTGCTATTTCATTAAGCTGTTGAGGAAATACCGACTCAATTTTAATAATATCCGAGGCAAGCATTTTTTCTATATCGGAATCTGATAATGCTTTATGTTCATGCTTGTTCAGGTTCTGCCTTAGAGCTTCGGACGGTAATTTCAAGCCAAGTGACTTTAAATATCTTAGAACTTGTACATTACGCGGCGGAAGCCCTGATGCTTTTTCAAACCTTATTACACCATCCGGAAGATTAACATCAGCTTCAATTGCCAGCCTGTGAGCCGCAGCAAGATTAAACAGACGTTTATAATAAGTATATTTTCCCCCGGGCGAGTTAAAACTTAAAAGCGCATTTATTTCTTTTTCCGACTTCAAATATTCATCAGCAAGCCCGTAAATAACAGAAATTTTTTCATACAATCTTGTTTTTGAAGTATCATCACATTCAGGGACAGAAGCAATAATGAAATCTGCAAGTAATTGCTGTTTGTTTTCGTTTGAAAGAGGTTCTCCTATATTCTTTTCATTATCAGCATTTTTACCTTTACAAAAATTGCAAATTGATTTTATAAGAATTGATTTCTCTTTATCCGGCATATCAGGAAAGACATAACCAAAAATTTCATTATATTTCCCGTTTATACTTGACTGCAATAATACAGCATTCTGTTTAGCCGTAAGAAGTTTTTGTCCGGAGGTTTTTAACAACTTTTTATACCTTAATAAAGAACTTAATAGTTCTCTTTCTTTTATTAATGCTTTTAAAAGAGATTTAATTCCGGCAACAGGCTCTTCTAGAGCTTCATACCAGCTTGAATCGTTATATACTCCATAGCTATCATCAAAAGGAATATAATTTTCAGTAATTATAGAACCGTCACCGCCTGCATGAGCGTTTTGCATCCAGTTATGTGCAGATGCGTCTATTATTCTATAACCTTTTGCAAGTGCGGTATTATAGTCAATATTTGCTTTAGGAACACTTATTTTTTTGCCTTTTCCAAGTTCTGTAACATCAAAAACAGACATTGTTTCAGAATCACTTAATTCATCAAGTATTAAATCCGTATATCTTTCTTTATCTTCATACGCCATAGCTTTTCTGCATATTGAAATAGCAGCACACATGCCTGATTGTCTCTGGTCAACAGATTTTATTGTTAAAACATCATCTTCCGGAGTCTTAATCAGCATATCATTAAGCATTTCATCAAGAACCTGAAGCTTTTTATCTTCAAGCTGTTTATTAATTTTATAATCAGGACTCATTAAATATATAAATTTGTCTAAACAATATTGTTTTTGATTCATAGGAATTTCTGATGAAGCAATAAAATAATCAAGATTTTCTCTGACTCTTACTGCTCTTTCTAAATGTTCTTCATCTTTTACGGCATGCTCATTAATTATAATATCCGTCAATGTTTTTCTTTGTTCCAACAATTTTTGCTGTTCAGGAGTTAATTTTTTTTCTTGAGAAAAAATTTTGTAAAATTCATATTGAAGATCACCGGCATCCTCTCCCGTATAATTATTTAAAGCACGCTGCAAAGTATCTTCCAGTAGTTTTGACCAATTAGTATTCTCTCTTTCTGAAGGTGTGACTGCTTCTTCATCCAAAATTCTTTTGAATTCGGATTGCCCGTTTTGTCCGTATGACAAATTATCAGCAACAGAAAGCAAAAATTCTATATTATCCCTTGTCGGATCTTTTGCAAGACCTGCTAAAGCCCCATATATATTTATTTTGTTGTTCTCAAGTATCGGGAGTTTACCGTTTTCAAGAAAAGAAACTGTTTTTTTATCTGTACGAAGACTCTTAAATCCTGTATTATAAGTGTTTTTTAATGCACCGGCAGCATGTATTTTCATTATATATCCTTTTAATATCTCACAGATATTAACAGACATAGTAATATTTTTTGTTACTAAATATAAAAAAAAGCACGTAATATTTACATTAATTTACTTTAAATAAAAAATTAATCAATAAAATTTACAAGACCTGTATTATGGTCAAAATGACATTTTGCGATGTAGAGTTTATTCTCTGAAACTGCATTTTTGATAATTTCCGATGTACTTAAAAGTGTTTCTTCAACCCATTTTGTATGTTCGCGGGCAAAAGCATTATTGCAAACATTTGTTTGCCCCGTTTTTAATACAGGATAAACACATGACAAAATAGATTTAAAATCACCTGTTTTGTCAGGGAAATGCTCTATTGCATATTTCATAACCCCGCAATCATCATGCCCGAGTAAAATTAAAAGCGGGACTTTAAGCTTTTTAACAGCATATTCAATGCTCTCAATAACATTAGGTCCTGCCGTAATCCCTGCAACTCTTACAACAAAAAGTTCACCTATTCCGCAGTCAAAAATTATCTCGGGTACAACTCTTGAATCCGAACAGCTTAAAACAACAGCAAAAGGCTCTTGATAAAGTGCATACTTTTGCAGCGTTTCAATAGTCATGTTCTTTGTAGTGGGATTGCCTTTTGCAAAATTTTCATTACCTTTTAACAGATGTATTAACACTTTTTCAGCTGCTTCTGGTATATTTTCAGGTATTTTAATATTCATAACTTATTTTACCTTTATAACAAATTGCTTATCATTGCCGCCTAAATGAGTTATACAAACTTTTCCTTTTTTAGGAAGTTTTATCATAGCTTTTATATTTTTATCCGCAACGCTGTCTTCCGGTTTGACAAAATATTTGTGAAAATAAAAATCAGTATCATTGTATAACAATATATTTTTTTCCTCATTATTACCCAAAATAGTATATATATTTTTCTTAAAATCCGAAAGCTTTATTACATCAATATCAGAAAATATTTCCTGCACCTGTTCACATGACAGCAGTTTTTCTTCAAACTTGTCATTATTATAAACAATTTCATAAAATTTGAAATTTTCATTATCAACACCAATAAGTCTTGAATTAAATATAAATTCAAAATTTGATTTTAAATTCAAAATTTCAGAACCATGAGTATATATTGAATAACTGCCCGTACCTGAAGAAATCGTTCTTTGAAAAACAATACCTTCTTTATTTTTTTCATTAACAGACCATAAATTTCCTTCACGAGAATATACTATTTTGGAATTAATTTCCACCGGAATATAATCTATCGCCAATGATTTTATCTGGCAGATAAAAAACATAAAAAACAGTAATAAATATATTTTTTTCATAATAAAAATTCCGCTTCTTTAAGATAAATGTATTGTAAAGTATTTCTGTATTTTATACAATATTTTTAATATGTCTGAAAATATAAAAAAGAATAATATAAAAGTACTTGATTGTACATTAAGAGACGGCGGGTCAATTAATAATTGCGAATTTGGATACAATAATATTTTAAATATTCTGCAGGGGTTAAACGATTCACAAACGGATATTATTGAAATTGGTTTTTTAGATGAAACAGCTAAGGTATCCTGCAATAAAACAATTTTTTCCGATATGGCGGAAATATGCGATTTGTTAAATAAAATAAAAAATAAAAAATCAAAAACCGCAATTATGATAAATCTCGGAAAATTTAATCCTTCAAAATTGCCGGAAGCAAATGAAACTTTTGTTGACGGCATTAGATTAATGTTTAGAAAAAATAATATTAAAGAAGCAATAAATACAGCTTATATTATTAAAGATAAAGGATATAACATAAGTTTAAATCCTGTTTCCATAACTACATACAGCAAAGATGATATAAAACAGCTTTCGGATATTGCAAACAAAATTAATCCGGATATTGTATATCTTGTTGATACTTACGGACTGTTGAATAATATACAAACACTCCAATATTATAATTTTTTTGATGATTATCTTAATCCTGATATTGAAATAGGATACCATTCTCACAATAATCTGCAGCTTTCTTTTTCAAATTCAATAGAAATCATTAATAACAGAGGAACAAGAACAATAGTTACAGACTGCTCTCTTTACGGCATGGGGAAAAGAGCGGGAAATACAAATACGGAACTAATAACATGGTATTTAAACAATAAATTTAAAAAAAACTACGATATCAGCATTATATCAAATTTGATAGAAACAATTATCAAACCTCTTTATGAAAAAAATAAATGGGGATACTCTCTAATCCATTATACGGCTGCCATAAATAAATGCCACTCGGATTATGTATCTTTTCTTTACAATAAACATCTTTCTATATCTGATATAGATATTTTGCTAAAACAAATACCTGATAAAGAAAAATTAACCTTTAATAAAGGGTATGCAGAAACGTTGTATAATCAATATACAAATCAGAAATAATATGATAATATTTGATTAGCGGAGATTTGATATGGGACAGAATATTTATATATTAAAAAGAAATGAAAAATTAAGCGAAAAAATTATACTAAATCTTAAGAAAAGATATTTTGATGCATATTATGCAGAAAGTAAAGAAGATGCCCTTAGAAAAGCTGTTGAACTGATTCCCCTCAGTGACACAATTTCCTGGGGCGGTTCAATGTCAATAGTAGAATCCGGACTAATCGACTATATTTTAAAAAATGAATATAAGGTTATCAACCGCGATACAGCTCAAAATCCGGAAGAAAAAATGGAAATGCTCAAAAAAGCTCTTTTCTGTGATACCTATTTAATGGGTACAAACGCAATTAGTGAAGACGGCCAGCTGGTTAACATAGATTGTATTGGCAACAGGACAGCTGCTTTGATGTTCGGTCCTAAAAGTGTTATTATAATAGCCGGAATGAACAAAATTACATCAACTTTAGACGAAGCAATAAAAAGAGCAAGACAAACAGCAGCGCCTATTAACATGCAAAGAGTGGCAGGAACAGGATTAAGACAAACTCCCTGCTTCGCAACAGGTCAATGTCATGATTGCACTTCTAAAGAAGCAATTTGCTCCCATATAGTTATTACAAGACTTTGTAATCCTCAAAAACGTATTAAAATTATTCTTACCGGAGAAGACTTAGGATTTTAATTCGTTATTCTTATTTCGGGAAATATTTTGTATTTTTACTCACTGCTTCAGGAGTCAGCAATAATATTGCAGTATCGGGAAGTTCACTGTATTTTGACTTTTCAAGACAAAACTTTATAAATTTATCGGTATTTTCATCAATTGCTCTAAAACCTAATTTATAATAAAAGGGGATCGGGTTTTCACCTCTGCGGTATCTGGATAACGAATGAGCATAACCTTTTTCTGATTGAAGCCATAAATAGCCTTTTTCACCGTTTTTTCTGCTTTCATTAACGGCAGCATTTATTAAGGCTGTACCAATGCCATGATATTTATCACCAAGAAGAGAACGTATATGACAAACTCTGGGAATAACATTGTCTATTTCCGGAAGGACATAAGAATTTTCAGGGAAAACAGCACCGCAATCCATATCAAGATATCCTGCCTCTTCATTTCTATGCATAAGTTTAAAAGAAACAAAATCTCCGACATACTCACGCTGTAAAGAAGCTTTTACTGATTCACCTGTCTCTTTGTCTTTCAAATATACATCGGCAACTTTTCTGTATTTTCCAAAAGACGGACAAAAATTTGCTTTTAAAGTATTTAAAGGCAACTGAACCAAATTATTATTTTGATGTTTATTTGTTATATCCGGAAACTGCAGTTTCTCTTGTAGAACTGCATTTCGAGACGACTGTATTCCATATAGTTTGTTGGCATAAATATTTCTGTTTACGGAAGAAATACGCATATGTAAAATCTCCTTGTACAGGAAAAAAACAAAACAAAATATTTTTTGCCACTAAAAACAGATAATTTAATAAAAAAATTAATATATGAATAATATAAAAAAGGTTCTGCAAATGCAGAACCTTTTAATCAAACCAAATTAAAAGATCAACTAGCTGCTCATAAGCTCAATTGCATTTTCAAGCAGCTGTTTATGAGATTTAATCAACTGATTTGCAAGTTCCAGCTGCATCTGAGCCTGTTGATAATATGCGGTATTTGCATCAAAATCAACATTTGAAAGTTCAATTAAACCGCCTCTGACTTCACCTCTTCCGACAACAGGACGACCTGATTCCGCAGTTTCAATAAACTGTCCGTCATCAACTTCATAAAGCATTTGAGGATTATGGAAATTAATTATTGCAACTTTATATAAAGGTGTCATTATTTTCCCGCCGTCTGCTTTACCGTATAATATACCGTCATCTTTAAATTCAAATTCTTCATATTTTCCGAGATATTTTCCATTGCTGGGATCTATCCATAATTTTATGTTAGTTGTCGGAACAGAAGCAGCGCCGCCGTCAAATGCTGTATCAACAAAAGACTCGGCATCAACCGGTTTTGCCCCGTTCATAATCTCTCCTTTATCATTAAGGATATAACCCTGAACGGCTTGCCCGTCAGAACTTCTATATACGCCTTCTCCGTCAAACTTAAATTCACCGAGTCTTGTATAGACAATTCTTCCTTTGTCATTTCTCAATACAAAATATCCTGCACCTTCTAAAAATATATTTTCATCGGAAGTACCAGGAGATGATTTTCCCTGTCCGACATTGCGTAATCTGGTTTCAGCAATGGAACCGTCCAAAAAGGTTTTAAAAGTAAATTTTTTCTCTCTATATCCGGGAGTATATGCATTAACAAGGTTCTCTGATAAATCGTTAACCCATTCGCTCGTCAATTTTTGAGTATTTAAAGCATTAATAAATGCGTCACGCATTATTTTTCTCCTTTATCGTTTTTATTTCTGTTTCGATTTTGTCTGCCGTTTTGTCTATAAAATAAATCATTATACGGAAGATTCTGCTCATCGAATTTCTGCCGTAATGAAGCTATATTATTCCGAAGATAATTTTCTACTTCAGTATTTCCCGGAATAAATTCCGCTGTAATTTTTCCGTGTTTGTCTATTTTTATAACAACGGAAACGTCATTATCAAAAGATATCCTAACCGGTTTTTGAGTATTTTGTGCCTTTTCTATTAAAGAAACAAGCTGGTTTGTAACTTCAACCGTTTTTTGCGAAACAACATTTTGAGCTATATCTGTTTGAAGTAAAGACTGAAATGAACCTGTTTGAGTATTTTCTACGGAAAAATTAGCATTTTGTGTTAAATTTATAAAAAACATTGCATCTTCAAAATTCATAAACATTGATTCATAGTTATAATCAATTCCTAATGAATATAAATTATTCATAATGTTTGAAGTTTGCTCATCAGTTGACTGTTGTGCAAGCATATCCGAAAACGGCATATTTACCGATGTAAGTAATTGAGATTCATCAGGCTGAATTTGACCTAAAATCTCCTGCTGTTTATCAATATTTTTTTTTGTATTTTGTACATCTATTTTCATCTATATTCCTTTTTTATATATCTTCGCCTTCTTCTTCTTTTTTTTCTTTGTTTTTTTGATAATATTTCTGAACTGCGACTTCTGATAATAATTTGTTTTCTGCCTGCTTTTCTTCTTCCTTATATGCTTCTAAAGCATTCTCTTTATGTTTTTCAAAAACTTTTACCTCTTTTTCGCATTCAACAAGTTTTTGTTTTTCTATTTCCAATAATCTTTCCGCTTCTTTTTTTTGATTTTCAAGTTCTTCTCCTTTTTCGTACAGATGTTTAAGATACTTGTCATAAGAGTCCATCATTCTGAAATCCGTAGTCATTCGCATTGTTTTTACAACACCTGCTATTTCCCGGTTATTATCGTCTATTAATCCTTGTATTCTGTCCACCTCATTTTTTGCTTTAATAACTTCCTGCAGCTGCTCTTCTTTTTTTCGGATTCTAAAATCCAATACTTTTTGTAACCTATATCTAAACGGCATATCACAGTCTACTTACATTTATACATAAAAATTATGTTATTTTTTTATAAAACAACATACCTCTATATGTATGAATTTTACTTTCTTATTAATGTTTAAATTTAATTTGTCAATAAATATTCAGATGTTGTAATAAACTGGACTAAATACAATATTGATATATAATATAGGTGTAGTATAGGAAATGAAGAGATATTTTTTCTAAGAGGGAATTTTATGCCGGCAAAACATATTGATTTTAATATTGATGCAGCACAGGGTTTCGGTATATATAAAAATGACAGGGAAGCGCAATTACTTGATTATGTAAGTACCGTTTATATTTCCTGCGGTTTCCATGCCGGAGACCCATTATTAATAAAAGAATATTTACAAAAGTGTAAAGAAAAAAATTTAACAATCGGAGCGCACATCGGTTTCAACGATATTTCAGGGTTAGGATACAGACCGATGGAATTATCTGATGATGAAATAGAAGCAATTGTAATATATCAAATAGGTGCGCTGGCTTCTTTTGCAAAATCTTATGGTTTAGTAATTGATTATGTCCGACCCCACGGTGCAATGTATAAAGAAGCAAGTGAAAATATAAATTTCGCTAAAGCTATTGTCAAAGCAATTCAAAAATTTGACAAATGGTTAGGGTTTACTTGTGCTGATAATAAAATTCTTGATGAAATTTCAGAAGATACATCTATAGTTGTAAACAGAGAAATATTTGCAGATAAACCTTATACAACAGATTTTAATGTAGATTGGGAAGCAAAGAAATATATAAATGAAGAAGACGCTTTAAACAGAATAAGGACAATTTTGTTTTCATCTCAAATAAAACTCGGAAACGGACAGTTTATGCCCGTAAAATGCGACACATTGCATTTTGACACAAAAAATCCCGATATTCTGCAATTAATGAAGAAATCCGTTGATATTATTCTTCCTACACCTCCTAACTATAATAAAGCCGAAATATCAGGCTGGGTATAGAGGAGAGAAAAATTGAAAATCCAAAAGTTATTTACTAGAATGCCTAAAGACGCAGGATGGCTGCTTCCGGGATTGGAGATAAAAAGATGGTTTTTACTTCTGATTACCGGCGCTGTTATTGCTGCAATAGGTTTTTGCATAATTTTCAATTTAAAACCTGTTTATTCATTAATAAATATGATATTGAAAATAACACAAATGATGCCGTCAGAGATTATAGGGTGGTCATTTGTAGCACTGGGAGCCATATTTTTCTTTACCGGCTGGCTGAATGCAAATTATTCTATTCTTGATGTAAAAAATGAAAGAAACAGACATGCTGTTTTAGAGGATTTATACAGAAGAAGAAAACTTAACAGAGGACCTAAAATAGTTGCAATCGGCGGCGGAACAGGATTATCAACAATGCTGAAAGGCATAAAAAAAATAACAAATAACATTACGGCTGTTGTTACCGTAGGAGATGACGGCGGAAGTTCGGGTAAACTCCGGGAAGAACTCGGTGTACTGCCTCCAGGCGATATAAGAAGCTGTATAACTGCGCTTGCTGATGATGAAGATTTGGTAACTAAATTATTCCAATACCGTTTTAAAGACGGAGAAGGTTTAACCGGACATAGTTTCGGAAATTTGTTTCTCACTGCTTTATGCTCAATTACGGGAGATATGGTAAGAGCGGTTAAAGAATCTTCAAAAGTACTGTCCATAAGAGGAAGGGTGCTTCCTTCTACTCTTGATGATATGAGATTAGTCGCCGAAATGGACGACGGAACCATTATAAAAGGGGAATCAAATATTCCGGAATCAGGGAAAAAAATAAAAAGATTATTCTCAGAACCAGACAATTGTAAACCGCTTGAGGATGTTATATGGGCAATTCATGATGCCGAATTAATTATTCTGGGACCGGGGAGCCTTTATACCAGTGTAATTCCAAACCTTCTTATAAAAGATATTGCAAAAGCCGTAAATGACTCAAAAGCTAAAAAAATATATGTATGCAATATAATGACACAACCCGGAGAAACCGACGGATTTACCGTTTCAGATCATATAAAAACTCTTATTAAACATGCCGGATATCCCAAAATTATGGATGCAGTACTTGTTAACAGTGATTTACCGGCAAATCTTCTTGCGCCCTATAAAGATGCAGGTTCCGAACCGGTTCTTGTTGATAGTTGCGAAATAAATAAGATGGGGATTGAAATTGTACAAAAGAACCTTATTGAAGATAAACGTTTTGAAGACGGACACTCTTCATTTGTAAGGCATTCTCCGGGAAAACTTGCCAGAATAATATATTACTGGTACAGAAAAAAAGAGAAGGATAAACATTAATGATAAAAGAAATAAAACCTATATCAGCAAGAACATTTAGAAAAATGAAAGAAAATAAAGAAAAAATCACGATGCTGACGGCATATGATTTTTCTACGGCAAAATATATAGATGAATGCGGAGTTGACTCTATCCTTATAGGGGATTCTTTAGGAATGACAATACTTGGATATGATACAACCCTCAATGTAACAATGGAGGACATGCTTATTTTTACAAAAGCAGTTTCAAAAGGAGTCAAAAGAGCAATGATTATTGCTGATTTACCCTTTCTGTCTTACCATATCTCAAAAGAACAAACAACATTAAATGCCGGAAAATTAATACAGGCAGGCGCAAAAGCGGTTAAACTTGAAGGCGCCTCTGATTTTATTCTTGAAGAAGTAAATCATTTAACACAATCAGGTATTAATGTTGTCGGGCATCTGGGATTTACACCGCAATATATAAACACAATCGGCGGTTATCTTATTCAGGGCAAATCATATGAAAATACAATAAAATTACTTGATGCAGCTAAAAAACTTGAAGATAACGGAGCTTTTGCAATTGTTCTTGAAATGGTTCCGGAAGAATCCGCAAGATATATAAGCGAAAATTTATCTGTCCCGACAATCGGAATAGGAGCAGGCAAATACTGTGACGGGCAGGTTCTTGTTATTGATGATATTTTAGGTAAGTACCCCGGAAATATTCCGAAATTTGTTAAACAATATGCAAATATTAAAGAAATAATGTTAAATGCAATTTCACAATATAATGCAGAAGTAAAAAACTGTCAATTTCCACACAAAGAAAATTCTTTTAATCTTACGGAAGAGGAGAAAAATAAACTTGGATATGCTATTAGCAAATAAAATAGAAAATGTTAAAGAAAATATTAAAAATTGGAAAAAAGAGGGATTAACAATAGGGCTTGTTCCGACTATGGGCGCATTACATAAAGGCCATATGTCATTAATAAAGAAAGCAAAAGAAACAGCAGATAAAGTTGTTGTTAGTATTTTTGTAAATCCCATACAATTCGGACCAAATGAAGATTTTGAAAAATATCCCAGAACTCTTGAGTCCGATGTTAATATATGTCAGTCTCTGGGCGTTGATATAATTTTTGCTCCGGCTCCAAACGAAATGTACGGAGAAAATACTCTTCTTTCCAATAATAATTTAACATATGTTTGCCCTCCATATAACGTTGTCGATATGTTATGCGGAAAATCAAGACCGGGTCATTTTGACGGAGTAGCAACAGTTGTATTAAAATTATTTAACATTGTACAGCCTGATTTTGCATTTTTTGGGCAAAAAGATGCCCAGCAGCTTTTTATCTTAAAAAAAATGGTAAAAGACCTTAATATTAATATTAAAATTATTGGCTGCCCTATTGTAAGAGAAAAAGACGGACTTGCAATAAGTTCCAGAAATATATATTTATCAGAAGCTGAAAGAAAAAAAGCTCTTTCTATTTCACAAGCTTTAAATAAAATCGAGCAGTTATATAAACAGGGAATTTCTTCCGTTGATATATTATTTGATACTGCCGTTTCCATTCTTGATAAAGATATAGACCTTGAATATCTTGAATTCATAAATTATGATACATTTATAAGAACACAAAAGGCAGAAAAAAATACTCTCGTTGCAATAGCAGCCAGAGTGGGAAATACGAGGTTAATTGACAATATAATTCTTTAAGGATAGATGGTATATAGTAATAATGATACATTAACGAAATTAAATACTTTTGCACAGCTCCTATACTGTGTAAAGTTTTTTCGCTTCGTATTTTTCTTTTATTCCTTTTTATCTTTCGTATTCTGGTTCTTAAACTGTTTTGAAGTTGACTGGCTTTATTTATTTAACTGGCTGTTTGTTATTCCATATCAAATAGTAGGTGCTTTAGGATACCGTGTAGACGGTATATCCGTTGACTTTTCTCTTGCCATAATCGGAGGTGCCTCTTTAATATTAGGATTTGCTTTTGATTTTGTTGTAAATAATTTATATAACAGAGTTCTTGACCTGCAGGAAGAAGAAACAAGAAAAATAAAACAAAGGAGAATGAGAGAAAGAAAAACAGTAAGAAGAACAGCACCTGCCGCAGGTATGAATATAGAAAATCCGATGGAAAATTCGAAACTGCTGTTTATAATCATGCCTCATACACATAAAATAAAAAGAAAAAAAGAAGATTTGGAGCTGACCTTTCAGGAAGTAGAAATCTGGAAGCAGCGTATTAATAAAAAACTGCTTGAAAATGTAAGTTATTCTAAACCTATGCAAAAAGGATATTACAGAAAAAATTTATTTTTAATGTATAAAGACTTTAATTATGTGGATGATTTTATCTATTATATACGTCCTACATTAGACTCTATAGTGTTAGAATTCAGAAGATACGGAATATCGGTATCTTTTTGTTATGTTTTAAGTGCATTAGCACAAATGCAAAATCTTGAAAAAGAACTGGATTGTATGGATACAATTCTTTCTTTAAATTTCGTTAATGACATTATTGTTACTAACAGATTCAAAGTAACTTATGATAATAAAGCAACCCATCAATACTCAATGGAATTTAAAGGCGAATATAATTTATCAAAAAATTTATCAATATCAAATAAACAACCATTATATGCATTAATAGACAGGAGGTCAGGAGAATAAACATGAAAATGAAGATAACAAGAATGCCGCACAATAAATTTTTGCCGGAATATAAAACAGAGGGTTCATCCGGTATGGATTTATATGCAGCGATTGAAAAAGAAATAACTTTAAAACCGCTGGAGAGAGTACTTATACCAACGGGAATAAAAATTGAAATACCAGTTGAATATGAAGCACAAATAAGAGCGAGATCAGGTCTGTCTGTAAAACATGGAATAACATTAATAAACGCTGTCGGTACAGTTGACGCAGACTATAGAGGAGAAGTCTGCGTAGGACTTGTTAATTTATCAAATGAAGAATATACAATAAAACCTGATGACAGAATTGCTCAAATGGTTATAGCAAAAGTAGAAAAAGCTCAAATTGAAGTAACAACCGAACTGGCAGAATCCAAAAGAGGAGAAGGAGGATTCGGCTCAACGGGCTTTTAAGGTTTCCTATACTATAATTTATTTAACACCCTGCAAAATATGTAATTATGCAGGTTTTTTTTTAGCTGAATAAATGATAACCTGTAATGAAAGAACATACAAGAAATATTGCAGAAAGAACATATGTAAAATGATTTAAACCTTTTTCCGCACTTTTTTGAGATGTAAATAAATTTGCAGCGCCGCCGATAGCACCTAAGCCGTCTCCCTTCGGAGAATGCAAAAGAACCATTATAATTAATAATACTGCTGATATTATTTGAATTATCCAAATAGTTGTAAGCATTTTTATTTCCTCTTATCTTTTTTATTTTCAGAGTCTAACACAAACATAAGTTTTTGTATAATATCTTCACTTTTTGTATCTTCAATAAGAATTTTTTTTAATTTTGATTTTTCACCCGAAACAATTTTAATTTTGGATTTATTTACGCAAAAAAGCTGCGAGCAATAAGCTGTCAGTTCCCTATTTGCACGATTTTCAAGAGCGGGCGACGCAATTTTTATTCTTATAAATTCTCCCGTATAATCAACAACTTTACTAAAAGAAGAATTAGGAACCAATTTTATTATCAAAATTACATCATTTCCTTTTTCTATAATAAAGTTGAACTTTCTCTCCATAGAAAAAATTATACATCAAGTGAAGTAAGTATTACAAACAAACTGGAAAAATTCAAAAATACATTGTAATATAATCTAGTGTTGTATTAAAGTAAAAATACTATATTTAAACTTTAATAATCACTTTTTCAATATATTACTCACACGGGCTGTTCAGGCTTATTGTGAAATTTTGTCCGAAAATATGATTGCATAGCAGGAATAAATATGGAACAGGCAAATTTATTTACAGGTCTAGAAAAAATATTAAAAGAACAAAACCGTTCAGAAGAAGACATTCAAGAAATATATAAAGCATTTAAGTTTGCGGAAAAACTGCATGCCGGACAGTACAGAGTAAGTGAAGAGCCATATATTATTCACCCCGTAGAAGTTGCAAAAATTCTTGCAACATTGAGAGTTGATAAACATACATTAATGGCATCTTTACTGCATGATACCATAGAAGATACAGGAATTACACCGGAGCAGCTCGGAGCAGAATTTGGCGAAGACGTATTAAACTTAGTACTTGGTATTACAAAACTCGATAAACTACAGTTCAAATCAAAAGAAGAAAGACAGGCGGAAAACTTTAGACGGTTATTTATTGCTATGGCAAAAGATGTCAGAGTAATATTTCTTAAACTCGCAGACAGACTGCATAATATGAGAACCCTTAATTATATGACGCCGGCTAAACAAGTAAAAATTGCTCAGGAAACTCTTGATATATTTGCTCCTCTGGCAAACAGACTAGGTATAGGTAAAATTAAAGCAGAACTGGAAGATCTCTCTTTAAGATATCTTAATCCCGAAAAATATTTTGAAATAGCAAAACTTGTTGCCCAGAAAAAAGTTGAAAGGGAAAATACCGTAAAACTTTTAATAGATGAAATATCGGAAAGTTTAAAAAGAAATGAAATAAAAGCAGATATTACAGGCAGAGCAAAACATTATTACAGCATTTATAAGAAAATGCAAAGACTCAATGTCGCTTTTAATGATTTATATGACATAACCGCCGTAAGAGTAATTGTCGATACGGAACGCCAGTGTTATGAGGTCCTTGGTATTATTCATTCTTTGTTTAAACCTATTCCGGGAAGATTTAAAGATTATATTGCAATGCCTAAAGGAAACGGCTATAAATCACTGCATACATCGGTAATCGGACCTAAACAAAAACCGCTTGAAGTTCAAATAAGAACCCATGAAATGCATAAAGTCGCCGAATACGGTGTTGCTGCTCACTGGAAATATAAAGAATCAGGCTCAATTAAAGCTGCCTCAGAAGATGATATTAAATTTTCCTGGATGCACCAGATGATTGAACTTGATAAAGAAGCCTCAAATGCTAATGAATTTGTGGAAAAAGTAAAAATTGATTTATTCGGAAATCAGGTTTTCGCTTTTACACCAATGGGAGATATAATTGATTTACCGCTAAACGCAACACCAATCGATTTTGCCTTCAGAATCCATTCCGAAGTCGGCTATAAAACAACAGGAGCCTTAATCAACGGAAGAATTGCTCAATTAGATACAAAATTAAATAACGGCGACATTGTAGAATTATTCACATCAAAAACAGGAACACCGAAACTGCACTGGCTTAAATTTTGTGTAACAAAGCAGGCGCAGTCAAAAATCCGGCAATGGTTTAAAAAACATAATAAAGAAGAACATGCCGCAACCGGAAAATCTATGCTTGAACAAGAACTTACGAAATCAATATTTGATGAAAATATGAAAAACGGTAATTTCCTTGAAATAGCAAAAGCATTGAATTATATAAGTGTTGAAGACTTATTTGCCGCTGTGGGAAACGGTGAAACAACAATTAACAAAGTAATAAGCAGAATTAAAAAACCCGTAAGCGAAGAAACAAATCAATTTGTCTCCACAAAGAAGAAAAAACAATATAAAGACGAAATTGTCGGTTTGGAAGGAATGCTTTACAGTTTTGCAAAATGCTGCTCTCCGGTTCCCGGTGAACACATTGTGGGAGTTATTACAAGAGGTAAAGGTGTTTCCATTCACAGGATAGACTGCCCTTCTTTAGACGCCGTTCCGGAAGAACGTTTGATGAAAATAAGCTGGAAAAATAACGAAAACCCGAATAAAACTTATGTTACTTCCATAAGAATCAATGCACTTGATAAGATGGGTATGCTTAAAGATATTCTTATAAAAGCAGCGGACTGCGATACTAATATTACTTATGCTAACGTAAAAACAAATACGGCAAAAAAAATAGGAATTATAGAATTAGGTGTTGAAGTAAACGGAATAGACAAATTAAATGCGGTTATAAATGCTTTCCAGTCATTACCGGATGTATATTCAGTAAAAAGAATTCAAATGAATACAAAAGTAAAAGCAATACCGGAGCAAAAACAAAAAAGTAAGAAAACAAAAAACAAAAATTAAAAATTAATTTTTTGCCTTTTTTAATAATAATTTTTCAAATTCGGAAAGCGCTTCTATCCCGACTAATTGTTCAAGAGCAGCTCTGTTCTCTAGAAATTCAAGTTCTAATTTAGCTTTATTATCTATTGCCGAGCGGTAATAAGCATCGGCAATCAATAATTGCTCTTCATTCTGATAAAAAGACGCGTTATATCTTTCTTCCCGCTTTTTCAAATTATTCTCTGCCATAAAAAGCAGATTATAAGTCGTCATATAATCATAATATTTATCTATAACTTTTTTCTGCATATTATCAACTTTTGTGATAAGAACAATCATATCCGCATCGGTTACTTTCGTATATTTATAATTTAAGTCTTTATCATTAAAAGAAAGAGCATTTAAGAAATGTCCGCCAACAAGTGCGGCAGTGGCACTGAAAGGATCACCAAGACCCGCCCCCGCAATTGTAGAAACAGTGGAAAGAGGACGAATTATTTTTTTTATAATTGTTTCATCCGGTTTATCCGCATCAGGATTGGATAATTTATAAAGTGCAAATTTTATTGTTTCGCTTTTTAGCGCCGCACCTGTCCACAAAATCTGAATATGTTCCAGCATTTCTTCTTTTTCAATTGTCAAAAGCTTGGATATTTCATTAGATAAATCTTTTAAGGAACTATCAGCATATGTCAGATTTTTTATATATTCTTTTTCATAAGATGCTGTTTTCTCCGACTGTCTTTGAGATAAATCGGTAACTTTGTATTCTTTTTCAATATCATAAGTAACACCAAGGCGGTATGCAGGCTTTTTAGGTTCTTTTAATTCTCCTGATTCCTGCTGTGCATACACATTTTCCATACTTAAAAATAAGAATATCAATATTAATAAAAATCTTTTCATCATTTCTGTTTACTCATATTTTCAGTGTCCAAAAGCTGATTTTTTAAGGCATATTGAGAAAGTATAAGACTGTCAACAGCCTTTTTGCCTGCCAGTCTTTCAAGTGAAAGATAATATTTTTTTGCCTCCTGTTCCTGTTTATATTCCTGCAGCTGCATATCTTCATACAAAGCAGAGGAAACAACAAGCTCTGTTACAGAATTACTCTCAAGGGCTCTGGCATAGTTTTTGTTATAAAGAATAATCCTTGCTCTTGTATCTTTTAATTTATTTAAAGCCCCTTTATATTCGTAATAAGAAGAAATTATTTTTTCCTGCAATTCTTCTATGGTGCCTGCAAGCTGAATTAATTCGGTATCTGTAATAGGAGCCTGCTGCCCTGCTGCAGAATCTTTATTTAAAAAATTATTTGCTAACCTTCCTGCCGAAAATGACGCTGATTGAATCATTGCATCACTTCCCGTAAACATCGGAATAAAACTTGCACCGTATATTAAAGCAGACAAACTTTTTGCCATTAAAGAAGAATGAAGTCTTCTTTGCGACTCCGGAGTATTAAGTTTATTCATTGTAAATTTAATTAATGTATTATTATCAATTGTTGCACGCCACAAAAGTTCGATATCTTTTATTTCTTCCTCTTTCTGCATCATTATCAAATCTTCAATGACCTGCCTGTCCTTAATTACAAGATTTTTTTTCTGTATATTACTTTTTTCATGAAGTTCAAGCTTATTTTTTTCTACCGGTTCAAGATGAACAACCTCGGCAAACGCAGGAACGGCAAACAATATACCGTTTAAGAGTAAAGAAAATATTAATATTTTTACAAAAAATAATTTCAACAACATATCCTCTTTTATTTTTATATCATATAAATATTTCTCTTTCCAATCCATAATTACAAAATTTAAACAGACTTTAAATTCATTATTCTTTTATGTTTTTCCATAATATTTTTTATTCCGGATGTGCCGATTGCTAAAACGCCGCGGCCGTATTTTTCATCAAACTTATCTATTATTTTTGATATTTTTTTTCCTTTAAAATTCTTTTCGGAAGTAAATAATGGAAGCTGAAAATTTTGCAAATCTCTCAAATTACTAACAAAAATACCGGAGGAACGATAAATAATTTCTGGGTTATATATTGAATGAAACAGTCTGTCAACCGTATTTGCCAAAAGAATTTCACTGTTGACAAAACTTTCAAGTTTTTCCTCATTATAAAAAACTCTGAAATCTTTTGTTCTCAGCATTACTGCAATTGTTAATGCTTCCTGATTATTCTCCCGCAATTTTTTACATACATTATGAAGATGAAAATATAATTCGGTCTTTATATAATTTCTATCTGATGAAAAAACCGGGAAAGCGCGGGTTTTTTGTATGGATTTTGGTTTTTCCGCAATTCCGGTAAGAGGAATTACACTCTCGCCCATAAGCTCATATTTAAGTTCCATTCCTCTTTTTCCGTAGTTCTTTTTATAAAATGAATCTTCCTTTAATAAAATTTCATCAGCATAAAAAATTCCGAATTTTTTTAAACTTCTGGCGGTATTTTTTCCGACCCCCCATATTTCCTCAACAGGAATATTTTCAAGTTCTTCCTTTATCATATGTTTTTCAATCATATAAACTCCGGTTAAAGCTTTGGCCTTATGAGCAGCCATTTTAGCAAGAATTTTTGAATTTGCAGCTCCTACTGAAACAGAAATTCCGATTTCCGTTTCTATATCATTTTTTATTTTTTCCGCAAGCTGTTTATAAGAAAGACCGAATATTTTATTAATATCAGTCACATCCAGAAAAGCTTCATCTATTGAATAAATATCAATTTTATCGGAATATCGTTCAAGATATTTCATCATTCTCTGCGATATATCATGATATAAAGAAAAATTTGCACTTAAATATACAACATCTTTATAACTTTTTTTAGCCATAAAATAAGGAATACCCATTGGAATTCCCAGTTTCTTAGCTTCATATGAGCGGGCAATAACACAGCCGTCATTATTACTCAAAACACAAACAGGTCTGCCCTTCAAAGAAGGATTCATTAATATTTCGCATCCCGCAAAAAAATTATTAGCATCAACCAGTAAAATTGTCTTTTGTTCCATTCCGCAGCCTTTAAGAAAAATTTTGCGGGGACATTATATTGGAGGAATGAAAATCCCCGCAATTTTTGAAGAATAAATTTTATATTTGAATAATTTATAACTTTCGCACTATCCCTTGAGCAACTCCGAATATAATTAATTGTTCCTTCGGATATAAATTGGGATAATCAGGGTTTGCAGGCTCAAGCCAGACCTGATTTTTTCTGTTCCTGTATGTTTTTAGGGTATAACCGCCGTCTATATATGCAATAACTATATCTCCGTCTTTAGCGGTATTTGTTTTTTTCACAATTACCTTATCCCCTTCAAATATACCAAGTTCAATCATTGAATCACCCGAGACGGTAAACAGGAATGTAGAAGGATTGTTAATTTCAAAACTGTCATCAAGCGATACTCTTTTTTCCGCATAGTCATCAGCAACGGAAGCAAAACCGGCTTTTACTGCGGAGGAAAACAGAACAGCTCCGAATAATTCTTTATTTATATAAAATCTGTTATTTTTTTCCTGTATTAAATCCTCTTCTTTTAGTTTATTAAAATACTGCCATACAGAGTTTTTATGTTTAAAGCCAAAATCCTTTGCTATGATATCAAAGCTCGGCAATACTTCTTTTCCGTATAATTCTTTTAATTTTTCGAAGAATATTTTTTGTTTTTCCGTAAGCATATTTATATTATAGACAAATGTCTATAATATGTCAAGTTTTATTTTTATCTGCAAAAACGGTTAATAAACTGTTGACAAAAAAAAATGATTAAGTTA
>CALUSW010000001.1 GCA_944323535.1 Candidatus Gastranaerophilales bacterium | reverse complement strand
ATATAGTAATAATATTTATTATGTATTTCTTTTTATTTTTGATAAAATATACACATAAGGAAGTTTGACTATGTTACTTGAATTTTTATATGCAAAAATACACAGAGCAACTGTAACTGACGCTAACTTGAATTATGTCGGTTCCATTACAATTGATGAAAATATTTTAGAAAAAGCAAATCTATCAGAAGGTCAAAAAGTTGATATCTTAAATATTAATAACGGTGAAAGATTTCAAACTTATATTATTGCAGGTAAACGAGGCAATAAAGATTTTTGTTTGAACGGTGCAGCGGCAAGAAAAGCTCAAATAGGTGATAAAATTATTATTTGCTCTTATGCGCAAATGACTCCGGAAGAAGCAAAAACATTTAAGCCATCAATTGTTCAAATAGATGACAATAACAATATTATTATTTAACTGTTTCTTAAAAACCTTTGAACTTTTGTATTCATTGATTCTTCTTTAATTTTCCACTCACCGCAATTATCTTTGCCTATGACAAAATAAGCCGGAATTTTATAATCGCTTGTTGAAGGCATTCTCATTGCAACAACTTTATAATCTCTGCCGAACGGTAGTATTTTAATATTAAAATAATGATTTTTATAATTCCTTAAACGTGCAAACTTACTTGACTTCTTTGCCTCCTGTTTATAAATTTCAAGAGGAATATCAACCGATTCTTTTGTCCCGTCAGGTTTTTCAACAACACGTATAATTTTTGCGTCAGGACTGTAATAATCAAAATAATCGCTCCTGTAATTATTCGCAGCATCTATATATTTATTAAAAAAACATTGAACATCTTGTATCTCATCAGCATATGAAAATAAAGGTATACTTACAAATAAAATAAAAGAAACAATAATTTTTTTCATATATTCTCCCATAAAAAAACAGCAGTAATTCAATGAACTACTGCTATTTTTTATGAGTTTATTGTTTTATTCAATAGTATAGTCGGTTAGTTCAGGAGCACCAAACATACCTTCTATTTCTTCAAGAATTGCAGACGGTTTTCTTGCATTATTCTTTTCAGCAGCACGTTTTTGAGCTTCTCTGTCTTTCTCTTCAGAAGCATTTGTTAAGTGATAGAAGCCTGTACCTGCAGGAATTAACCTACCGATAATAACATTTTCCTTCAATCCTCTTAACAAATCACGTTTACCCTCAACTGCCGCTTCCGTAAGAATTCTTGTTGTTTCCTGGAATGAAGCCGCAGAAATAAAGCTTTCTGTGTTCAAACTTGCTTTTGTAATACCGAGAAGAACAGCTTCATATGTTGCTTCCTGTCCGCCTTCCGCTTTTACTGCTTCATTTGCTTGTAAGACTTCTTTTAATTCAAGAAACTCACCCGGAAGAAGTCTTGTATCACCTGATTCAAGAATTTTAACTTTCTTTGTCATCTGTCTTACAATAACTTCAACGTGTTTATCAGCAATTTCAACACCTTGGGAACGATATACTCTTTGTACTTCATCTACAAGGTACTGCTGAGCAGCTTCTACACCATTTAACCTGATAACATCATGCGGGTTTAAAGGACCGCCTGTTAAAGGCTGACCGACTTTTATTTCCTGCCCGTTAGCGACAATAATATTTGAATCAATTGAATATTTGATTTCCTGTCTGCCTAAATCACCATTTAAGAATAGACGTGGTACATCATCTTCAATTTCAATTTCGGCAGTTCCGGCATATTCCGCAACAACAGCAGAATCTTTCGGTTTTCTTGCTTCAAGTAATTCTTCAACACGAGGCAAACCTTGAACGATATCGCCTGTTTTCTGTCTTTCAAATACCAGTGTTGCAATCATATCGCCTCTTAATACCAAAGAACCGTTAGTTACCTGTAGCATTGTCCCGGGACTTATCAAATATGGTCTTCCGACTCTCAACGTTACAGAGTTTTTGTCTGTTTTCGTAACAAGCCCTGATAATGTTGATATTTCACCGCTTTCGGATATTACAGCATCCATTTTAACTAAATCACCTTTTTTTACAATAGGTTTAGATTTAAGGTCAATTTTTGTTTCATAGTTATCCGAAACCAGAAGCAGTCTTCTTACATCCTGATTATTATCTTTTATACTTGCTATAGCATCGCTTATTGCTAATACTTGAGTTTTAGCAACCGGAGTCTTAGGTTCAATAACCTGACCGTCAGAAACAAGAAGTTCTGTCTGCATAGAAGCGGATGTTTTAGATGCGCCTTCTGCTTCTCTTCTTACAATTAATGTTTCAAGAACAACAATTTTTAAATTGTTATCTTTATCAAGTTCTAATAATCCTTTTAAATGGCTTAAATAACCGTCCATTTGAAGAACCAGACTTGTTCTTGTAAGAACGCCGCCGTCAAGATTTCTGACTCTTGCACCGTTTTTATACTGCAGTTGAGTTACCGGAACAAGATCTATTGCTTCATCTGTTGAATTAAATTTAATAGAAACATCTTTTGTTTCAATATTAAATCTTTGAACCGGTCTGACTAAAACCTGAATAGGCTGGTTTGAAATTGTTTTTTCATCTATAGCAGCAACGCCCAAATCTTCTTCAAGGTCGTCTATTTCAAGATTATCTTTGTCATTATCCAGAATAGTAACAATAGAATCTTCTTTAACTTTGATTTTCGGAGCTATTTCAGTTCCGGCTTTTACAACTTCACCTTCATCGACTTTTAACTCGCCAATTCCGTTCAAGTTATATATTTCACCCGGTCTTATTATTACCTCGTGAATCATGTCATTAAATTCTTTTATCTCGACAATACCGTCTATATGAGCATATAAGTCTTTAACAACCTCGGTTCCTGCTGTTACAAAAGTACCTGATTCAACCATCTTTAAAGCGGAATCTTTATTAACCTGATGTATTTCATCCGGAATAAAAATTACTTCACCGGGATTAGTAATAATCTGGTTTTCATCTACTTCAATACCGTTGTATCTGATTTCACCGCTTGAAGGAACGGTATATTCTTCATCAAGGAGTTCGGCAATAATCATACCGCTTTCAACAACAGTATCAACAGGAGCTTTAACAATATATTTTTCACCAGTTTCTTCAACCGTCCAGATTTGTTCCTTTTTAGTTAATTCAAATTTAGCATTTGAAGAAGATATAGATGCAATTACAATTGTAAGCTCTTTACCCTGTACTATTTTTTTGATTTTCTTGCCGTCAAATTTAACATCTTCAACAACAAGATTATCACCAAGTCTTACTTCACCGCCATGTTCGGATATTATATGTATTTCAGCAAGTTTTTCACCTTCTTTTACGGCTTTTCCGTCTTCTACCAGAATTTTAGAACCGCCGGGCAGATTATATACATCACCGCCAAGCACCCACACAATACCGTTTTTACTTGCCGTTCTTGAAATGTTGCCCTGTCTGTCTTTCTTTTCATCTGCAACAAAATCTTCAAATACTATTTCACCTGATAAATCGGAAGTAATATCCTTAGTTGCCTTTTCTGTCAAACGGCTGCCGTCACCGCCGGAAACAGGTTCGTAAACAGCAATTTTATCACCTTTCTTAACTTCCTGTCCTTCTTTTACATATAAAATTGCACCGGAGGGAACATGATATTTTTTCGATTTTGAGCCGGATTTAATTTCCAAATCCGATTCTTGAACAGTAATTGCAACGTTATCGCCGTGTCTTGTTCTTAAATCTCTTGTAAATATTTTCGTAGCAACAGTTCCGTCGACATCCGAGATGATTTCTTTCATGGCACCGGCACCTTTAAATACACCGCCGGTATGGAATGTTCTCATTGTAAGCTGTGTACCCGGTTCTCCGATTGACTGAGCCGCTATAATACCGATTGCTTCACCTACATCAACAAGTTTTTGAGTAGTCATTGCCCAACCGTAGCATTTCTGGCATATACCATATTCAAGCTCACATGTTAAAGGTGAACGTACCAGTAATTGATGAAGATTTAACGGTTTAATTTTTCTTATGTCATCTCTGTCAATTGTAGTATTGGCAGGAACTATAATATTTCCGTCTTTATCTTTTATATCTTCTGCAATCGTTCTGCCTAACAGCCTTTCAGTTAGAGGAGCTACAACCTTTTCTCCGTCGGATATATCAGTCATTAAAATTCCGTGTTTTGTACCGCAATCATGGTCACGGATAATAACATCCTGTGCAACGTCAACAAGGCGTCTTGTTAAGTATCCCGAGTCAGCAGTCTTTAACGCCGTATCTACAAGACCTTTTCTTGCCCCGTAAGAGGAAATAATATATTCAGTTACTGACAAACCTTCTTTAAAATTTGATTTAATAGGCAAGTCAATAATCTGTCCCTGCGCATCTGCCATCAATCCTCTCATACCAACAAGCTGTGAAACCTGTGATAAGTTACCTCTTGCACCTGAAAATGCCATCATATACACAGGGTTTAATCTGTCAAAATTTTCAACTACTCTTTCGGTAAGTTTTGAAGTCGTTTCAGACCAGGTATCTATAACCTTCGTATATCTCTCAACTTCGGTTATGTCACCTTTTAAATATCTGTGTGTAGATTTCTCAATTTCTTTCTCTGCTTCGTTTAAAAGTTCTTTTTTATCGGCAGGAACTGAAAGGTCGGCAATTGATATTGTAGTACCTGATTTTGTAGCATAGTGATAACCCAAATTTTTCAGATTATCTGCAAGTGTTGCAGTTTTAGCTCCGCCAAATTCCAAATATACCTGAGCAAGCAGTTTATTAATTGATTTTTTATTAACTTGTTCATTAATAAAATCAAATGATTTTTTTGTATTTTTACGAACTATTGTATCCATGTTATTTTCACCTTTACTTTAGTTATGATGCAAAGATTGCATTTCTTACTGTTTCATTGAAGATTATTCTGCCGACTGTTGTTTCAAGTCTGTCACCATGTTCATCACGAACAACAATTCTGTCGTGAAGTTTAATAACACCGGTTTCATGGGCTGCAATAGCATCTTCAAAACTGTAGAAATATTTTAGTTCAGTATTATCATTATTTTCATCCATAAGAGTGAGATAATACATACCTAAAACCATATCCTGAGAAGCTGCAATAATCGGTTTACCGGTTGCCGGAGCCAGAATGTTATTAGTAGCAAGCATCAGCATTCTTGCCTCTGTTTGTGCTTCTATTGAGAGAGGCACGTGAACAGCCATCTGGTCACCGTCAAAGTCGGCATTGAAAGCTGTACATACTAAAGGATGAAGCTGTATAGCTCTTCCTTCAACCAGCACAGGTTCAAATGCCTGAATACCGAGTCTATGAAGTGTAGGAGCACGGTTTAAAAGTACCGGATGTCCGTCAATTACTTCTTCCAGAATATCCCAAACTACTGCTTCAGATCTTTCTATTTTCTTTTTAGCAGATTTTATATTTTGAACATATCCTCTTTCAATTAACTTATTAACTACGAACGGCTTAAATAATTCAATTGCCATTTCTTTTGGTAAACCGCATTGATTTAAACTCAATTTTGGTCCGACTACAATAACAGAACGGCCGGAATAATCAACACGTTTACCTAACAGATTCTGTCTGAAACGACCTTGTTTACCTTCAATTATATTACTTAAGGATTTTAAAGGTCTGTTGCTTGGTCCTACTACTGTTCTGCCTCTTCTTCCGTTATCAATAAGAGAGTCAACAGCTTCTTGAAGCATTCTTTTTTCATTTCTTACGATTATTTCGGGAGCTCCCATTTCCAATAATCTTAACAAACGATTGTTTCTGTTTATTACACGTCTGTACAAATCGTTTAAGTCAGATGTAGCAAATCTTCCGCCGTCTAATTGAACCATAGGTCTTAAATCCGGAGGAGTTACGGGAAGAACATCCATAATCATCCAGGTAGCTTCAGTATGACTTTCTATTAAAGATTCAACAAGTCTTAATCTTTTAATTAATTTTGCACGTCTTTGAACGCTGCCTGATAAGCTTGATAATTCGGCTCTTATTGATTCTGCCATTTCGGGAAGCGAAATTTCGCCGAGTAATTCCTTTATTGCTTCGGCGCCTATTCCGACTTTCAACTGTGAATCTTCATTTTCAAGCATAAAGTCTTCATATTCTTCCTCAGATAACAGTTGATACTTTTTAAATTCGGAATCTGCAGGATCTATAACTACATAGTTATTAAAATAAATAACCTGCTCTAAATCTTTCAATGTCATATCAAGCAAAAGACCGAGATAGCTCGGAATACCCTTTAAAAACCAAATATGGCTTACGGGGGCGGCAAGTTTAATATGACCCATTCTATGACGTCTTACTTTTGAATCGGTAACTTCAACACCGCATCTTTCGCAGATAATACCTTTATGTCTTACTCTTTTATATTTACCGCAGTAACATTCCCAGTCTTTTGTAGGTCCGAAAATTCTTTCGCAGAACAAACCGTCTCTTTCAGGTTTTAATGTACGATAGTTAATTGTTTCCGGTTTTGTTACTTCTCCATACGACCATTTAAGCACACGTTCCGGAGAAGCTATGCTTATTCGTATATAATCAAAATAATCTATACTTGTAGACAATTTTATATCTCCTTTAACTTATTATATCCGGCCTGCACTATTATTTAATATAGTGCAGGCTTCGTTTTATTTTACTCTTTAAAAGAACTCGGTGTTTCTAAAAAGTTAATATTTAAAAGTTCTGAATCGATATCTGAAAGTATTCTCTTGGGAGCTGCTTTCCTTAAATCATCAGTATCAGACATTAAATCAACTTCTTCACCGCTTTTCTTTGCTACGGTTATATCCAAACCGATACTTTGTAATTCTCTTACAAGTACTTTGAAGGATTCAGGTATACCCGGTCTTGGTATATTATCACCTTTTACAATTGCTTCATATGCTCTTGAACGTCCGTTAACATCATCGGATTTTATTGTAAGCATTTCCTGAAGCGTATAAGCTGCGCCGTATGCTTCAAGAGCCCAAACTTCCATTTCTCCGAATCTTTGTCCGCCGAATTGAGCTTTTCCGCCTAAAGGCTGCTGCGTTACAAGTGAATAAGGACCTGTGCTTCTTGCGTGAATTTTATCATCAACAAGGTGAACAAGTTTTAAGAAGTATGTGATACCGACGGATACAGGTTTATCAAACGGTTCACCGGTTCTTCCGTCATAAAGTATTACCTTGCCGTCTTCTCTTACCCAATCGCATCCGGATTCTTTTATACCTCTAAGAAGTTCATATTTTGTTGAAATTTCCGATTTATTTTCACCGTACATTTCATCAAACGGAGGTGCTTCATAGTAGTCGCCTGTTAAATATGATGCCAGACCAAGCAGACATTCATATGTTTGTCCTACATTCATACGTGAAGGTACACCCAGAGGATTTAACACTATATCAACAGGAGTTCCGTCAGGCAGGAACGGCATATCTTCTTTTGGTAATATTCTTGAAACAATACCTTTATTACCGTGTCTTCCTGCAAGTTTATCACCTACCGATACTTTACGTTTTTGTGCAATATAAACTTTGATTAATGTATTTGCACCGGGTAATAATTCATCACCTTTTTCTCTGTCAAATACTTTAACGTCAACTACACGTCCGCCTTCGCCATGCGGTACTCTTAAAGAATTATCTTTTACATCTCTTGCTTTTTCCGCAAAGATAGCTCTTAAAAGTTTTTCTTCCGGAGGATGTTCGGATTCGCCTTTCGGTGTAACTTTACCTACAAGAATATCATCAGCATATACTCTTGCCCCTATTCTTACTATTCCTCTTTCATCCAGATGTCTTAAAGACTCTTCGGATACATTCGGAACTTCTCTTGTAATTTCTTCCGGACCGAGTTTTGTTTGTCTTGCTTCTATTTCAAGTTTTTCAATATGCAGCGATGTAAATATATCATCATGTACACATCTGTCACTTAACAAAATAGCATCTTCGAAGTTATATCCTTCCCAGGGCATATAAGCAACAAGTACATTTTTACCCAAAGAAAGTTCTCCAAAGTGAGTAGAAGCTCCGTCAGCTATAACATCGCCGGCTTTAACTTCATCTCCTTCGGATACAATCGGTTTTTGATTAATACAAGTATCCTGATTGCTTCTTACATATTTCATCAGTTGATATTTATGCAATTTACCGGATTTATCTTTAATCCAGATTTCTTCACCTACAACTTTAACAACTGTTCCGTCGACATCTGAAACTACAACCATGCAGGAATCTTTTGCCGCTCTTTTTTCAAGACCGGTCGCAACAACAGGTCTATCCGTAATTAAGAGAGGAACAGCCTGACGCTGCATGTTAGAACCCATCAATGCACGGTTTGCATCATCATGTTCGATAAAAGGAATTACCGATGTAGCAACAGAAATAATCTGTATCGGAGAAACCCCCATATAGTCAACACGTTTTGATTCACCCATTGTGAATTCAGATTTATAACGAATCGGCACATATTGGGATTTAATACTTTTATCTTCATTTAATGTCAAATCAGAAGGAGCTACACGGAAGTTTTCTTCTTCATCAGCGCTCATGTAATGTACTTCATCCGTAACAACACCGTCTTTTACAACAAAGTATGGTGTTTCAATAAACCCGTAGTCGTTTACTCTTGCGTGTGTAGCTAACGATCCTATCAAACCTGCATTAGGTCCTTCAGGTGTTTCAACAGGACAGATTCTTCCGTAATGCGAAGGGTGAATATCACGAACCGCAAATCCGGCTCTTTCTCTTACAAGACCACCTGGTCCCAATGCCGAAATACGTCTTTTATGAGTTAATTCAGCCAACGGGTTGGTCTGATCCATGAACTGAGATAATTGGGAAGAACCGAAGAACTCTTTTAAAGAAGCTATTAACGGTTTTGTATTTAACAGATTTAACGGAGTAAGTGTTTCAGAATTTTGAAGAGTCATTCTTTCTTTAACTATTCTTTCAATTCTTGATAAACCTACTCTGAACTGGTTTTGCAATAACTCGCCTACACTTCTTATTCTTCTGTTGCCCAAATGGTCGATATCATCACAGCTGCCTTCATCGTAAGTAAGGTTTATTAAATATTCTACAGCAGCAACCAAATCCTGTATCGTTAGTGTTCTTTGTGTTTCTGCGATATTTAAGTTAAGTTTTTTATTTAATTTATAACGACCTACTCTGCCTATATCATATTTCTTGTCATCAAAAAATCTTGATTCAATAATTGAACGGCCGCCTGAGGCAGATGCGGGATCTCCGGGTCTTAATTTCTTATATACTTCAATTAAAGCATCATCCGTAGTTTCGGTTGTGTCTTTTTCAAGAGTTTTCTTTAAAAATTCAAAATGGGTAAACAATGTTTCCATTTCAGAAACTGTTATGCCTAATGCTTTTAATAAAGTAGTTGCTAATATTTTACGGTTTTTATCTATTTTTACATAAATTATATCATTAGCGTCCGTTTCAATTTTTAACCAGGCTCCTCTGTTCGGAATAAGAGTCGCATTGAATAAACGTTTACCCGTAGGAGATATCTCACGTTTAAAATATATACCGGGTGAACGAACAATTTGTGATACAACAACACGTTCGGCACCGTTTACTATAAACGTACCTTTATTTGTCATTGTAGGAATATCTCCTATATATACTTCCTGTTCTTTTATTTCACCCGTATCACGGTTTACAAGTCTGGCCATTACACGAAGCTGTTTAGCATATGTTGCATCGTGAATTCTTGCTTCTTCCAATGAATACTTCGGATTATCGAAGGTATAATTAGGAAGAAAATGTAATTCTAATCTGCCTGTATAGTCTTTAATAGGAGAATATGAAAGAAATTCTTCTTTCAATCCTTCTTTTAAAAACCACTCAAATGACTTCTTCTGAATTTCAATTAAGTCCGGCAAATCATCCAATCTTGTTTTGGGCATGCCCATCGGAGTTATTCTCTCAGAATATTTTTGCTTTGACATTCATTCACCTCTCATTATGTGGTGTACTACAACTATATAAAAAATGTTTATTTAATTATTAATATTCAACTAAAGGCACTCATAGCCATTATAAAATAATACTTGCTAAAACATGCCCGTCAAGAAAAAAAGCTTTTTCTTCGTTTTTTGTTAAACAATTGTTAACAATATTTTTACATTGATATATACTTTAGCGTAAAATGCTTGTCATTATTGAGATATATTGTCAAGTCCCAAAGACTTTTGCAATACAAAATATAATCTAGTGTCGTATTAAAGTGAAAATTCAACATTTCCACTTTAATACTCACCTTTTCAATATGCCGCTCTCAAAATTTCACTCACACCGCCGGCTTATCGTGAAATTTTGTTCGGACATATTTATCGCAAAAAAAATTTATAAATGTTATAATTTCTTTGCTTATGAGTATTAAATATTTTCATTTTCGTTTTAATTCAAGAACAAAATTCGTATTGGGTGCTCTTTTTGTCGGTACTGCAGTAATATTCGCTATCGCAGTTTTCGCAATCAATGACATCCGGTATAAAATGGATAAATCATATTCGGAATTTGCGCAGCTGATGTCTGCAACATTAGCCATAGAATCGGCTGAATTTACCAGAGGAGTTTCTCTTGAAGAAAAACAAAATATTTTAAAACGTCATGCAGCTTTGATTATTCAGGGAAATGAAGATGTTTCTTTTGTTATTTTTAAGGACGGAAATAACAATATTATATATTCTTCAAAAACGGATTTTCCCGTTAATGACGAAGAAACTATTGTGAGTGTCAGTTCTCCTGTTATTTTATCAAAAAACAACCGTTTAGCAGGCTCTGTTACCGTCGGTATGACAGGAAAAGGGGTAAAAGTAATTTCGAATGCGGCTGAAAAATCTTTATTTACTATTTTTATTCTTACATGGCTGACTTTCGCCGTTATCATGTTTGCTAATTTCGTATTTCTTTCAAAAGAACTTAAAAAGTTATATAAAGGGGTAAAACAAATATCTACCGGAAAATTCGGGTATAAACTTGAATCTGAAAATATGAAAGAATTAACAGATGCTTTTAATGATATGTCTAATATACTCTCTAAATATGAAGAACAAAATATTGAACAGCTGACCCTGGAAAGAAATAAACTAGAAGCCGTCCTTATGAGCATTATTAACGGAGTTATTGTATGTGATAATTATGATAATGTTGTACTTGCAAATTCTTCTGCTTTAAAAATGCTTGATATTGATAACGAAAACTCATTTATAAACACAAAAATTCAGGATTATGTTGACTCTCACGGTCAAAAATGTTTTCTTGAAAAAATTGAAGAATTTAAAGATACACCTTTAAACATCATAGAAAATAAGCCGGTAGAACTTAATATAGAAGCCGGAAAAAAGACAATTAAAGCCATGATTTCGCCAATGTTCTCAAAATTACAGGATTATGTCGGATATATTATAGTTCTTCTGGATATTACAAGAGAAACAGAAGTCAACAAATTAAAAAACACTTTTATTTCAAATGTTTCGCATGAACTTAGAACTCCGGTTACTGTTTTAAGAACTTATATTGATACTTTATGCAACAACGGCGATGACTTTGACGAAATTACAAAAAAAGAATTTTTAAATACTATTGATGTTGAAGCTAAAAGGCTGCATACAATGGTTAATGATATTCTTGATTTCTCGCGTCTTGAATCCGATGCAGTTGAACTAAAAAAAGAATACTCAGATCTTGTTGAACTTATAGAACAAAATATAAATTCCATAAAAATTCTTGCGGATGAAAAAAATATAAATATTAATATGAAGGTTAAAGAAAAAATACCTTCTGTCCCCATAAATGTTGAAAGCATAGACAGAGTTATAAGAAATCTCCTTTCTAATGCAATAAAATATTCTCCGGAAAATAAAGATATATCTGTCAGTATTTATTTGTCCGATGATAAAAATTATGCTGTTTTTTCAGTAAAAGATAACGGTATAGGCATTGCAAAAGAACATCTTGAGAAAATTTTTGACAGGTTTTACAGAGTTGAAAATGCCACCCATACTATTAAAGGTACAGGTTTAGGGCTGCACCTTGTTAAAATCACAATAGAAAAATATCATCACGGGAAAATAACCGTAGAAAGCGAAGAAGGCAAAGGTTCCGTATTCACTGTTTACCTTCCTATTAATGCATATGATGAAGAACTTGTATAAAAACCTATATATTTGTACTCTTATTTTTGGAAATTTTTTCTAATGCCTTTTTTGAACGTTCATATTCAACAGAAAGAGCTATTGTAAAGTTTATTGATTCAAGATCTCTTGCTATTGCTTCTTTACAGGCATACATATCATTAATGGTACATCCGAAAAATGGAGATGTATGATTTTTGCTCTTTTTATATACTTTCTTAAATATTTCCTGAGATTTATAATCATATCCCGGAAGATTATTTTTATATCCGTAATATTTATGCAAAGCTCTTGCTATTGTATAAATCTCTGTGTTATTAAGATTAAAAATAAACATTTCTTCTGTTGAAAATCCAAATCCATGAATCTTTCCTGCTTTTATTTTTAATATCATATTTAAGAATATTGCTTTTAAGCCTTTTAAAGGAGTCAGAAATCCTTCTTCTTCTCCCAGCAATGCTAGGATTTTATCGGCATTTTTAAATTTATATACTTTAATTCCCTGTGTTTGTATATACTGTATAAGATTTTCCGGTGTATTAATATATTTTTTTACAATATTTCGCAATTCTTCATTGATTTCATTCTTCTTTTTTTCTGTTTCAGCTGAAATTTTTAATGAACAGCTTGAATTCATGGAATGTTTAGTTGTTGAACTTTTAAAGAAGATTTTTCCGGCTTTGTTTTTATTTCGCTGCCATAGAACAATTTTTACAAATTGTTTGTGTATAATATTTTTTAATTTGTTCAAAAAGTTCATTTTTTCTCTCCTTATTTATAATAAAAACATTTTTTGTGCAAATATTGCCAAAAAAGGGTATAATTTAAACAAACTTAAAGGTGTATTAATTGAATAACTTTTATAAAAAATATATTCCGTATATGTTTTTATTTCCTGCAGCAGCTATACTTGCAGTATTCTTCTTTCTCCCTTTATTTTATACGATAATATTAAGTTTTAAAGATTTTTCCGCTGATATATATAATCCTGTATTTATAGGTTTTGATAATTATTTAATTTTATTTAAATCCAAAATTTTTTATAAAGTTTTAATAAATACTTTTTTATTTTTACTTATGGTTGTTCCGTTTTTAACAGTATTTCCGTTAGTTGTAGCAATTGTCATAAACCAAAAATTAAAAGGAATTACCTTATATAAAATATTAATCTATCTGCCCGTTATAATTTCCATTGTTGTTGTAGCAATTGCCTTTAAATGGCTGTATGCCCAGCAGGGAGTATTAAACTATTTTATGGAATTAATTAATATAAAACCCGTAGGCTGGCTTACTGATACAAAATTCGCACTGTTTGCTGTTTCGCTGGTAACGATATATAAAGGTATAGGTTATTATATGATGATTTACCTTGCAGCCCTTGTCGGAGTCCCGAAAGAATTATATGAAGCAGCAGAAGTTGACGGTGCAAATGAGTTTCAAAAACATTTAACCGTCACTATTCCGCATATTATGCCCTCAATTGCTCTTGTTGTAATAATATCCTCAATATCGGCATTAAAAGTTTTTACGGAAATATACGTTATGACAAAGGGCGGTCCGTTAAATTCCACAAAAACAATTGTATATTACATTTATGAAAGAGCTTTTGAATATCTTGATTTATCAGCAGCTTCTGCCGCCTCCGTTATTTTACTTTTTATAATACTTATATTTTCCGTAATAAATATTACCTTTTTTGAAAAAAAGAGGTATGAATTATGATAAAAAATTTTCTAAAGGGCATTTTTTCTCATACTTTTCTTATATTTATATCTTTAATATCAATATTCCCTTTTCTATGGTTGATTTCAACGGCATTAAAAGGTATTGACGAAAATATATTTCAATATCCGCCTGTTTTTATACCTCAAAATATAACTTTTGATAATTTTAAAGGAGCATGGAAGCAGATTCCTTTTTTGCTGTATTTTATGAACAGCTTTATTGTTGCGGGATTTACCGTAATTTTGAATTTGATTTTCTCGTCACTTGCTGCATATCCTCTTGCCAGAATGCAATTTAAGGGCAAAAATATAATTTTTAGTCTTATACTTTCAACAATAATGATTCCTTTTCAGGCTATAATGCTTCCCGTATATTTAATAGTCTTAAAACTTCATCTTGTTGACTCATACGGATTTACCGCCGGATATCTCGGATTAATTTTGCCGTTTGCCGTTAATGCGTTTGGAATTTTTCTTATGCGCCAGGCTTTTCTTGCTATTCCGAAAGAAATGGAAGAAGCGGCTTTTATTGACGGCTGCAGTGTATTTAATATTTGGCGAAGCATTTTACTTCCTATGACAGCTCCTTCTCTTGCGGTTCTTGCTATATTCACTTTCATAGGGTCTTGGGGAGAATTTCTCTGGCCAAGTATTGTTTTAACAAATAAATTTTTATATACACTTCCTGTTGGAGTTAATGATTTACAGGGGTTATTCAGTGCTAACTGGCGCTATATTGCGGCAGGCGCTATTATTTCAATTATTCCTGTTTTAATATTTTTCATTATAATGCAGAAATATTTCATTTCAGGACAAAATGAAGGCGCTTTAAAAGGATAAAATCTCTTTAATATTAAAGAGATTTTATCCTTTTATTCTTTATTATTATTATCCTTCTAAATTCATATTTCTATGTATATATTCTTCTGCTTCTTCAGGCGTCATATTATAATTATACATTAAATCTTCTATTGTTTCTTGGATATTTTCGGCGCTGAAATCAAATATATTGCCTGAGTCATGAGTATATTCACCATAATCATTATCAGATACAAATATATCATTTGACATATCTTCATTTATGCAGAAATCAACTTCGGAAAAATCAGCTTTAGCATCATCTTTCTGACTGTAAATACTTTTGATATCTTTAGCATTAAATCCGTTAATATCTGAAAAGAAACTCATATTATCCTCGTTTTTTAAACTCTTCTAATATATATAAAAAATATATGCCCTGATAATTGTCTTTTTAATTATAAAAATGTTAACAAAATTTAAAAAACAGCATAATAAAAGCCTTTAAGCCGTTTACAAAATGTAATAATATATATGATATATATATTATTTATTTAACCAACTCTTTGTGTATATCAGGAAAAATCCGAAGGCTTCTTTCAAGAATTTTATTAATATAGGCAATAGTTATTCCGTAATTTGTTATTGGAATATTACTTTCCTGTGCCTGTTTATATCTGAACATAACTTCTCTGTCTTTAAGCATGCAAGCGCCGCAATGAACAATAAGTTTATATTTTGACAAATCAGAAGGAAATCCTCCGCCTGAAGAAAATTCAAAATTCAGATGTCTGCCTGTATAATTTTGAATCCACCGGGGGAGTTTTACTGTTCCTATATCATCACATTGCCTGTGGTGTGTGCAGCCTTCCGAGATAAGAAGTGTATCATTATCTTTGAGTTTTTCTAACATTTTTACACTCTTTACGGCTTCTTTTAAAACTCCTTTATATCTTGCGAATAAAATGGAAAAAGAAGTAAGATAAATATCATCAGGTGTTTCTTCAGATACACGCCCGAAAGCCTGAGAATCGGTTATAACTATTTTGGGTTTTTTGCTGCAGCTGTTCAATGCAGAAACAAGTTCGGTTTCTTTAACAACAACAGACAGAGCATCAGCTTCCAGTAAATCTCTTATTACCTGCTGCTGGGGCAAAATTAATCTTCCTTTGGGTGCGGCAGAATCTATAGGTGTTACCAGTATAACTAAATCATTCGGATTTATAAGGTCTTTAACTAATTTTCGGCTGTTTAAACCGCCGTCATATAAAGAAGCTATTAATTCTTTAAGTTCATAAATATTTGTTTTCTTTTTTGCACTTACATATATTTCATTTTTTTCAAGTTTTAATTCCGGTTTTTCTGCGATTAAATCTGCTTTATTATAAGCAATAATATAAATTATATTTTTATCTTCAAAAATTTTTATTAATTCTTTATCTATATCATTAACACCGGTTTGAGAGTCGACAATTAAAACAGCAATATCAACTTTATTCAAAACCTGTTTTGTTTTTTCTATTCTAAGCCTGCCAAGTTCCCCCTCATCATCAAATCCCGGAGTATCTACAATTGAAACAGGACCTATCGGAAGTAGTTCCATTGCTTTATAAACAGGATCAGTTGTTGTTCCTTTAACAGGTGATACGACCGCTAAATCCTGACCGGTAACAGCATTTACCAAACTTGATTTCCCGGCATTTCTTCTGCCGAAAAAACCGATATAAACTCTTTCTGATGAAGGTGTAGAATTTAAACCCATTTTATATTATTCCTTTTTCAAGAATATAATAGCTCTGATTTAATTAAAAGTGAATACAGATGTTTGCTATTTCCATTTATTCATTCTTTAATCTATAATAGAGCTGTTAGGGAATAGCATGTTTAAATTAAGCAAAATTATATCATTTCTAATATTTTTATTTTTTTATTTTGTTCAGTATTCATATGCTGCAGACAACCATATTCCTGTCAGGGTCGGAATCAGTGATACAGGATTTAAAACATATATTTTTGATGAAATAAAGTTCAATAATGCTTCTTCTTTGCATGTTATGGATTCTGCAACAGGATACGTTCTTCCTATACAGGAAACTGCGCAAATTTTAAAGGTAACATCCGAAAATAATTTATTTAGAATATATATTGATAATAAACTGGCAGCGAGAAATTTGACAGGTCCTGTTCTCATAAAACCTGATGATAATAATTTTATTTCAATTGAGGGATTAAAAAGAAAAGGAAAGCAGGCATTATACAGGGGTTATATTGAATTAGTAAGAAGCTCAAAAGATATAAGTAAATTTTCTATAGTTAATGTATTAAGCCTTAAAAACTATCTAAGAGGAGTTGTTCCAAATGAAATGCCGGTAAGATTCGGACTTGAAGCCTTAAAAGCACAAACCGTAGCAGCAAGAAATTATGCGGTAACACCGAGAGTAAAAGCTTATGATGAATTTGATTTGTGCGATTCCGTTGCCTGTCAGGTATATTTTGGAGCAAATACGGAAGATCCAGTTTCTGATAAAGCAGTTGAACAGACAAACGGGATAATTGCTCTTGATAAAGAAAATAATCCGATATTAGCTCTGTACAGTTCCACTGCCGGAGGATACACAGAGAGTTATGAATTTGCCTTCTCCGATCCCGAAACACGTATTTTCCCTTCAAAAAATATTCCGTATCTGACGGCAGTACCTGATAATAATAACTTCCCCGAACTAAACACTGATGAAAAAGCGGAAGAATTTTATTTATCAAATCCGGAAGCATTCGATGACGTATCTCCTTATTACAGATGGTCGAAAGAATGGACAGCGGATGAGCTGAATAAGATATTACCGAAAACAATAAAAGCCCAGTCAACTACAGGTTTTATTACTCCTCCTCTTATTTCGGAAGAAGATTTTGGAAATCTCATTTCAATAAAAGCTCTGGAAAGAGGGAAATCCGGAAAGATTATAACGCTTGAGGTAAAAACAGATAAAAATACTTTTATAATCAACAAAGAGCTTGTTATAAGAAGATGTTTTCCTAAAAACGGCATTTCTCTTCCCAGCGCCAACTTTGTAATTTCATATATAAATTCGGCTGTACCCGTATATAAATTTTCAGGCGGAGGTTTCGGGCACGGTGTAGGAATGAGCCAGTGGGGCGCAGGTAAAATGGCTGCCTCAGGGTATACCTTTGACGAAATTTTACAGCATTATTACAGAGGAATTAAATTAGCAACAATACCGGTTGTTATAAGAGGCAATTACAAGATAACCGAACGAATTTTTTATACGGAAAATGAAGATGCACAAATCATTGTATTAAATTCAAACAACATAAAAAAAATAAAAGTTTTTGTTAATAATAAAGAATTAACCATAAAACCGGACAAAGAAGAAACAAAAGTAAGTATCTCAAGATATTTAAACAAGGGCGAAAATAAAATATCTTATCTTGTAACAGATGAAGATGCAACTTTTGAAGATTCAGCAACTGTATTTATTCAAATAAAAGGGGCTGTTGATGAGTAAAGACTGTTCCTTGTTAAAAGCGGCCTGGCTTATTGCTTTTGTAACAATAATTTCTAAGTTTGTTGGTTTTATACGCGATATATGTATAGCAAATTATTATGGCGCGGGGCTTGTTTCGGATGCATATTTTTATGCGTATCAAATACCGTCGCTTGCTATAATTTTAATGGGAGGAGTCGGCGGCCCTTTTCACAGTGCAACGGTAAGTGTATTTGCAAAACTTGTTAATCCCGATGATAAAATGCCAAGTGAAAAAGTAAATAAATTATTTAATACTTTTCTGACTGCCACTTTTATTATATTTGCTTTGTTCTCGCTCATAATATTTATATTTTCCGAACAAATACTCAATTTTATAATTCATAGTGATAATCAGGAGCTTGTTTCTATAGCAGCTAATCATTTAAGAATAATGACTCCGGTTATATTAATAGGCGGCATTATAGGCATATATTACGGACTTTTGATTACATACAGAAATTTTCTTCTGCCGAATATTTCGCCCGTTTTAATGAGTTTAAGCATAATTATTATAATTGCCGTCGTAAAACAGGATAATTTCGGCACTGCTCTTGCAGTTGCAACAACAATAGGGGCTTTTCTGCAATTTATCGCCCAGTTCCCCGCAGTCAAAAAATTAGGATTTAAAATAAAACCTAATTTTAATTTTAAGAACAATCCGGAATTTAAAAATCTTATAGAACTTGTATTCCCTGCGGCTTTAAGCTCCACCATAGGACAAATATATGTTTATGTAGATATGTTTTTTGCCTCCCAATTAAAAGAAGGCGCCTGGACTGCAATAGGTTATGCAAACAGAATTTTTCAATTTCCGGTCGGAATATTAGCTACCGCATTTCTTGTTCCGTTATTTCCTATATTTTCTCGTTTGGTAGGAGAAAAAAAATATGATGAAATAAAATATTACTTTCATAAAGGAATAGGGCTGTTGAATTTTGCAGCCATTCCCATAATGTTTTGTATTATTCTGTTAGCTTATGATGTTGTACAGCTTGTATTTCAAAGAGGAGAATTTGACTCTAATGCTACTTATATGGTATCTCAGGCTTTAATTTTTCTTTCTTTTGCAATTATTCCTTATGTTTTCAGAGATTCCGTTACAAGAGTATTCTATTCGTTTAATGACTCAAAAACTCCTTTTCTTGTAGCTTTTTCCTCAATAATTTTGAAATTTATTTTAAATGCTTTGTTTATAGGAAAATTGGGAATTGCGGCAATAACCCTTTCAACATCGCTGGTAACTTTAATTAATGCTGTTCTGTTGGGATGTATTTTACTTAAAAGAATTAATCTCGGATATAAAACTTATTTTATAAATCTTATCAAAATGCTTGCTGCGGCAATAATATCTTTTATTATAAATCTTATGATTTATAACGGCTGGATTGTAAATTCTGCAAACTGGTTTATGCTGGCAATAAAAACTTTAATTATATTAATTCTTTGTATATCGGTGTATATAATATTTGCAGCATTATTTAAAGTAGAATATGTAGGAGAATTACTTGAAAGAATCAAAAATTATATTAAACAAAAGTTCGTTTGTTAATGACTTGAATAAAAAATTACAATCAGGCGGAGTTATAGCGTTTGTCACAGATACCGTATGGGGTTTGGGCTGCCTGCCCGATAGTAAAAAAGGAGTCGATAGAATATATGAAATTAAAGGCAGAGATCGCTCCAAACCATTAATTTTAATGTCTAATGATACAAAATATCTGCTTCCGTATGTTAAAACAATATCTCCTGCCGTTGAAAACTTAATGGAAAAGTTTTTTCCCGGTGCTCTTACCATAGTTACAGAAAAGTCTGAAAAAACTCCTGATTATATAACTTCCGGGATGAATACGATAGGAATAAGGATTCCTGATAATTACTTTTTTAAATTGCTTTGTTCTAAAATACAAGGACATGTTCTTGCCACCACCAGTGCTAATTTATCTAATCATCCTTCTTCTAAAACTTATGAAGAAGCTTATACTTCGATAGGACCTTTTACAGATTATATTTTTGAAGATTACGGATATTGCTGTAAGGGAATAGAATCAACCGTTGTTTATGCAACAGAAAATGAAATAAAAGTTTTAAGACAGGGAAGCATTATTCTGTAATAAAATCATCCAGGTTAATATTATCAGTTTGAATAGCTGAAACGGGAACTTTTATAACATCACCTTTATGAAGCCATGCTGTTGTATAGTCTTTGTAATATCCGTATTCAGGATCATCTGTATCCCAGCTGTAATCTATGTCATTATATCTTCTTATCGCCTTATCTTCTATATCGAATAAATCTTTAAAAGTTTCTACATTTATTCCGTGTTTGTATTTATCTTTGAACTCTTCAGGCGCATCTTCAGAAGGAGAGATAATCGAATAGTACACATATTCTCCGTCAGAATATACATTTGCGACATAATGCTGCAATTCCTGCTTAGCAATCAGCGCTTGTATTTGTTCTTCTATTCCTGCTCTTTCTTCTTCAGATATATCTGTGGAATATAATTTGTCTTGAAGTCTGTTAATTTCTGTATCTAAATAATCATATCCGGATGGAATCTGAATTTCTGTCAATCCATTCAGGTCATTTTCATCGGAAATATTATTATATTCTAAAATAAAATCAACATCAGTATCATAAATTTCTGCAAGTTGTTCTATAGATGTAGTTTGAGAATCAAAAGGAACATACACCATATTCGGCATATTAGGCTGATTTATCATTCCGTATGCACCTTGAGCAGCCAGTGTTAAAGCCATTCCTGCCGCGAATGTTCTTACCGGAACAGGCAGTCTGGAAAGAATAGACTTTTTATGTTTATCATTTCTACGTCTTCCCTTATTTGTCCGCGGATTAAATTCATCTTTCTGCGGCTGTCTTTCCAATGTTGACGCTGTCTGTCTTCTTCTTTCATTATATGGTCTGTTTACCCATGACGGAATATTTATATCATCACTACCTTTAAACGAAATTGCTGCTAAATTCATAAATACCTACCTTCTTACATTTTTATAGAAGTTGAAAGACATTTTCGGATTGATAAAAAATAATTTATATTTTACAAATCTTAACAAGAAAAATATTTTTATTAAAGATTATAAATTGATTGCCGATAAAAAAGAATTATAGATATAAAATAGGAGTGTTATGTATGGATTTTAGTTTAAACTCAAAAGCTGAAATATTAAAGAATGTTGATCCTTCATTGTTAAATGAAGCAAAAAATACATTTGAGAATTCAGATGAAAATAAAACCGTTAACAATACATCTATCTGGAATAATGAAACAGATGACGGATATAACGAAACACTTATGAATCGTAATGGTTTCGTAAATACGCTATATGACTCAGATGCCGATAATCCTTATACAAAAGAAGAATTAGGTTTAATATATGACGTTTTAAGCCAGCTGGACGGAGATGAATCATTATCCGGAGACGAACTTGAATATTTATCTTTTATGCATGGCGACGGTAATGCAATAGAAAGTGAAGATATAAAAGCCTTCATAGAATCATTGTCAGATGAAACCGAGTCGACAGAACCTACATGTGGTTGTCCGTCAGATTGTGACTGCGGTTGTCAGGATGGTACAATGGAAACTGTATCAGCTGTTTTTCAGGATGATGATAGAATTAAAGTCGATGATGACGGAAATAAATATGTTAACGTTGAGACCTGGGTAAATCCGGCAGAGGATAATGATGTCAATAACTGTTTAACGAGAATTATTTCAAACAGCTATGATCTTGATGCAATGGGTATAGAAATGTACAGTGATGAATACTATGCACTTGAAAAAGCCGTAATGGATGCTAACCCTGACATATACGGAACAGAAGATGGCGGCTGGAGAACGGAAGTCGGCGGGACAGGGAGACATAATGCAGTTTTATATACCGGCGATAAAATAATTCTTCCCGATTTTGAATACACAAGAGAATGTGAATGTGAGCCCACGGTAGATACAACCCCGACTGTTGATACAACTCCGGATGAACCCACTGTTGATACAACACCAACTGTTGACACAACTCCGGATGAACCCACTGTTGATACAACCCCGACTGTTGACACAACTCCGGATGAACCCACTGTTGATACAACCCCGACTGTTGATACAACTCCGGATGAACCCACTGTTGATACAACCCCGACTGTTGACACAACTCCGGATGAACCCACGATTGATACGACCCCGACTGTTGATACAACTCCGGATGAACCCACGATTGATACAACACCGACTGTTGACACAACACCGGACGAACCAACAATTGATACAACTCCGACTGTTGACACAACTCCGGATGAACCCACTGTTGATACAACACCAACAACAATGCCAACTTTAGAACCAACAGACGGTGCAGAAGATATTCCTCCTGTTGAACCGACATTTACCCCAACAAATGAACCGACAACAGATCCTGTTGAACCTTCACCAACATCAGAACCAACTCCATCGGTTGAACCTGATCCGACAACTTCAACTACAGAGCCTTCACCCGATCAGCCAACAGATTCATCTCCTGATATTCCTGAAGACACATCCTGTGAAGAAAATCCATTTGAAGATGTCATTGTTGAAGAAGAAGAACCTGAAATATAAAAAAACAAAAATAAATACCCGAAAATCGGGTATTTATTTTTTAGGCAAAAAATTTTTTTAGAATTTTTATAATTCAAATAAAGGAGAAATGACATGAGGGTAGGTTTAAATTTATATAATAAATATACAATTCCAATGACCGGAAAACGAAGCAGAACATCATTACAAAAAAGTAAAAATAATAACATTTCCCGCCCGGAAAAGGATATAAAACAATTATTAGAACCGTTTGCATACACAAAGATGGCAACTATTCCGCCTTTAGCCTTGATGAAGGGAATTAATCCAAGCAATAGAAATGTATTTGATTGTTTCAATAAAATAGATGATGTAACAAGAAGCATTAATTTTGTAAAGACACAGGAAGCCTGGAATGATTGTCTAATGGAAGAAATTGAAGAATTCAATGTTGCAAGAAGAGAGTATCAACAGGATAGAACAAGTCAGAATTATGACCATATGGAAGAAGAAATGGGCGACATTTTCTATACTGCAGCAAGTATAGCCAAAGATTCCGGAATTAATCCGGAAGATGCCTTCCGCGCTACAAACCGCAAATTTTATAACAGAATTAACTTAATGGAAAGAATATGCGCTTCTCATGAAACAGATACTCCGGAACAGTTAAAAGATTGTAAAGACTATCAAAGAAGAGCTTTATGGAATGCAGCCAAAAGAAAACTCTATGATGCACAAATAAAACAATATACGGATACTGCTGCAAATACTGTTAATACCAATACATAGTATAAATTATCAAACAGTTCTTTCCGGAATATATTTAATAAAATAAGAGAACAAAACCGGAATAAATGAAATAATTAAAAGAATTTTCATTATTCCGCAGTTTTCTGCAATAACACTTATTAAAGGCAGAATAAGTCCTATAACTCCCCAGCTGAATCCGCCGATAAAACCGGCTATCATGCTTTTAAATTCGGGCATTAGTCTTTGTGCAAGCGACATATTAACAGGAACAGCAAGAAAACTGACATATCCTATTAATATAAACGCTGTGAGTCCTATAACATTATTATGGAATATATAGAAAATAACACCTAAAGGAAGAACCGTAACAAGCGAAAGATAAAAGACATTTCTTATTCCGAGTTTTTTTTCTGCAAACGGACTTGTAAATACCCCGAATGCGCCGCTGATTAAGAAACAGAATAATATAATCCCTATTTTTGATACACTATAATTCTGGGCTTTCCAGTAAAAAGGAAGCATAATCGAAAAAGAAGATACCACAAAGGATTTTACTATAGATGCCCATACAAGAATTGATACAGGTTTATTCGAAAATATCTTCTTAATAGAACCCAACAAAGAAACTTTTTTTCCCTCTTCCGTATTTTTTTGTATTTTAGGTACAATTTTAAGTATTACATAAGCCGTAATTATTCCGGCAAAACACGCATAAGGAAGCTTTTCAAGCCCCCAAATTTCAGCTATGCCTGATGAAATTGCAGGTCCTAAAGAAAATCCTATAGTACCCATTGCAATAAAAATACTCATATCTTTACTGTCCGCAAGGCATTTTGAATAATGAGAAACTATACTGGTTGCCTGTGGATGAAAAAAAGAAACTCCCATATGTCCTAAAATTAAGCATAATATTAAAGAATATATATTATGAGCAATACCAAGAAAAGATAAAAAGACGGAAGCCATTATTATTCCCCAGAAAATGAAAAATCTCCTTTGCCATTTATCTGCTATAAACCCGAAAAACGGCTGAGAAAGATTTGATGTCAGATTAGAAAACGAAATCAATAAAGCCGCAACAGCCATGCTTATTCCGATTTTTGCCGCAATAAAAGGCATTATCGGATTTAAAAAACCCGAATATGCATCAGTTATAAAATGTCCTAATGCAAGCGTTTTTATTATTTTTTTATTTTGTTTTTGTTCCATATTAATGCTTAAAATGTCTCATCCCTGTTGTAATCATTGCAATATTATATTTATCGGCAGTTTTAACAACTTCCTCATCTTTTATGCTGCCGCCGGGTTGTATTATAGCTGCAATTCTGCCCTGTGCCGCAAATTGTATATTATCAATTGCCGGGAAAAATCCGTCTGATGCCAATACAGCATCTTTAGAACCGTCGCATGCTTTATTTAAAGCAATTTCAACAGCATCAACCCTGCTGGTCTGCCCCTGCCCTATACCAAGTACTTTAAAATCCTTCGCTATTACTATTGCATTTGATTTTGCATGTTTTACTATCTTCCAGGCAAAAATCATATCTTCTATCATTTCCGCTGTCGGTTTCGTTTTTGTTACAACCTTAAAGCTGTCTTTGTTTAATTCTCCTTTATCTGCTGATTGAATTAAAGTTCCGAAAGGGGTAATTCTTATTTCTTCCGTTAAATGATTTTTGTATTCTATAAGCGATGTATTTAATTTTATAACCCTTAAATTTTTCTTGGTTTTTAATATTTCAAGTGCTTTAGGATTATAATCCGGAGCAATAATTACTTCCAGAAACATAGAAGTTAATTGTTTAGCAAGATTTTCCGTAACTGTTTGTGTAAATCCGACAATTCCGCCAAATGCGCTTAAAGGATCACAGTCAAGTGCTTTTGTCCAGGCCTCCTCTATATCTTTGCCGAGCGCTGCCCCGCAGGGAGTATTATGTTTTATAATTGTGCAGGCATTAACATCATAAAACTCGCTTAAAATATTTGTACAGGCTGCCGCATCCAATATATTATTATAAGAAAGCTCTTTACCGTTCAAAATTGCATAATCAATTGTATTGTTTGTATAATATATATTTGCTTTCTGGTGGGGATTTTCACCGTATCTTAAATTCTTTGCCTTTTTTATATTTAAAGAAAAATAATTATCCGTATCTTCTTCAAAACGATTTGATAGTTCACTTAATATTTTCGAGTCAAAATCGAGAGTTTTTTCAAATACTTTCAATGCACATGCCCGTCTTAGAGCCAAAGAAGATTCTCCGTTATGTTCTTTTAAATCTTCGAGAACCTGTCTGTATTGAGAGGGAGATGAAACAGCAAGAACTCTTCTGCAGTTTTTTGCAGCCGCTCTCAGCATTGAAGGCCCTCCGATATCAATTGTATTAATTAACTCCTGTTCCATAACTTTTTTATCCGCCGCTTCTTCAAAAGGATAAAAATTTACAACAACCATATCAAATAATTTAATATCGTTTTTTTCAATTTCATCTTTTTCTTCAGCATTTGACATATCAGCAAGAATACCTGCAAAAATATCAGGATAAAGCGTTTTTACTTTCCCGTTAATTAATTGTCTTTTACCGGTAATCTCCGTTATCTCCTTTGCATTTATTTTATTTTCTTTCAACAAATCATATGTTGAACCGGTTGCTATTATTTCATAATTATATTTTTCTATAAGTTCCTGCGCAAATTCAACAAGTTTATCTTTATTCCACACGCTTATCAATGCTCTTTTTACCATAAAAAATTTCCTTTATTTTTTTCCGAGTTCAAATGCCTTTTTTGCTGTTTTATCAATAGTTTCAAAAAGTATATCCGAAATATTCTTTTCTTGTAATACCTCGTTCCCGACAGCTGTACATCCGCCGGGCGTAGTTACATTTATAATTAATTGTTCTGGAGCAATTCCTGATTCCATAATCATTTTTGCAGATCCAAACGCTGTTTGTGCCGAAAGTTTCAGACAAGTCTGATAATCAAGTCCGAGTTTTTCTCCGGCTTTTGCAATTTCATCGATAATATAATAATAAAAAGCAGGACCGCTGCCGGATATAGCAGTTATAATATCTATATATTTTTCTTCCGAAGTTATAACCTTTCCGATACTGCTAAATATACTTTTAGCAGCTAATACATCCTTTCCACCGGCATAAGTGCCTTTACATACCGCACTCATCCCTTCATTAACAAGAGCCGGAGTATTAGGCATTATTCTTATTACCGGAATTTTCCCTAAAACATTCTCTATTGTATTTATTGAAATTCCTGCAGCTATTGAAAGTACAACATGATTATCCGTAATATATGGTTTTATCTCTTCAAGTACATCTCTTAATACAAAAGGTTTTACCGCCAGCAGTATAATTTTCGCATTTTGAACAATTTGTTTATTGTCTGTTGTTATATTAATATCAAAATTTTTCTTTAAATTATTAAGAGTTTCTTCATTTCTGTCAGAAACAATTATCTCTTCTTTTCTGCACCAATTAGAATTTATAATTCCTCTTATAATAGCGCAAGCCATTTTACCGCCGCCTATAAAACCTATTTTGTTCATATTATTTAACCTTTTTTTCTTTATGATTGACTTTAAATTATGTCTTATTTATTATGATATAACGAAAAATATCACATTCAAGGAGAAATAAAATGAGACGTACACTTGAAGGTACAAAAAGAAAAAGACAAAATGTCAGCGGTTTCAGAGCTCGTATGGCTACTGCAGGCGGCAGAGAAGTTTTGAACAGAAGAAGAGCTAAAGGCCGTCATAAAATAGCTATTACAGCTAAAGAAAGAGCATAATTCTAACGGCAGCTAAATAATAAATAATTTAGGACTGCTTTGAAGCAGTCCTTTTTAAGGTTTATAATGCTAAAAAAAAAATATCGCTTAAAAAATTATAAAGCATTTGTTGCTACTTATAAGCTAAAACATACGGTTTCCGATTCTAATATGTGTATTTATTTCGGCAAAGAAAAACAATCACCTGATATAAATACAAAAATTGCCTTTGTTGTAAGCAAGAAAATTCATAAACGCGCTGTTGTCAGAAACAGAATTAAAAGATTAATGCGTGAAAGTTTTCGCTTGATATTGAAAAACTCTGAAGCTGAAAACATACATAAATATTTATCTGTTATATGTGTAGCAAAACCTGACTCTGTTAATTCCGATTTTAAAACTATTAGTCTTTCTTTGAGTTCTTTATTATCCTCAAGATAATGATTTAAGTGGTCTTTAGACAATTCAGATTTATTTTTTGGGTATATTTTTTATAAAAAACATGCAAAAAGTATATACTATTGAAATAAAATTTGTAACAAAATTGTAACAAACTTTTCTCAAAAAGTCATGAATTAAAAACGAAAAGTTTTCATGTATATAAGAGAAAAAGACCGGGGAAATTAAGATGGGTTACGCATTATTTGCACAAAGAAAATTAGTACTTGACGGACAGCTCAACAATGCACAATTGCAACAGACACAAAGATCCAATGAGCAATATGCTCTGGCTACCCAGACTCTGAGTCTGCAGCAGCAATTAACCAGTATGAATGCTTCTCAATCAAATGAACTCGCAGCCTTATATGCAGATTTGGCAAGTGCAGATTCAGGAATGAGAGACACCATAAATGCTTCTATTAACCAAAAACAGGCTGAATTTGAAGCTGAAGTTGACCAGATTAACAGAGAAATTTACCAGGTCTCCGTCAAAGAAAATGCCATAGAAATGGAAGTTAAAAGGCTTGATACTATGGTTACTACCCTCCAAAAACAACTGGAAGCAGTAGAAGAAGCAGAAGGAAGTGCTATAGACAGAGCTACCCCGAAATTCAACGGTGTCGGTTAATATCTAATTTGATTTTTATATACAACAAAAGAGGAAACAGATGTTTCCTCTTTTGTTGTATTTTTAATTTATTATTTTGCCATTGCTTTTCTGACTTCTTTTTTGTATATTTCAACATTCGGCTGTAATACTTCCGGAAGTGCATTCTCAATGGATGTTATATCCCCGTCAATTTGTCTTAGAATATTGCCTGTATAAAGAGTTTCAAAATGCTTAAACTCAATAAATTCAGCTAGAGTTGTTAAAGATAAGTCTTTAAGCTCGACAACCGAAACCGGATGCATATTTGAATAAGCACTTATAACCCCTTCTAAAACAGCTTTTGTTACTTTTTCCTGAGGAGTAACATATACAAAAGTGAAGAAAGAATCTTTATTTGCACTGTCTAAGTCTGCTTCAGCATTATAGTGCAGATATCCCGGACCTACATTTGTATCTGTTGAAATTCTTGCTTTTAAAGATTCATTCTTTAATTGTTTTTCCCATAAAGTTGTGCCTTGGAAAGCATCTCCGAAGTATTCTACAAAATGTTTTTGATTTCCGTCCAATCTTGATTGAACATTGAATGCAGCCTGCTGCAGCGCCATATTTGAATTAATATCCGGATTTAAAAATTCCTGTTGTGCTTTTAAAGATGCGTTAAGCATTGCAATTACATCTTCTTTCGGAACTCCTGCATAGGCCAGAGTAAAAATTGTAGCATCATCAAAAATAGAAAATCTTCCGCCGACATCGTCATGTACAAGACCTGATAGCTTTATATCACCGGCATTTACATGTTTTCTCAGATTGCTTTTTTCGCTTGAAATATCTGTCATTGCAATAAATCTATCGGAAACATCATCTTTTTCAAGATATTCCTGCATTACTTTTCTTGCATTTTCATATGCTACAGTTGTTTCTATTGTACCGCCAGATTTTGATACTACAAGAAATTGTGTCTTCGATAAATCAAGAGAATTGATAAATCTTCTGAAACTTTCGGAGTCTACTGAAGAGTAAAAATGAACATTAGCTTCTTTACCAATCATTCTTATCAAAGACTCAGTAGTATGCCTTGACCCGCCGATACCAAGAATTGCTAAATCAGTATATTTGTTATCTTTTGCTTTTTCCGCCAATTCATAGAGATTATCAATATTATTAATCTGATTTTGAGGAAGAAATCCAATCCAATTTAGAAATTGTCCCTGTTTCCCTGCTCTTTGTTTTATATCCTCAACTGCATTTTTAGCATTTTCGCTGTATTTGCCAAGATTTGACATATCAACTTTTAAGCTGACATTTGATACCATTGTTTCTGTCATTTTAAAAATCCTCTTTTTGTTATTTACGTTTATATTATCTGATGAAGGATAAATAATTTCAATTAAAAAATAATCCGGAAAAATATTTCCGGATTATTCCTATGTTTTTCATATTTTCTAAACTTCTTCGGTATTTTTTTGTTTGTTTATTACTTCCTGAAGTTTAGAAATAAGTTCATCGCCTTTTGACTGCATATCACTTACAATACCGTCAGCTTTATGCTGTATTTCCGAAACCGCATCATGTGCTTTATCGCATATTTCTTTTGATTTATCCGAGAGCATTTCCCTCGTTTCTTCACCGGACTGGGGAGCTAAGAGAATACCTATTATACCGCCTACAATACTGCCGATAGCAAAACCGGCTACAAATCTACCTATTGACATTTTTATCTCCTTTTATTTCTAAATGTTTTAAAACCGCTTATAAGTCCGCTTATAAAACCGCCTTTATTTTTAACTGTACCGAAAGCAACACACGATGCACCTAAAAGTGTTGTAAGAATTTTCTTTATTAACTCCAATTGTTTATTTGTGGCAGTTGAGACATTGCTCACGGTCGCTAAAATATTATTTACCGATTTTAAAGCAGGTTCCATTTCTTTTCTTGTTACATCAGTAAGTTCTTTTATACTTGTCATTGTTAAAGTTGCTTCTTGAATAAATTTTACAAGGAAAACCGTAATAACAACCAGAACGATTATTAATACTATTATTAAAGAGGCAATAACAACTTCTAAAACAGGTGTCATTATTTTCTCCTAATTTACTTCATAATCTGTTGATTCTTTTTGTTTAGCTTTAGCAATTTGTTTTGCTTTAATTGTTTCATTAATTTTATTGTATTGCTGTTCCAAACGATAGCGCATAACATCAATTTGTGTAAGCGCCTGTTTTTTAGCCTCTTTAATTTCCGGAGTATATTTTTCGGCAATATCTGTTATTACATTTTCAACATCTTTTCTTGTTTCTTCACCGGATTTTGGTGCATATAAAACAGCAGCAATAACACCGCCTACAACACCAAGCAGCAATCCAACTCCAAAACTGATTGAGCTGTCTTCTTTTGACATTTTGTCCTCCATTCACTTTATGTGTCAAATTGTAACATTTTTTTTATAAACTTGCAATTATGCTCTTATAATAGAGTACCCGATATTCAATAAAGAGTAACATTTGAATTTTTATTGTTTAAATAAAATATCGGAAATTTCATTTAAATACGACTTATATTATATGTTGTCCGAAGAAAAATTCACTTACGCCTCCGGCTTATCGTGAAATTTTGTTCTGGCAAGTTAATTTATATTTAGCTAAATAAAAATAAATAGAATAAATTAAAAATTATGTGTATAAAATAAGAAATTTTTATTTTATAATTCAAAGAAGAGAGGAATAATATGTTTGATATAGGGATTATAGGTGCCGGGCCGGCCGGTTATGCGGCAGCAATAAGAGCAAGTCAATACGGATTAAAAGTAATATTATTCGAAAAAAATCAAATAGGGGGCACCTGTTTGAATAGAGGCTGCATTCCTACAAAAGCAATACTTCATTCCTGCAGGTTATTTTCCGAGTTTAAAAATGCAGAAAAGTTTGGTATAAATGCGCAAAATATATCTTTTAATTTTGAAAAAATATGGGAAAGACAAAAAACAGTCAGTGAGAAAATCCGAAAATCCCTCACAAATCTGATAAAAAGCTATGAAATTACAATCATAGAAGAAAAAGCGGAAATTAAATCTGAACATATTATAAAAACTCAATCAGGCGAATTTGAAGTAAAAAATATAATTATAGCATCAGGTTCAAAACCAAATATAATAAAATTTGAAGGCAATTATGATAAAGATTTTGTATTATCATCGGATGATATATTAAATATAAATCAATTGCCTTCGTCAATATTAATAGTCGGCTCCGGTGCAATAGGCATAGAGTGGACAAGGATATTTTCCGCTTTAGGAGTAAAAGTATATCTTACGGAAATGCAGGATAGAATAATTCCAGCCGCTGATTTTGAAGTAAGTGAAAGAGTTTCCAGATTGCTAAAAAAAAGCAGAACAGATTTTTATACATCAACAACTATAATAAGAATAGATAATAAAACAGTAACATTATCGAACGGAAAAACTATAGAACCCGATTGTATATTACTTGGTGCCGGCAGACTGCCAGATATTGATTTTGGATATTTCTCAGAAAATCTTGAAATTAAAAAATATATTAATACGGACTGCGGATTTAAAACTAATATAGAAAATATATTTGCGATAGGAGATGTGAACGGGCAATCTATGCTTGCACACAGCGCGATGAAACAAGCTGAAGATGTTATTGAATACATTTTAGAGGGTAATTGTCCAAAATTTAACAGAGATATAGTCCCGTCTGTTATATATGGAACGCCGGAAATTGCTTCAATTGGTAAGACTGAACAAGAATTAATTAATGCAAATATCAAATATAAGAAGTCATTATTCCCTGTTTCTGCATTAGGAAAAGCATATGCAGACGGCAATATAGAAGGTTTTATAAAAATTTTGGCATCCGAAGATGAAATTTTAGGTGCACACATAATATCTGAAGAAGCAAGCGCAATGATAGAACAAATTGCTATAGCAATGAATAATAAAATAACTCCTGAAAAATTAAGCAATGTTATTTTTGCACATCCGACATATTCGGAAGGAGTTCTTGAAAGCATATTGGCACTTGATAAAAAAGCAATACACCTACCGAAACAATAATAAATTAGAAAGAGAAAAAAATATGGAAGAAACAGAAAACGGACAAAAGAAAAGAAAAAGAACAAAAACCAAAATAATAGCGACATTAGGTCCATCTACAGGTGACTATGAAACAATAAAGAAGCTTGTTGAGGCCGGTGTTACAGTATTTAGAATTAATACTTCCCACGGAGAGAAAAAAGAACATGCAGAAAAAATAAAAATGATAAGAGATATTGAAAAGGAAATGAACAAGAATCTGCCTGTTTTAATTGATCTTCAGGGTCCTAAAATAAGAGTCGGGCTATTAAATGAACCCGTTAAAATCGAAAAGGGACAGGAAATTGTTCTTGAACACAGAAAAGACCAAACAGACGGAATAATTCCTGTTGACTATGAAGGAATTGCAAATGATGTAACTGTCGGCGAAAAAATCTTAATGGATGACGGAAGAGTCGGTCTCCGGGTTACAAAAGTAAAGGATTCAAAAGTATATACGATTGTAGAACACGGAAATCTTATAAAACCGAGAAAAGGTATAAATCTTCCCGGAGCACAATCCAGTCTGGAGGCAGTAACTCCGAGGGATAAAGAATTTATAAAATTCGCAATTGAGCAGAATGCGGACTATCTTGCACTGTCTTTTGTAAGAACTGCTGAAGATGTTAAGTGCGCAAAATATTTTACAAAAGCATACGGAGACAGAGAAATTCCTATTATTGCCAAAATAGAAAAACCGCAGGCAGTAGAAAATCTTGAAGAAATAGTTAAGGCGGCAGACGGCATAATGGTAGCAAGAGGAGATCTTGGTATAGAAATGTCTCCGCAGGAAGTGCCAATTGCTCAGAAAAGAATTATCCAGCTTACAAATGAACATAAAAAGCCCTGTATTGTAGCAACTCAAATGCTTGAATCTATGATGGAAGAACCTATTCCGACAAGAGCCGAAGCCAGCGACGTAGCTAATGCAATATATGACGGTACCGATGCAATCATGTTATCAGGTGAAACTGCCGCAGGAGAATATCCGATTGAAGCCGTAGAAATGATGGCAACTATCTCAAGAGCAGTAGAAAAAAGCCCGTTTCTAAGAACGGATTATGATGTTGATCTGATTTCGGAACTGGACCCCGTTGCTCAGGCTATTTCAAACAGTGCTGTTAATCTATCAAAAAAACTCAAAGCAAAAGGAATTTTAATATTTTCAGAATGGGGCTATACTCCGCCGATGATTTCAAAGTTAAAACCCTCGGTTCCTATAATTGTTGTTACAAATTCTAAAACAACGGCAAGAAGATTAAGTCTTTTCTGGGATATTTATACTTATGTTGATAAAGAGTGCAACAGCATTCTTGATGAAGCATTATTTAAGAAAATAGATAATCTTCTGATTAACCGCACCTGGTTTAAAAATGGAGATAATATAATTATAGTAAACTCCGTTCCTAAACTTATTACCGGAAAAATAAATACAATAAGGGTTCATAAAGTCGGAGATACACAATAAAAAAGAGTCCTTTTGGACTCTTTTTTATTTTTCATTTGCTTTATCAACAGCACTATCTTTAACTTTTGTTGCAAAATGAGCAGCTAGCCCTATACCTGCAGCAGCAAGTATATATGTTATTCCTCCGAATACATTTGTTGTTTTTATTTTTTTTGCCAATTCTTTCGGCAAATTTGCATTTGCCCATTTACAGCCTCTTACGGAGGCCATTATTTCTTCTCCTACAACCGGAAGCATTGCAGTAAAAGCAAGAATACCTGAATGTTTTCTTACAAAATTCTTTGTTTTTTGTGCTTTTGTAAGTTCTTGTCCGTCTTCGTTTTCAGCTTTTTTTGTAAATGCCGAAAATAACATAAGCCCTGCCGCAATCATTATTGCGGGAATTCTCATTTTTTGTACAACTTTCCATATTTTGGAACTGTTTTTGTTAAATGCATGTCCTATTTCATGAAAAACTGCATTCGGCAATTTTTCTTTGTTTACCAGAATTGTATTTTTATTATGAACGATTTCTCCGGTTAGTTTATTTTTGGCATTTTTAGTCAGAAAGCCGGCATTTTTGCCTTCTGATATTGCAAAATACGGGTCTATCTGGGCATATACAGAATCGGGAAACATTGAAAAATTTATTACTCCGGATACATTATCTATTTTTACGCCTTTTGCAGCAAGTCCTGATGTTTCTATAATTTTATCCGCAGCATCATTTATCATTTGAATTTGCTCTTTTGATAACGTTTTTGGAATTTTTTGCATACCTGTTAATGCGAGAGAATTTATAGGCATCAATACGGCTGAAGCAGCACTTCCCGCTGCAATAGCTTTAAAAGTTCCTTTATTTTTCTTCTTTTCTGATTTTGAAATATCTGTGGAATTATTATTTTGAATATTATTTATACTGCTAATGTTCATAACCTTACCCCTTTTTATATATAAAGGGGTCTTATACATAAAAATTTACAGAGTACAAATAAAATTCTTAATAAAACTTATAATATTTTCTGGAAAGAAATTGAGTTATTATTCTCTATATAAGTATGAAGTTTTTGTATTAATGAAGGAGAAAAATTATAGTTATTGTCTGCCGGAATAATTTTTATAAAAGAATTATATCCGTCTTTAGCTGAAACAGAAGCAATGAATTCTTTCGTATATGCTTTAAACAGAACACTTCCTGTCTTAAACTGTATTTCTTCGATTGAATAATTATGTTCGTTTATTGCAGACAAAAGCAGATACAGCAAATTTTCGGAGGAAGTTTTATATGTTTTTGCAAATTCTACCGTATTAGGAAGTGTTTTAATAGTAGTATTTACAGGTGCTGCACTATTCGCCGAAACTGTCTGCGGTATAACAAACACTAACAATATTAACAATAAAGACAGAAAAAATTTTTTCATCAAATCTCCATCCAGGATTTACCCGTGTACATATCTATTTTTAACGGAACAAGAAACGGCTGATCTAATTCCATCGCTTTTTTTGTTAATTCTTTTACCTCTTCTATTTCAGTATTTATCGTTTCTATTACAAGTTCATCATGCACTTGTATGATTATTTTAGATTTAATGTTATTTTTTATAAAGTCATTTTGAAGTCTTACCATTGCAAGTTTTATGACATCAGCAGCCGTTCCCTGAATAGGGGCATTAATGGCTGCACGCTGTGCCGCTTCTTGTATTTTTGCATTAGTGCTTAATAGTCCGGAGCTCAAATATCGTTTTCTTCCGTAGAGGGTTTCAACATATCCATGTGCATAAGCAAATTTTATTGTTTCATCCATATAATTTTTTACTCCGGGATATGTTTTAAAATATCTGTCTATAAAATCTTGTGCTTCAAATGGCGAAATGCCAAGACTTGACGCCAGTCCGTATCTTGATTGTCCGTATACAATACCGAAATTTACCGCTTTAGCCCGCGAGCGCATTTCTTTTGTAACTTCTTCTGCAGGAATGCCGAAAACTTTACTTGCCGTTGCAGTATGGATATCTTCATCATTACAGAAATCTTCAATTAAATTATCATCTCTGGAAATATGAGCAAGCAGCCTTAACTCAATTTGGGAGTAGTCGGCAGATATAATAAAATTATCTTTGTCCTGAGCTGTAAAAGCTCCTCTTATTCTGTTGCCAAGGGCTGTTCTTATCGGAATATTCTGCAAATTAGGGTTTGAAGAGGATAATCTTCCCGTTGAAGTTATTGTCTGGTTAAAACTTGTGTGAATTCTTCCGTCATAAGGACTTATCAATGCAGGAAGGGATTCAACATAAGTACTTTTCAGTTTTGCAAGGTGACGCTGTTCTAAAATATCTTTGGCTATTTGGTTTTCTTCGGCAAGGTTCTCAAGAACCTTTGCACTTGTTGAAAAACCTGTTTTTGCTCTCATTCCTTTTGCTTTTAAATTTAATTTGCCGAAAAGTATTTCTCCAACCTGCTTCGGAGAATTAATATTAAATTTTTCTCCGGCTTCTTCATATATTTTATTTTCTATTATATCCAGTTTTTCCTGAATTTCTTTATCAATAACTTTAAGGTACCCGACATCAATACTTGCACCGTTTTCTTCCATTTGTGCAAGCACAAGACAGAGGGGAACCTCTATTTTATATAATAGGTCAAGTTCTTTTTCGTCAAGATTTTCCTGCCAGTATTTTGTCAAAAGTAAGGTTGCAAAGGAGTCATCGCAGGCATAAGAGGCGGCATCTTCGATACTGACCGTTTCAATTGTAAGAGATGAAGAGCTGTTTTTTAATAATTGTTCATATTCTACCATCATATAATTAAGATAATCGCTTGCCTGTTGTTTAAGTCCGTGCTTTCTTGATGAGTCTTTTATATAGCTTGCAAGCATTGTATCAAATATAATGTTCTTCAACGGCATTTTATGGTGTTTTAAAACCTGATAATCAAATTTGGCATTTTGAAGTGTCTTTGCAATATATTCATTTGCAAGAACCGGTGCAAGCTTTTCTGTTACAATTTCTAAATCAAGCTGTTTTCCCACCTGATGAAAAACCGGAATATAATATGATTTTACCAAATCACTTTCCGCTGTATTTATTTTAACTCTGTTATTTTTAGATTGAATTTGCGCACAATAAGAAATTGAAATGCCGACCAAATCACATTCAAGAGAATTAATTCCCGTTGTTTCAACATCTATTGAAAATAAAGTCTGTTTATTTAACTCATTTATCAAGGAAATAAGTTTATCTTCCGTATCAATAATATTTTTTTCGTGATTATATTCTTTATGCGAAGTATTAACAAGTATTTCTCCGATACCGAGCCCTAATTGCAGCTGTCCCTGTTTTGAAGCTTGTGTGTTTTGTCCTGTAGTCATTTGTTCTTCACAGCCCGGTGCAGTTCTTGCGTTAACGGAGGCAATTTTAAACGGCTTTAAAATATTATCTGAATTTTTCAAAAAATTATAAAACTGATTTTTTTTGAAAAACTCAATAACCGCATCAAAATCAGGCATTTCAAGTTTTGCACAGTCAAAATCATAGTCTATATCAAGGTTTTTTTGAATTGTCGCAAGCTCTTTGCTTAAAAAAGCAATGTCTTTACCCTCAACAAGTTTTTTATGCAGAGCTTTTTCCGTTATATTATCAAGATTTTCATAAATCAGCTCAAGCTTATCAAACCGTCCCAAAAGTTTGCAGGCCGTCTTTTCACCAATGCCTTTTATTCCCGGAATATTATCAGAACTGTCGCCGCTCAAGCCTTTATAATCCGTAATCTGATAAGGGTATACTCCCATTTTATCAAATACTTTATACCAGTCATATTCAACCAGCTCTCCTTTTGACGGGACAATAACTTTTATAAAACCCTCTCTGTCTACAAGCTGAAAAGAATCTCTATCGCCCGTAAGAATATAAGTTTTGTGCTGTTTTTGTCTGGCTTTCGAAGCAATTGTTCCTATAACATCATCTGCTTCGTAGTTCTCTTTTGTATAAATGGGAATATTTAATGCATTCAAGCCTTCAATTATAAGCTGCAGCTGGCTTCTCAGCGTATCAGGCATGGTTTCTCTTGTTGCTTTATATTCCGCATACATTTCTGTTCTGTATGTATGTCTTGAAACGTCAAATGCTACGGCGATTGCATCAGGCTTTATTGTATCATTCTGCAATAAATCAAACAAAGCTTTAAAAAAACCGAATACAGCCCACGTCGGCTGATTATCCGAGGTCTTTAAACCGGTTCTTTCAAGCGCGAAAAAATATCTGTAAGCTAAAGCGTGACCGTCTATTAATATAAAGTTTTTATCCTGCATAATAATCCCAAAATCTCTTTATATATATTGTAAAAGATTTTAGGCTTTTTAACAATGATTTGTATACTTTAATCAAGTTTAAATTGCTTTTGATATTGCTCTATACCTTCAAGTTTTTTCTGGTCTTCTTTCAATAGAATATAGTTTTCCAGAACAAGAACGTCTAAATCAGTAAACATAAAACATTTATATGCATTTTCGGGAGTATTTACAATAGGTTCACCTCTTATATTAAAAGAGGTATTAACAATAACACTGCAATCCGTAAGTTTTTTAAATTCATTAATTATATTCCAGTATCTGGGATTTATTTTTTTTGAAACCGTTTGTATTCTTGCCGAATAATTTACATGAGTTATAGCCGGAAGTATTGAACGATAAGCTTTAAGCTTATCTATTCCTTTATAATTTTTTTCTTCTTGCGTTAATTCAGTTTTTATACTGTCTGAAATTGGCTGAGTTAAAAGCATATAAGGTGATTTTTTACCTTTTTTTATATCAAAGAATTTCTCAACATCTTCTTCAAGACAACTTGGAGCAAAGGGTCTGAAAGATTCACGTTTTTTAATGGCAAGATTCAAATTTCTTTGCATTTCTCTGTTTCTCGGATCTGCCAGAATACTTCTGTTTCCTAAAGCTCTTGGTCCGTATTCCATTCTGCCCGCAAAATGACCTATACTTTTTCCTTCGGAAATATATTTTGCGATTATTTTGCAGACTTCTTCTTCCGAATCATATTTAGTATATTTTGCATTAAATTTATTTAATGTATCAATTATCTCTTCATCCGTATATTTAGGACCTAAAAGACTTCCTTTTTGAGAATCTTCGGGATTTACAATTCTTTCATTTTTAAGCCCCATATAATAAACGGCAAGAGCAGCGCCAAGAGCTCCTCCCGCATCACCTGCCGCAGGCTGAATCCATATATTATCAAATTTCCCGTTTTTTAAAATATTACCGTTTGATACGCAATTTAAAGCACATCCGCCTGCAAGACAAAGATTTTTCATCTTTGTTTGGTTATATACATAATTTGAGAGTTTAAGGATAATTTCTTCCGTAACTTCTTGCAAACTGGCGGCTATATCCATGTCATTTTGAGTTAGTGCGGTTTCCGGTTTTCTCGACGGTCGTTTAAATAAGTTTTCAAATTTTTTATTAAACATATAATCGGTTGTACAGTATCCGAAATATTCCTGATTTAGCCAGAAAGATCCGTCTTCTTTTACATCTATCAGGTTTTCAAGTATTAAATCTTTATAAACAGGCTCTCCATAGGGCGCAAGTCCCATAACCTTATATTCTCCCGAATTTACTTTAAAGCCTAAAAATCCTGTAAAAGCACTGTATAAAAGCCCTAAAGAGTGCGGAAATTCAATTTTTTGTTTGATATCTATTTTGTTTCCTTGCCCGACGGCCCATGTTGTTGTATCCCATTCTCCTACCCCGTCAAGACAGAGTATAGCGGCTTCTTCAAACGGAGAAGGGTAAAAAGCACTTGCACAATGAGATTCATGATGTGATGTAAAATATATAGGACAAGTCAAACGCTTGTCAAAATACTTATCTATTTTAGAAGGAATAAAAAGTTTTGTATTCAGCCACACAGGCATTGCATTAATAAAACTGCGCATACTGAAAGGAATATATGCCATAGTTGTTTCAAGTATACGTTCAAATTTTACAAAAGGCTTTTCGTAATATACAACTCCGTCAAGCTGCTCAGGTTCAATACCGGCTTCTTTTAAACAGTAGTTGACTGCATTTATAGGAAATTCACTGTCCTGCTTTATTCTTGTAAATCTTTCTTCCTGAGCTGCGGCTATAATAATACCGTCTTTTATTATTGCTGCCGCACTGTCATGATAATATGCACTTATTCCTAATAAATACGTCATTTTTATTTCCTAAAATTGATATTCATAATCAGAATTCTGATCAGTATAATTTATCCAATATGTTGTAGTATCCGGTTTCTTTAGTCTTAATCTGTCGCGCTTTACAGCTTTCATAATCAATCCTGTCGGCAAAACAGCTATAATATAGCCTATTGCCAGAATTATAATTGCTATATATCTGCCCAGAAATCCACCTGTAACAGTTAATATTTTTTTAAATCTGCCGGCAAACGTCTTTGATATAAAACTTATTAAAGACAAAATCATAAATACGGCAATTACAATAATTGCAGCATTTTCATTTTGATGTTTGTACAAAATAAAAGCCGGAATCCAGGGTATTAACACCAGAGTTATTGCAAATTTTGTAAGTTCATTTATTTTCATTTGAAATCCTAAATTATAGTATATATGAACGGTGAAACCGGAGATGTTCCGACTGCAATAAGGAATATCAAAAGAATTAAAAATAAAATAACAGGAACAATCCAGTATGCTTTTTTACTCCATAAAAATTTAAAAATTTCAACTAAAAAGTTTTTTCTTTTCATTTTATTTCCTCTTCTTTTATTCGACTGAGCAATTGCTGCGCCTCTTCATGTTCCGGCAGTATTTTTAAGATTAAATCAATATGTTCTTTTGCCTGTTGATAATTCTTATCAAGATAACTGCAATTAGCCATATCATAGAGTATAGCAATATTATTCGGTATAGCAAGGTTTATCAAGTTTAAAAGCGCATATGCGGAATTATATTCTTTCTGTTCCATATAAACTTTAGCAAGCAAATTTGCAATTTCTGTATTAGGTGCAATTGTATAAGCATCTTCAAGCAGCTGACGGGCATTTTTATAATTTTTTTCGCTGTAGTATACCTGCGCGAGATGAAATAAAACCTGAATATTTTGCGGTTCTTTTTCAATTAATTGCATTAAAATTTCTTTAGCTTTGTTCATAATATTCATAGAAATATAATTTATAGCTACATTAATAAGCATATATACCGGAAGATCATCCTGTTTAAGCAGTTTTGAATATAATTTTTTTGCCTGCTCAAAATCTGCCATTAAATGAAAATAATTGGCAAATTCAAAAATTACATATTTATTATCAGGTGCAAGTTTATATGCTTTTTTAAAATATTCAAGAGATTGGTCAAAAAATCTTCTGGAAAGATAAATAATAGCCAAATCTTTGTATGCAAGAAAGAAAGAAGCATCCATAGCTATAATTTTTTTTAATATTTCTTCTGCTTTATCGGTATCATTTGTTTTTGCACATAAAACAGCATATTCATAAAGAATATTAATATTTGTTACACCGGAAGAAATTAAATCGGCATATAGAATTTTTGCCGCTTCAATTCTTTTGGTGCGTGAATATAAAGAAGCAAGATGAAGTTTAAGCTGTATTGAACTAAGATTAAAAGTAAGAAGTTTTTCTATAATTTTAATTGCTTTATCAGGTTCATTATTACCGTCATAAGCACAGGCAAGATTATATTGGAAATTTTCTTTATCCGGAGATTCCGATATCAATTGTTCATACGCCTGTACAGATTCTTTATATTGTTTTGCTTTAAGACAGGATAATGCATAAGCTGTTAAATACTGGAGTTTATTGTCAATATCATAAGCCTGTTTAAGATAAGATGATGCTTTCATAAATTCTTCTATTGAGAAAAAAGCAATTCCCTTATTATATAAAGCCGAAGCATTCATATTATCCATTGATAATGCATTATCATAATATTCTAATGCTTTTTGTATATTTCCAAGCGAGAAATAAACCAAACCGAGCTTATTAAGATATTTAGGATTATCAGGTGTAATTTTAACCGCTTTGTTAAGATATTCGACAGCCGGATTAAGTTTATTTGATTCAATTGCAGCTGCCGATAATATATCAAATATCTGGGAGTCCTCCGGATTTATTTCAAGCATTCTTTCTTCAAGTTCAAAGACATTATTATATTTTTTTTCTTTGATGTATACAATACATAAACTTTTATATGCATCAAGGTAATCCGGTCTTAAATTAATTACTTTATTCAAAAGATTTTCAGCTTTATTAAAATTTTCTTTTTCTATATGAATAGCAGCAAGATAATATAGAGAAAGTGCATCATCAGGATTTTTTTCAATCAAAAATGAAAAATTTTCTAATGCTTCATCATTACAGCCCATATTAATATTGCATAATCCCAAAAGTCTTTGTATTTCGATATCTTGCTTATTATCTTCAGATTCCTGCAAAATCAATTCTTTAGCTGTTTTAAAATCCTGATTATCCACCAGTTGTGTAATTTTTTGCTTATCCATAATTAATAAAAACCACTCTATAAGATTAATTATAAATAAATTATACTAAAAGAACAAGAAACTAATTTTATGATATAATCATATTCGTGACAAATTTTGCACTTCAACAAAAAATTTAGAATCAGCAAAGCAAGACAAGCACCTGCAAAAGCAGTTTAAAACCGGCTTGATTTACCCCAAAAAACAAGTTTTGCCAATTTAAATTGCAATTGCTGCAGTAAAGGAATTTCAAAAAAATCCAAATAGCAAATATTAGAACCATATAAAGGCAGTCGTAAAAAAGACAGGCGATACCAGTACAGGCTATGTGTTATAAAAGGAGTTTTTATGACTTATACAGAACAAGAGATTTCTTATGAAACTAAAGATAATAAAATAAAAAAAATAGGGGCTATTATTATAACTCTTTTGGTTCTTTTAATACCTGCAGCTTTTATGTTTAACATAATTCATGACAGGAAAATTTATAGAAATGATGCAATTAATGCAGTTTCTTCCTCGTGGGCAAAAATGCAAATTCTAATGGCTCCCGAAATGTCTTTTACAAAAAAAGATGAACAAAATAAAACTATCACAGAATATTTAACATTGAATAATTATAATGCCGATATAAAAATCAATACTGAAATACGTCAAAAAGGTATCTTTAAAATTCCTGTTTATACTGCAGATGTCACACTAACGGGCGACTTTATAAATAATTTCGGAAACCTTGCAGGCAAGGACATAAAGATATATTTTAATGTTTCCGATTCAACAGGTTTTATTAAAGAACCTTCTTTTAAAATAAACAAAGAACAACCAATAACTGTACATGAAACAGAATATACAACACAAATAAATTCTAAAGCAGAAAATATTCCTTTTGAAATTAAATATACAATCCGGGGAATAAATGAAATATATGCAACTCCTTTCGGACAAAATAATAATATAAAAATTTCAGGTAACTGGAAAGATCCAAGTTTTGAAGGCAATTTCCTTCCTTCAAGCAGAGAAATAACTAATAATGGTTTTAGTGCGGAATGGACGATTCCGGGAATTGCAGCTTCTTCTTTTAAAGATAATGGTACTTTCATCGCTAAAACTTCGCCAAAAGCCGGAGTATCATTAATCATTCCGGTTGATAATTACAGGATGACGGAACGCATTTTGAAATATGCTTTTTTATTCCTTTCTTTAACTTTTCTAAGCTACTTCATTTTTGAGATAACATCTAAAGAGGACAGAAGAATTCATCCTGTACAATATGCAATGCTTGGAGGAGCAATGCTTATTTTTTATATGCTTTTATTATCATTATCGGAATTTATACCATTTCTTTCCGCATATATAATTTCAGCAATGATGATTATCAGTCTTGTTACTTTATATACTTATTTTATAATTACAAAAAAGGAAAGCATTGGTTTCGCGGCATTAATTGCGGCAATAATGGTTATTTTATATTCCTTCCTGTATATTTTACTGACATTACAGGATTTTGCACTTTTAATCGGAAGTTTGGGACTGTTTATGGTAATTTCAGCTATAATGTATCTTACAAGAAATGTAAACTGGTATAATAAATAGTAATTAAACGGAATAACATATGCAGACAGCGAAATTTCTGATAACAGGTATGTCATGTTCTGCCTGTCAGGCGCATGTTAATGACAGCGTAAAAAAATTAAACGGAGTTAATAGTGTAAATGTCAATCTGCTTTCTAACAGTATGGCTGTAATTTACGATGAAAATAAAATAAGTCCGGACAGGATTATTGCCGCCGTAGTTAATGCAGGTTACGGTGCTTCTCTTGAAACAACTGCAGCAGAAAACGAATTTCGTTCTGAGTGGAAAAAAAGGCGGGATATTACGGAAAATACCTTACATGATTTAAAATTCAGACTGAAATACTCCGTTATATTCCTTATTCCCCTAATGTATATAACAATGGGGCATATGCTTAACTTTTACCTTCCGGATTTTATAAACCCTGAAATAAGTCCATTAACTTCCGCTTTTACACAAATGTTAATAACAATTCCTGTAATATTTATAAATAAAAAATTTTTTAAGACAGGGATAAAGCTGCTTTTAAAAGGAATGCCCAATATGGATTCTCTTGTTGCTGCAGGGTCCGGAGTCTCTTTTTTATATGGTATCTTTTCAATATATATGATGATGTTTGCACTTGAAACAAGTAACAGTATTTTATTTCAAAACTACTCAAAAACTCTTTATTTTGAATCTTGTGCCGCAATTTTAACTATTGTTACTCTGGGAAAATTTCTTGAAGCACGCTCAAAACTTAAAACATCAGATGCTTTAAAAAAACTAACAGATTTAGCTCCAAAAACCGCAATTGTATTACAAGACGGAAAAGAAACCGAGATTGCCGCAGAAGAAGTTAAAGCAGGAGATATTCTTGTACTTAAAGCAGGAAATATAATACCCGTTGACGGAATAATAATTGAAGGGACGGGGCATATTAATGAATCCGCAGTTACGGGGGAAAGTATTCCTGTTGAGAAAACAAAAGATGACAGGGTTATATCAGCTTCGACCGTTGAAAACGGATATTTAAAAGTAAAAGCGTTAAATGTGGGGAACGATACTACCCTTGCAAAAATAATTAAACTTGTTGATGAAGCCGGGAATTCAAAAGCACTTGCCGCACGTCTGGTTGATAAGGTGAGCGGCATATTTGTTCCTGTTGTTATATTAATCTCAGTTATAACCGCAGTTATATGGCTCATTCTGGGAGAAAGTGTTGAATTTGCTTTAAATTGTGCAATATCCGTAATGGTTATTTCATGCCCGTGTGCACTCGGGCTTGCAACCCCCGTTGCGATTATGGCGGGAATCGGAACGGCAGCAGGAAACGGTATTTTGATAAAATCCGCCGAAAGTCTTGAAAATCTTTGCTATACAGATACTATTGTACTTGATAAAACGGGGACCGTAACTGAAGGCAAACCGGAAGTTACAGATATTTTAATTGTTTCTGATAATATAAGCATGCATGAATTTTTAACATATGCGGCTGCTCTTGAAAGTGCAAGCAGTCATCCTCTGGCAAAAGCTGTTGTTGAAAAAGCAAAATCAGAAAATATTGAAATTATACAGCCAGAAAACTTTGAATTAGCAGCCGGTCTTGGCGTTTCAGCCAAAATAAACGGAAGTAATTATAAAGCAGGAAATTTTAGTTATATAAAAAAGAACAATATTAAAATCCCCGATAAAAAATATATTGAAGAAATTATAGAGAAATATGCCGGTCAAGGTAAAACACCTTTAATCTTTGCAAAAAATGATACCGTGGCAGGTATTATTGCGGTATCAGATAAAATAAGAGCCGAAAGTAAAAAGGCAATAGCGCTGTTTCATAAGATGGGGTTAAAGGTTATTCTTTTGACCGGAGATAATAATATAACCGCCCGCGCCGTAGCAGAACAATTAAATATTGATGAAGTAATAGCAAAAGTTTTGCCTGATGAAAAAGAAAACGTGATAAAAACTCTGCAGAAAAACGGAAGAAAAGTTGCAATGACAGGCGACGGAATAAATGATGCTCCTGCTTTAATGAGAGCAAATACAGGTATTGCAATAGGTTCCGGAAGTGATATAGCAATAGACTCCGCAGATATAATCTTAATGAAAAACTCATTAACTGATGTAGCAGAAGCAATTAAATTAAGTAAGGCTGTCGTAAAAAATATTAAACTTAACTTATTCTGGGCTTTTTTCTACAATATTATAGCCATTCCCGTTGCGGCAGGCGCTTTATATCATAGATATAATATATTACTTACACCTGTTATTGCTGCAGCGGCTATGAGTTTAAGTTCTGTATGCGTAGTTCTGAATGCTTTAAGACTGAGATTTTTTAAATCATATTCAGGTGAAAATATTGAAAAATCAAAAGGAGAAAATTATATGCAAAAAATATTGAAAATTAACGGTATGATGTGCGCTCACTGCCAAAAAAGAGTAAAAGATACCCTGGAGCAGATTGAAGGAATTGAAAGCGCCGATGTAAATCTTGAACAAAAAACCGCGACTGTAATCTGTTCAAAACATATAGACAATAAAGTACTTATTGAAGCCGTAACAAATGCAGGATATGAAGTAACAAAGGTTTTATAAAATATATTTGTATTGTTATTAAAGATTGTGATATATTCATAACAAGAGAGTTCTATAAAAACAAAAAATATAGGGAAGATTATGAAAAGCAGGTATATAATTATTTATCCGCCAATTTCCAGAGCTGAAAGATATTCATCAAAATTCTTAGGTGCAGCAGGCGGTTCGCAGGTACCTTTAGGCGTTTTATATATTGCTGCTTATTTAGAAAAGTTCGGCTATGATGTTAAATTTATAGATGCCGAACATCAACAGCTTACAGAGGAAGAAACAATAGAACAGGTAAAACAATATATAGACACAGATTTAAATTGTTATATTGCTTTGACTTCAACAACTGTTTGTTTTAGCAGAACCTTATCGATTGCAAAAAAGTTTAAACTTGAATTTCCCCATATTCCAATAATGCTGGGCGGAGCGCATGTTTCGGCACTTCCTGAACATGCTATGTCTTTCGATTGTTTTGATTACGGGATTATAGGTGAAGGTGAAATTACAACCTATGAACTTCTTAAATGTCTTGAAAATAAAGGCAATATAGATGAAGTGGACGGTATTGTATATAGAAAAAGTGAGAAATTAATATATACAAAGCCGAGAAAGCATTTTAAAAATCTTGATGAATTACCTTTTCCGGCAAGACATCTTGTTAAAGATATTCACAGCTATGTACCAACATTATGCGATTATAAAACACTTCCCGTAACAAACATAATAACATCAAGAGGCTGTCCGGGTTTATGCACATTTTGTTCCAATGCAGTATTTAACAGAACTTACAGAGAAAGATCCGCTCAGAATATTTTTGAAGAAATTAAAGAGGTTATAAAAAAATATAAAATAAGAGAAATTCATTTTAATGATGATACTTTCCTGATAGATAAAAGAAGAATCTATAAATTATTCGAACTATGTAAACAAGAAAAGCTGAAATTTAGCTGGTCTTGCTTTTCAAGGGTAGACAACGTCAATTATGAATTTCTTAAATTTCTTAAACAAAACGGATGCTGGCATATTGCATTCGGAATAGAATCCGGTGATGAACGTGTATTAAAAGACATAAAAAAAGAAATTTCGCTCGATATGGCAGAACAGGCAATTACATGGTGCCATAAACTCGGAATAAAAACAAAAGGTCATTTTATTGTAGGACATCCGACAGACACTGTTGAATCAATTAATAAAACAATAGAATTTGCACTAAAAGTTCCATTCTCCGATGTTGTTGTTACTGTTTCAACACCAATGCCGGGGTCTGAACAGTTTAGAACACTTATACCGCAAGATAAAATAAAAGAACTTGATTACAATAAATTTAACTCCTGGTTATCAATAGTTGAGCCTGAAGGTATATCCGCAAAAGAAGTTTTGATAAAACAAAAAGAATTTTATAAAAGATTTTATTTAAGACCTTCTGTTATATGGCGTTACGGATTGAGCTTAATATCATTTGCAGGTCCAAGAAGATTCGTAACATTATTTATGAATTTCTTATATATTATTTTACCGGTTAAATAATTGTTTATCTCAATTGAATTGTACATATTGATAAAATATTTTCTATAAAATTTAGTGTATAATATTCTATTATTGGGGATATAAAATTGAGGATATAGAATGAAAAAAGTCTTTCTTTCAATAGTAATTATTTTTATAGGTGTTATTGCCTATGCTGCAGATTATAATACCTTTAAGCTTGATAACGGACAGACAGTTGTTATACAGGAAGTTCATGATAATCCTATCGTAATTATAGATACCTGGATAAAAACCGGTTCAATTAATGAAACGGATGAAAATAACGGCGTTGCCCATTTTCTTGAACATTTATTTTTTAAAGGAACATCAAAACATCCGGCAAAAGAATTTGACAGGATACTGGAATCTAAAGGGGCTGTTACTAATGCCGCAACAAGTAAGGACTTTACCCATTATTATATTTTAATACCCTCTCAATATTTTGAACTTGCATTGGATTTGCATTCCGATATGCTTTTAAATCCTTTGATACCAAGAAAAGAACTTGAAAAAGAAAGAAAAGTTGTAATAGAAGAAATATCTAAAAATAACGATAAACCAACAACGGTTCTTTACAGAAATATGATTAAAGGCTTTTATACAGCGCACCCTTACAAAAGAGATGTTATAGGAACAAAAGAGGTAATAGAAACGATTTCACGTGAACAAATTCTGGATTTCTATAACAACTGGTATACTCCTCAAAATATGACTACTGTAATTATAGGAGATATTGATACCCAAAAGGCGCTTGAACTTGTAAAAACAAAATTTAATAAACCGGCAGATTTGAATGCAAAAAAACAGGAACATAAGTACAAGTTAGATAAAAGACCCTCGGTTCAAACAGAAAATAAAGAAGAAATGAATGTAGAAACAGGCTACATTTTAATAGGCTTTAAAGGCTGTCACCCGATTACAAATAAAGATTCATATGCCCTTGATGTTTTATCTACCATACTGGGAGACGGCAAATCTTCAAGATTATACAAAAATATAAAAGAACAAAAACAGCTTGTACATTCAATATCCGCTTATCACTCTTCAATGAGAGATGATTCAATTTTCTATATTTCGGCTAACTATATTACTGAAGATATACCAAGATTAAAAACAGCTATTTTTGACGAGGTAGAAAAACTATATAAAAATGAAATTACTGAAGAAGAAATTCAAAAAGCAAAAAATATAATTGAGCGCGATACTTTCTATTCAAGAGAATCAGTATCAAATATTGCAGGTTCTATAGGCTATACGGCAACTCTGACTAATGATACGTCATATTATAAAAATTATCTTGATAATATAAATAAAGTTACTGCCGACGATTTAAAAAGAGTTGCAAAAGAATACTTAAATCCGGAATCTGCCGTTATATCGGTAATTCTTCCTTCAAAAGAAAACAAACCGGAATTAAAGCCCAAAGAAAATAAAGATTATCAGGCAAAAATAATAGGGAAATATAAAGATACGACAAAATATGAACTTGAAAACGGGGCAGTATTAGTTATAACAAAAAATACAGCAAATGATATTATAGCCCTTGAAATGGCTTCAAGAGGCGGAAATAATCTTGAAAAAATCCCCGGCATTGCCTCTGTAACTGCAGAAACCATAATGAAAGGCACAAAAAAATACAGAAACCAGGAGCTGTCACAATTACTTGAAGAAAACGGAATAAGGCTTGCACCTTCTGCAGGAGGAGATTCTTTTAATATTGCAATGAAATTTACAAAGAATGAAAAAGATTTAGCTTTAAATATTCTTGAGGAAACAGTTAACAATGCAACTTTGGATTCTTTTGATATTGAAAGAGTTAAAGCTGATAAAATGTACTTAATAAAAAACAGAAAGAATACTCCGGATTCTGTTGCATTTGACGAATTTAAAACCGCCCTTTGGAAAGATACCCCGTATGGAAATACCGGTAAAGTTTTACAAAATACTCTTCCCAAAATACAAAGAGAAGATATTTCAGAATTTTATAAAAACCTGTTTCCGGCTGAAAATACGGTTATTACAATTAACGGAAATATCGATGACCGTGAATTTATTAATTATTTCTCAAATTTACTGAAAAACTCCAATAAAGCAAAAATAAAACTTTCGGATTATAAATCAGTATTTAAACCGCTGACTACGAATAAAATTGTTAAAGTTGATAAAGATTCGCAAGCCTCCTGGCTATTAGTCGGCTGGCTGACGGATGGCGCTGTTAATGAAAAAGATTGGGCATCTCTTCAGGTTATTAATTCTATTTTAGGCTCCGGAATGAGCTCAAGATTATTTACTCAATTAAGGGATGAACAAGGGCTTGCTTATCAGGTAGGTTCAAGTTTCTCCGCTAATGTTAATAAAGGTGTGTTTGCACTTTATATAGCAACAAATCCAGATACTGCTTTAACCGCAAAAGAAGGTTTATTTAAAGAAATAAATAAATTAAAAAAAGAATTTGTAACAGATAAAGAACTTTCGGAAGCAAAAGATAAACTGTTAGGAAATTTTATTTTATCTATGGAAACAAATATGGATAAAGCCTCCGTTATGAACGGCCTTGAAATAAGCGGGAGAAATTATACATTTTTAGACAGATTTCCTGAACTGATAAATGCCGTAACAGTACAGGATATTATAAAAACGGCTAATAAATATTTCTCGCAGCCATATGTATTTACGGTTGTAGGGCCTCAAAAATCTATTGAAAAATTATAAAAAATCATATACAGTTGTTATAAGAACGGATTATTATGAGAAATCAAATATATAAAAATAAAGAATTCTATATACTTTCCAGAAGTATTGATAACGCTTCTAAATGCAAAGTTACGGAAGTTCTTGAAGATTGTTTTAAAGTGGAACTAGCGGCGAAAAATAAATATGAAGAGGAAGAATCCGTAGAATTATTTACTATGACACCTAACGGGCAGCTTTATTTTGAAACAATTGTCAAGGAAGTTAAAGAAAATATTATTTCTATCTGGTTCCCGATATCATACAAATATCTGCAAAGAAGAGAATTCTCACGTATTAATTTAGAACGGAATATAATTCTAAAACTTACAAAAGATAAAGAAATACCGGCAAAAATCATTGATATTAGCGCCGGAGGGCTTAAAATAATTACAAAAGAACAATTACAGTTATTGAAAAATTATGAAATTAATATAAATATTGAAAATAAACCAATTTGCGTTAATTTTGAACCCATAAGAACAGAAACAAATGACAATACTTTTATTTCTTCCGGAAGATTTAAAGATATATCCAGTTTTGACAGAATTTCTCTTGTTCAATATTGTTTCAGAAAACAAATTGAAAACAGTAATAAATAAACTTGTAAATCCCATAAAAATATTGTTAAATATTTGTAGTTAACTATTAAAATACGTCAGGAAGATTGTTGTGAAAAAGAAAACATCCGCAAAAAAGAAAATTGTTCAGCCAAAATCATCATTATTTAAGTTTAATAATACAATTAATCTGAGCATAATGATTGTTATAATTATATTGGTCAGTATTGTTGAACTGGTAATGTTCATATATTCAAGAGATTCGATTAAAGGTATTCAGATTAAACTTCCTACCGATATAATAGGCAGTTTAGCCTACTTTAATCACTTGCCGGAAGGAAAAGATGCTTTATCCGTAAGGATTCCCGCTATACAAAACAAGCTGAATGAAATACTTCCAGTACAATATAAAATTGCCGATATTGTTGTTACAAATCAGCAGAATCAAGAAGTATATAAAACGGGAGATGTAAATTATCATTACAGGATAAAAGATGATCCTTCTTCTTTTCAGCTAAAACCTTCTGTTAAATATCGCGATCCCGGAAATTTTAGAAGTTTATATATAAAAAAAGAATATTTTCCCTTAGATAAAGTCGAAGATAAAGGCTATTACAATATATATCTTGTTGTATCATCTGATATAGTATCACAAAGCAATAATAAGTACCTTAACGACATAACACAATTTGTAAAAATATTCTTTAGTATGATTCTTTTAATAAGTATAATAATTGCTTTTATGCTGGCAAGAAGTATATCAAAGCCTTTATCTACAATGGAAGAAACAATATCCAGAATATCAAAAGGAGATTTATCAGGCAGGCTTGAATATACAAAATATTATGAGATTAATCAGCTTGTACAATCATATAATATGATGGTAAATGCTCTTCAAAGATTATACTCAACTCTTGAAGCACAGGTTCAGGATAGAACAAAAGAATTAAAAAATGCTTATGCAGAGCTTCAAAATACACAGGCGATGATGGTGCATTCGGAAAAAATGAAATCACTGGGTGAGCTTGTTGCCGGTATTATGCATGAAATTAATAATCCGATTAATTTTATTTACGGAAATATGACACATTTAAGCAATTATTCCAATGATTTAATACAAATTATAGAAGAATATACAAAATATGACGTTTCATTAAAACCTGAAGAAAAAGAAGATATTGACAAATTAAAAAAAGATATCGATTATGAATTTTTAAAATCAGATTTGCCGGATTTAATCAAGAGCTGTAAAGAAGGAGCAGACAGAGCTAAAAATATTATTCAGGATTTAAAGAGCTTCTCCAGAATGGAAGAAGTGGCAATAACTGATGTAGATATTCCGCATGAAATAGATACCACTTTAAACATACTTCATAACAAAATTAAAAATAAAGCAGAGGTACATAAAGAATATATGGAAAATGTACCAAGAATTGAAGCCTTCGGCGGTCAACTAAATCAAGTATTCATGAATATTATTGACAATGCAGTAGGTGCAATTAAAGATCATGGCGATATCTGGATAAGAATTAATACAGATAAAGAACATAAAAATTTAATTATTGAGATAGAAGATAACGGAATTGGAATGGATGAAGAAACAACACGAAAGGTGTTTAATCCGTTCTTTACAACAAAGCCTGTAGGACAGGGAACAGGGCTCGGGCTTTCTATTACATATAAAATTATTAAGAATCATCAGGGAGATATAAATGTTGAATCCCGTCAAGGAATGGGTACTAAATTTATTATTACCCTTCCGATAAATATTGACAGAGAAAATTTAAATGCAAGTATGCTTAGCGGAGGAACTAATGGACAAATATAAAATATTAATTGTTGATGATGAACCGGATAATCTGGCTTTATTATACCGTACTCTCAGAGGCAAATATGATATAGCAAAATCCACTTCCCCTTTAATGGCGCTTGAGATGATTAAACAGGAAAAATTTCAATGTATATTGTCCGATCACAAAATGCCGGAAATGGATGGTGTTGAATTTTTAAAACGCTGCTTTGAAATAGCACCTGACACAATGAGACTATTGGTTACGGCTTATTCCGATGCAGGTATTTTAATAGATGCAATCAACTATGCGAAAATATACAGGTACATAAAAAAACCTTATAATCCTGATGAATTATTACTTATTGTAGAAAATGCATTGGAATACTGGCAGCTAAAACAAGATAACGGAGCATTAATAAATGATTTAAAAGAACTTTTTGCAGGAACTATAACTGCAATAGTTGAAGCATTGGATGCAAAAGACTCCTATACTCTTGGCAGGAGCAGAAGAGTAACATTTTATGCCGTTAAAATAGCAAAAGCATTGCATTTAAGTGATACAACAACCGGCAAGATTGAGCTTGCAGGACTGCTTCATGATATAGGAATGATAGGTGTTTCTGATGATATTCTGTCAAAAGTGGAAAAATTATCACAAGAAGAATACAACGAAATAAAACAGCATGTCCATCATAGTGTAAAAATACTTGATGATATAAAACAACTAAAAGACGTTGTTGAAATCATAAAATATCACCATGAATTTTATGACGGCAACGGATATCCATACGGAAAAAAGGGAGAAGAAATTCCTATAGGATCAAGAATAATTGCCGTAGCTGATGCTTTTGACAGTATGATTACTCCTAAAATATACAGACAGCAGGTTTCTCCGGTTGAAGCATTAAATCATATTAAATCATTGGCCGGAAAACAGTTTGATCCGATTGTTGTTGAAAATTTTGAACAAATTCTTCCGGAAGCTTTAAAAGAAATAAAAGAACTGGAGCATAGAGCCTGGAGCAGTTCCCGGAAGTCGTAAATTTGTGCTTAAATTGTCAAATATAAAAAAAGAAAACACCTTTTTTAAGGTGTTTTCTTTTCCTGTTGTTTTTCTTTTATATCAAGAACGGCATTATGGGCAAGTATATAAACCGAACAAGTTTTATAATTTTTCATATACCAGGCACAATTTTCCTGTGCACATACTATATGAATTTCATTTCCTGCGCTCATCAGAGGGCAAATTGGTATTTTATTGCTCAAAATATTCTCCTTTTATTTCAAAACTTTATCCGCCTGTTTTAAAAGATTACAGCTTTCACTTCTTCTTCTTTCTTCATCTTTATAAATCTTAGTTCTGTTAATAACTTCATCAAAATCAATTTTATGGGCATCAAAATCCGGGCCGTCAATACAGGCGAATTTTACTTCGCCGCCAACAGTAATTCTGCAGGCTCCGCACATTCCTGTACCGTCTATCATAATAGGATTCATACTTGCTTCTGTCTTAATACCTTTATCCTTTGTCAAATTTGCAACTGCTCTCATCATAGGCATAGGACCGACAGCAATAACATAATCAACTTTTTCTTTATCCATAATTTCAGCTAATACTTCGGTAACAAAACCTTTATGTCCCAAAGTTCCGTCATCAGTTGCGATATGAAGTTCATCACAAGCTTTTGCCATTTTATCCTGCCAGAATAATAAATCCTTATTTCTGGCTCCCATAATCATATGGACTTTATTGCCTGCATCATGAAAAGCTTTGGAAATCAAATAACACGGAGCTGCCCCATAGCCGCCGGCAACACAAACAACGGTGCCGTATTTTTCAATCTCTGTGGGTTTGCCTAAAGGACCTACCACATCAAGAATTTCATCACCGATATTGAGCATTGCAAGCTTTTTTGTAGAGTATCCGACAGCCATGAAAACAACGGTTAAAATACCGTGTTCTCTGTCAACATCAGCAATAGTAATCGGCACTCTTTCTCCGTTTTCTTCAACTCTAAATATAATAAATTGTCCTGCCTGTGCATTTCTTGTTACAAAAGGCGCTTTTATTTTTAGTTCATATTGGTTCGGGCATAGTTCAATTTTGTCCAGTATTTTATAACCCACTTTTTAACCTCCTTTTTGTGTTATTTGAAAATATTATAACATAAAATAAAGACCGCTATTGCGGTCTTGTGAAAATAACAAACAATAATTAGGATTTTAACTTATACGCTGTATGAAGAATTAATATATGCCAGAGCTAAATCGCCGGCTGCCTGCTCCGATATTTCAGGAAATTCATTTGAGGCTATATTAAATGCTTCTTCATAATCAGCCTCAAAGCCTTTCATAAATTCTGCTATTCTTGCTTCCTGTTCTTTATTTACATATTTTGAAACTTCTAATGTTTTCTGGCTTTTAACCGGAATTATATCTGCATTTTGTGCAGCCATAAAGCCTAAAACTTCTCCTGATTGAAGCTGCTTATTTTGCCTTTCACCTGCTTTTTGTTCTTTTGCAGTATCATTTTTTAAATTTTCCTGCGTTTCTTGTTTGAAATACTGATTTCCCGAAACTCCGAATTTAATTGGATTAATGTTACTCATTTTTTATTTTCCTCCTTATTGTTTGTTACACACATACTATCGGCATATTTTTAATGAACTTTAATGTAAAAGTCCATTTTTTTATCATATTTTAATATTTCTTTACATAATTGAATTATTCCCTGTCTTTTTAGACAGCAGATAACTTGCAGGGATTTCGGTTCCTGTATTTTATAAAAACATTTATTAGATTTATTTAAACTTTTATATCTTTTAAAACATCAACAATACGCCTGGAGGCAAGACCGTCGCCATAAGGATTTACGGCTTCTGACATCTTTTTATATTCTTCTTGATTATCTAAAAGATATTGAACGGCAGAAACTATTTTTTGTTTATTTGTCCCTATAAGTTTTACCGTTCCGTATTCAACTGCTTCTGGTCTTTCGGTTGTATCACGAAGAACAAGGACAGGTTTACCGAGAGACGGGGCTTCTTCCTGAACCCCTCCCGAATCAGTCAAAATTATATATGATTTTTTCATTAAAGAACAAAATTGAGAATATTCTAAAGGATTTATCAGGTGTATTCTTTCTTTGCCTCCTAGCAACTCATATACGGGTTCTTTTACATTCGGGTTAGGATGAACAGGATAAACAAATTCTATATTTTTATTCTTATCAATAAGCTCCAGCACTGCTTCACATATTTCTCTTATAGGTTTGCCGAAGTTTTCCCGTCTGTGGGAAGTCAATAAAATTGTCCTAAGTTCAGGATTTAAATTTAATCCGTCAATATCTTTATCATAATGTTTCGTTGTATACAAAAGTGCATCTATAACAGTATTACCGGTCTTATATATATTATCGGAAGGTATTTGGGATTTTATTAGATTTTCACGTGATTTTTCCGTCGGGGCAAAATGATAAGTACAGATATAATCCGTAAAAACCCTGTTTATTTCCTCAGGAAATGGATAATATTTATCAAAAGTTCTGAGACCGGCTTCTACATGTCCAATCGGAATTTTTGCATAAAATGCGGACAGAGCTGCTGCCATGGAAGTTGTTGTATCGCCGTGTACAAGAACAACATCCGGTTTAACTTTATCTATTACATTTTTTGTTTTCAAAAGAACATCACTGGTTAAAGACCATAAATTCTGATTTTCTTTCATAATATCAAGATCAAAATCAGGTTTGATATCAAACAATTCAAGAACCTGATCAAGCATTTGCCTGTGCTGTGCGGTAACACAAACAATACTTTCAAATATATCATTATTGTTTTCTATTTCTTTAACAAGCGGAGCCATTTTAATGGCTTCAGGTCTTGTTCCGAAAATTGTTAATATTTTAATTTTTCTCATTATATATTTACCGCATCTCTTACAAGCTGCATTGTTTTTTCAGCTTCAACGGAAGCTTTCTTGCTGCCTTCATTTATAATATCATATACTTTGTCTGTATCTTTTCTGTATTCTTCCCTTTTTTCTCTGACCGGAGCAAATTTTTCGTTAATTATGCAGCCAAGCTGTCTTTTGCAGTCTGCACAGCCCCTTTTACCAGCTTTACATTCAATCGCAGTTTGTTCAACAACTGTTTTATCAGCAAAAATTTGATAATATTTAAAAGCTACTTCACATTTATCAGGATGACCGGGGTCATCTTTTCTTGCGCGGCTTCTATCTGTAATGCACTGCATTATTTTTTTTGCCGTAGTTTCATTATCATCCGAAATTTTTATATCATTGTTAAATGATTTACCCATTTTTTGCCCGTCAACGCCGCATAATAAAGGAACCTCCGTTAATTTAGGCTTAGGCTCATTAAACAAATCCGTTTTGTATATATTATTAAATCTTCTTGCAATATCCCTTGTAATTTCAAGATGTGCCAGCTGATCAACTCCGACCGGAACGACCTGCGCATTTAGTGCCATAATATCGGCTGACATTAAAACAGGGTATCCCAACAAGCCGTAGCTCATTTGAGGTATATTTTCATTATTTTCCCCTTCTTTACTTTTTAGGATTTTAACCATATCTTTTAGAGTCGGATCTCTTTCCACCCAATTATTCGGTGTTATCATACTTAAAAGTATATGCAGCTCTGCTATTTGTAATACTTTAGACTGAAAATATATTACTGATTTATTAGGATCAATTCCGCAGGCAAGCCAATCCAATACAACATCAAGTTTATCTTGTTTCAAAGTTTCGGTTTTATCATATTTTGTAGTTAAAGCGTGCCAATCGGCCACAAAATAGAAGCAGTTATAATCCTCTTGAAGTTTTACCCAGTTGGTAATAACTCCCATATAATGTCCCAAATGCAATTTCCCTGTCGAACGCATTCCCGACACTAAATTCATTTTTTCCATAATTAACCTTTCTATAACGCTTTAACAGATATATTATACACAAAATAATATGTTTTTTTGCATATTATCAAAAGTTAAGATATAATTTATTTGCCTGTTGTTATGGTTTTAATTACAATGAGAAATAAACAAAATGAAATTTTTGCTTGATAAATTATACAAAAAAACACGCGGTTATTATCCGTTTTTTAAATATTGTCCTGCAATATACAGAAATTATTATCTAAAAAAAAGAGCCTTCGATTTTCTGGGATACGAATATAATTATGAAGATCCTAAAACTTTAAATGAGAAAATAAGATGGCTTATATATAACGAAAAATTTGAACTTAAAACAAAATTAACCGATAAAATACTTGTTAAAGGATATATTGCCTCTAAAATAGGGAAAAATCATTCTGCCGAGTTATATGGTATTTATGATAATTTTGAAGAAATTGACTTTTCTGTACTTCCTGAAAAAATTGCAATTAAGGCAAACCATGGCTGGAGAATGAATATATTTGTACAAAATAAAAGTTTTATTTATAAAAATTATAAACAATTAGTGCAAATTACCAGAAAATGGCTTAATACTAATTATGAAGATTTCAGTCTTGAACCGCAGTATCGTAATATAAAAAGAAAATTATTTGTTGAACAATTAAGAGAAACAAAAGATAAAATTCGCTGTAATGAATTTCAAATATATTGTTTTAATTCTGTTCCCGTTTATTGCGAAATAAGAAAAATATATAATGATAATCTTTATTTCCCAATTTTTGATACAAATTGGAAATTACAAAATTTTACATTAACAAGTAATTTTAATGAAGAACCAATTTTATGCCCCGAAAGATTTGAAGAAATGCTGGAATACAGCAAAATATTATCTCAAGGATTTTCTTTTGCAAGAGTTGATTTTGTTATTGACGGCAATGATATACATGTTGTCGAAATAACTTTTACTCCTTGCAGTGCAATGATTCCGTTTCTTAATTATAATATTGATTTAGAATTGGGTTCTAAAATTAAATTACCGGTTAATACTGATAATACAACTTAAAAACAATATAAACTCATTATTATAAATACTAACATAACACACTTTACCAGAAGAGTTTTTAATATGAAAGAAAATAATAAAAGAACAATAAATATACTAATTCACGATTTAGGTTCCGTAAACTAGGCATTATAAGAAAAATTAAAGAATCAAAAATTACAAGTAATATATATATAATTTCCAATTATCAAGTATATAATATAGACTGCACATATATTGGGAAATCCAAAAATATAACTTTTGGACAACTTAAAGAAGTTATAAAAAAATATAACATGGATTTTGTAATAGTATTTAATGAAGTATATTCAGCGAAAGGTTTAGTTGACTATTATAGAGAAGTTATAAAAATTCCGATAATAGGAACAACACGAAAATGGTTTAAACTTGAATCATCTAAAATTGAAGGTAAAACTTTCATGATAGAAAACGGAATAAAGACTCCGGAATATGAAATAATTACAAATATAAAAGAAACAGATAAAATTATAAGTTCTTTCGGTCTGCCCGTAGTAATAAAAGACAATAATCTTCGTGCCGGGTTCGGTTCGTATATATGTCAGAATACAACAGAATGCAAAAAGGCCGTAAAAAAAATAAAAGTTTTATCGAAAAAATATAAAAATGATAATCCCTTTATTATAGAAAAATTTGTGAAAGGAAAAGAACTTTCACAGCAATATATGTGGGATGAAAAAACTTTAATTCCGTTCTTACCCGTAAAAGACTATAAACGCGAGAAAGAAAATAATAAGGGGGTAAATACCGGAGGTTTAGGAAGTTACACCCCTATTAACCTGACGGGAGAAGAACAAAAGCTTCTGGATGAATATAATAAAAATCTTGCGGAAATTTTCCAAAAAATCAAACCTGAATTTACAGGTATTTTTACGGTTAATTTATTATTTGCTGAAGAAAATATATACACTCTTGAAATAAATATGCGCCCTGGAATTACCGAATTTGAAACAACAATTGAACATATAAGTTCCGATTTGTTGGAATTGTTGTATAATTGTGCAACCGGCAGCCTTCAAAATTCTGTAATTACATACAAAGAAGGCATAACAGGATGTGTTGCACTGGTTCATAAAGAATATTCCAGGCAAATATACAGAAAAAGAAAAGTTATATTAGAAAAACAAATAAATCCCATAGATAATGAAATTAAAATAAACCTTAATATTCCTTCTGATAATAATATGATTTACACAAATAAAAGAATATTATCTGTTCTTTGTACGGATAATACAAATCCTTTCAGTAAAATCTACAAATATCTGGATACTATCAAAACAAAAAACTTATACTACAGAAAAGATATAGGGCAATAGAAATAATATACCAACCATAAATATCTTATTATGAATTACATTTTGCGAGAGATTTATTTTGCTTATAGAATTTACGTCGTTTCATTAAATCAACAAAAGCTTCAAGTCTTGTAATGTAACCGGCCCGTCCTGTTTGTTCATCCATAATTAGTGTCAAAATAGGAATTTCACAGTTTTCACGCATTGTAGGGAATATATTCTGTGACATAATTTCAGGCATACAGGTAAACGGGCTGATATGGATAATACCGTCTACTCCCCTTTCGTTAGCATATGCCACGTCACTGACGGATTCAAGAGCATCTCCTCCGATATCACGCATTAAATATGGTTTTGCCATTCTAAATGCACGTTCCAGATGAGTTTCCCCTTTTTTAAACCATTTAGGAATAATTGCATCTTTAAGAAAACTTGATACTGTTAAACTTCTTCTGGTTTGAACACCCATTCTGCCTAATTCTTTTTCTATATTTTGATTTGCAAACATATCAAGCACAAGAAAAATTTCGCCGGTAATATCAACAGTAACGACTTCACGATTTACATCAATTTCTGTTTTCTTAATTTCTTCAACAGCGTCTTTCTCTGCTTTTTTTAGCTCTTTTGTATTATCGGCATCAATTATAAAAGATAAAGCTTTATTATAATGTTTTTCCGCAGTTCCGATTGTTATTTCTCTTGCACGATAATAGGAATATAGTGTTTCCAATCTATCCAGAACAAATACTTTTCTTACAGCAATATTTATTGCTTTTATAATTGTTATAGGATTTTTTACATCAGATATGGTTCTGAGAAATTTATACATACCTTTGAAACCGTCATAAAGCTGCATTTCTGCATATCTTGATTCATATCCCATATCTTTAAGAACATTTTTTATACTCTGCCCGTATTCACCAAGACGGCATATTCCGGGAGAGGAAATCATAGCAACATAATCAACATCTTTTTCCAGAGCCTGTAAAAAATTGCCTAATATTAATTTATACGGAAGACAAATTGAATCTGGACTGTATTTTGTGCCTTTTTCAAGAGTCTTTTTACTTGTATACGGAGGAATAAAAGGTTCCACACCAAGTTTTTTCAATGCTGCAGACCAGGCTATATAAACATTTCCCATGTGAGGGAATGCCACCGTTATTGGTTTTTTATTTTCCATATCGCATCATACTTTCAGCAAATACCCGCCGTTATCGGCATTTTGAAGAATATCTTCCGTTAATTTACTTCTCAGGTTTTTAATATATTTATACACATAATCCCTTGGCAATTCCAGTATTTTTGCCAAATCTTTTGCATAAACAATTGTATTTTTATTCGCAAGAAAATGATCAAAAACAAGCTGTTCTCTGGCTGTTAAAGATTTTTTAAAAGCAAAATTGACATTTTCATTAGTTGGCTTTTTAACTTCTTTTTCGTTTGATTTTTGTTGTTCTTTCTTTTTTGTTTCTATATTAACCGGAGATTTTTTCTGTGTTTCTTTTACTTTTACCGCCGGTTTTTCTTCTTTTTTTATTTCTTTTTCTTTATTAAAAGATTTAATAGCCAATGTTTGAATTTTTTCTGCTTTAGGTGTGTATTTTTCAACTGACATTGAGTTTAATGATCTTATCATAACTGAATCAACCAAACTGTCATCAGGCTTTTCATCCTGAAGAATTTTTCCTAACCTGTGCGCATATTCTTCAAGTGTTATGCGTTCCAATGAGCTTCTCCATTTACGAATTTCTTCTTTGCTCAAGTATTCGCTCATAATTTAATAATCTCCTTGACTCTAAATCGATAAACTGATTAGGGATTAACCACACCTTGCGAAATATAAAAATTTAAACGCCAAAGTATTTTTTTTAATCTCTTTTTTACATTACAAATTTAACACAAATCGCATTTAAAATCTTAAAAAGAAGATTTAATCTAAATAAAGATTTACAAAATCAATTTGTACACTAATTAATTATATTCTAGAAACAGTAGAAATTATTAAAAAAGTATGTCCGAGAAAAAAATTCACAATAAGCGGATTGCGAACAGCCAAGCTGATAAGAACTTGATAGAGACAATAAGCTGAATTTTTACAGAGGATGGAGGGCGGGTGGAAGACACCCGCATGAAACACCATTTATCGCAAAATCACAAGATAGCCGGCAGTAAGTTGCGATACCAGATTATTTTATATTAGTTATCTGAAAGCAGACTTCAATATTACATTACCCGTATATCGGCAGCGAGTTTATGTGCAAATAAACCTTCCTCCTCTGCAAGAATCGAAGCATTTTTTGCCGTTTCTTGTATCGAGTTCTTGTTTATTATTTGATATGTCTGTATTTTTATAAAGTCAAAAACACTTAACCCGCCTGAATATCTTGATACCTGATTTGTCGGAAGCGTATGATTAGTACCTGAAACGTAATCTCCGAATACTTCTGCCGAATAACTGCCTATAAAAAGCGAGCCGTAGTTTTTAAATCTGTCAATATATTGAGCGGCATTTTCCAAACAAAGTTCAAGATGTTCGGGAGCTTTTTTATTCGATAATTCAACAGCTTCATCAAAAGAATTTACAATTACCGCAAAAGATTTTTCAAAAGATACTTTTGCTATTTCTTTTGTTTTTAAAGTTTCCAGATATTTAATAGCCTTTTCTTTTACCGTTTGAGCAAATGTTTTTGAATAACAAAGAAGAAATGCTCTTGCCTCTTTATCGTGTTCACATTGCGCAAGCATATCGGCTGCCACAAAATCCGGATTGGCATTATCATCGGCTATTATAAGTACTTCTGACGGTCCTGCCAGAAAATCTATTCCGCATTCCCCGAATACTTGTTTTTTTGCGGAAGTTACAAATTTATTACCGGGTCCGACTATTTTATCTGTTTTTTTAACTGTTTCGGTCCCGTATGCAAAAGCGGCTATTGCCTGAACGCCCCCGATTCTGTATATCTCATCAGCTCCGGCTAAGGCAGCGGCTGCAATAGTTACCGGTTTTATTTTAGGAGAAGCCGCTGAAATTCTTTTAACCCCTGCTACCTTTGCAGGTACAATTGTCATTACAGCACTTGAAGGCAACGGATAATTTCCGCCCGGAATATAGCAGCCGACAGAATCCAGCGGAATAATCTTATGACCGAGAATATTTCCGTTTATGTTAACTTCAAGTTCTTTTATGCTGTTTAACTGTGCTTTAGCAAAATCTTCAACATTCTTTATTGCAAATTTTATCGCATCAATTGTTTTGGAATCCGTTGAATTTATTGCATGTTCAATTTCTTCGCGTGTCAGCTTAAATTTGTCTATTATTTCTCCGTCAAATTCTCTGCAATATTTTTTAATTGCACTGTCTTTATTTTCTCTCACATCTTTTATAATTGCTTTAACGGAATCTATATTTTCAAATTCAATTTTTGAAAAAAATTCTTCCGTAATCTCATTGTAGTTACATATTTTCATAATTTTACCTATTTTGTGCGTGAAGCCAGATTATTCAGAATATCCTGCGGTGTGACATTATGCAATACCATAAATGTAAGCATATGATATGTTAAATCGCTTGCTTCCCATTCAAGCCCGTCTCCTTTTTCAAAATTAACCGATTCGAAAGCTTCTTCCATTATTTTTCGCTGCAGCTTAAATTCATCTTTAAACAATTTTGTAGTATAGGAATTCTCAGGCATTTTGGCTTTTCTGTCCAATAAAAGATTATAAAGCTCATTTATACAAAAATCCTTATCTTCAAAGCAGGAATATCTTCCGGTATGGCAGGCATTACCTTTTTGCTTAACCTTAAACAATAAAGTATCCTGATCGCAGTCAAATTTAGAACTGATTAATTCCTGCGTATTTCCTGATGTCAGACCCTTTGTCCATAATTCTTTTCTTGAACGGCTCCAATATGTTGCAAGTCCGTCAGTAAGAGATTTTTTTAAAGACTCTTTATTTGAATATGCCAGCATTAAAACCTGTTTTGTATCAACATCCTGAACGATTGTAGGTATTAATCCGTTCTGTTTATCAAAATCCAAAACGGCTGTATACGCATCTTCAAGTTTAACGGCACCTGTATAAATACACATACCGAGCTGGGTTGATACGTTCATTTTAACAAGTGTTTTAATTTCATCAACAGAAGAAATACCGCCTGCAGCAATCAAAGTTTTATTGGTTAATGCACGTATTTTTTTTATCGCTTCAATATCCGTCCCCTGCATCATGCCTTCTTTATCAACTATGGTATACAGATATCCCGCGCAAAAATTATCAAAACGCTTAACATATTCTTCCGGCGAAGCGTTAACCTGAGTCGTCCAGCCTTCAACGGTTATTTTACCCTGCTTTGAATCGATTGCTACTATTACTCTTTCTTTAGGCAGCTTTGATAAAAATTCCTCATTAGCGGCAGTACCTATAATGATTTGTTTTGCTCCGTTCGCAAGTATTCTTCTGGCTTTATCAATATCTCTTATTCCGCCGCCGACTCTGCAATGGGCAATCTTACATATCTCTTTTATTAAAGCTTCATTATTTCCCTTATTCATTGCCGCATCTAAATCAATAACGCTTATCTCTCCGAAACGGGAATAATATTTTGCAAGCTCGAGTACATTTTCTTTTTCAAGAACTTTTTCTTTTCCCTGTTTTAGCTGTACCGCTTTTCCGTCCATTAAATCAATACTCGGAATAATCATATTTCACCTTTCTTTTGAACTTTATTATATGTTAAACAATCATTTTTGAAAATATTTTCAATTTTTTAAGACCGCTTTGTTTTAGAATATTTAGATATATAATAAAAGTATGGAAATAATTGTCAACGGAAAAAATTTACAGACTGATGAAAATACTACTGTATTGGATGTTGTTAAAATGCAAAATATTAACACAACAATGTTTGCAGTTGAGAGAAATCTAAAAATTATACCTAAATCCGAATATGAAAGTACGATACTTCATGAAGGTGATAAAATAGAGATAGTCAAGTTTGTAGGCGGCGGATAAATGAGAGTATTGGTTGGAATGTCCGGCGGAGTTGATTCTTCTGTTGCAGCACTTCTTTTAAAACAAAAGGGATATGATGTTACAGGCGCCATTATGTCTTTGTGGGGCGATGGTCCGGTTTTTCAAAATCTTAAAGATAAAATCAGAAACAACAATCAAAAAGATACAACACATTGCGCTTGTTTAACCCCAGATAAAACAAAAGAAATTGAACATGCCCAAAAAGTTGCGGAAAAATTAGGTATAGATTTTCATATAATTGATTGTTCAAAAGAGTATGAAAAAAGTGTTATAAATTATTTTAAAGAAGAATATATGCAGGGACGAACGCCAAATCCCTGTGTACATTGCAATCGTTTTATAAAATTTAATGTATTTCCGCTTCTTGCAAAACAACATGGTATTGAATTTGACAAATTTGCAACCGGTCATTATGCAAAAATTGTTCATGAAAACGGAAGATATCTTTTAAAGAAAGGAATTAACACCAAAAAAGACCAGTCATATTTCCTCTACGGATTAACGCAGGAACAGTTGGGTAAAACCATAATGCCTCTTGGAGAATATACAAAAGAGCAAATAAGAGAAATTGCAAGAAAATATAATCTTGAAGTTGCGGATAAACCCGACAGTCAGGATTTTTATAACGGAGATTATAACGACATACTTTGCGCAGAACCTAAACAAGGAAATATAGTTAATAAGCAAGGAAAAGTTTTAGGAACACATCAAGGTTTTTGGAACTTTACGATAGGTCAGAGAAAAGGTATTGGAGTTGCAGCCGCAGCCCCGTTATATGTTATTGAACTGAGAAAAGAAACAAATGAAGTCGTTGTGGCATATAAAGAAGAAGCATTAAACAAAGGACTTATTGCCAGTAATATTATATTAAGTGCAATTGACAGTTTAGAAAAGCCTCTAAACTGCAGTGTAAAAATACGCTCGGCGCAGGAGCCGAAAGACGCTGTAATTAATCCTCTGAAAGACGGCAGAATTGAAGTTATTTTCTCAGAACTTCAAAATCCGATTGCAAAAGGGCAGTCTGCCGTATTTTATGACGGAGATACCGTACTGGGAGGAGGCATAATAGATGAGGTGCTATGAATAAAGAACAATTATTAAAACTCTATAGTATGCCGTTTGATGAACTATTGAGTTATTCAGCAGGCTTCGTTTCGGATAAGATTGAATTCTGCTCCCTTGTTAACGCAAGAAGCGGAAAATGTTCCCAAAACTGCAAATACTGCGCACAAAGTTCTCATTACAGAACAGATATTAAGGAATATCCTCTTATCTCTAAAGAAGAAGCCGTCAAAGCCGCTATTGAAGCAAAAGAAAACGGTGTAATAAGATTTGCCGTTGTTACCTCCGGTAAATCTCCGGATGAAGAAAATTTTGATAAAATTCTTGAATTAATTGATGAATTAAATAAAATCGAAGGATTGCGAAGCTGCGCTTCTATCGGAATTTTAAACGAAGAGCAGGCAAAACTTTTAGCAAAACACGGTTTAAAAAGATTTCATCATAATATAAATACGGCTGAATCTTATTATAAAGATATCTGTACAACCCATAATTGGCAGGATCGTTTAAATACTTGCAAACTGGTAAAAAAATATGGTATGGAGCTATGCTGCGGGGTGATTTTAGGAATGGGAGAAACCGTAGAACAGAGAATAGAAATGGCTTTAGAATTAAAAAGTATCGAACCCGATTCTGTCCCGATAAATATACTTATGCCTATAGCTAAAACTCCGTTTGAAAATTATCATAATAAAATTGATGAAGAAAATATCTTAAGGACACTTGCGGTGTTTAAAATTGCAAATCCCAAATCAATCTTAAGATTTTGCGGCGGAAGAATGCGTTTATCCGATGAAAATCAGGAACTTGCACTTAAAACCTGCATTGAAGGAATTTTAACCGGTAATTATTTGACAACTACAGGTAAAAGTCCTAAAGAAGATATAAAAACAGTTAAAAAATTAAATAAGATACTTACAGAAAACTAATGAACAGATATGAAAGAAATATACAGCTTCTCGGACTTGAAGCACAGAAAAAAATTTCAAAGGCGAAAGTGCTTGTTGCCGGCGCCGGCGGACTTGGTTCTACTGTTATAGTTAATCTTGCTTCTTTAGGTATCGGTACTCTTGGAATAATTGATAAAGATATTATAGAACCGTCAAATTTTAACAGACAATATATTCACCTTCCTGAAAACATCGGAAAATCAAAATCCAAATCGGCATTTGAATGGGTAAAATCTTACAATCCGGATATTTCAGTCAAATTCTTTAATATTAATCTTGATAAAAATAATTACAAAAAAATCTCAGAAGAATTTGATATTATTATAGATTGTTTTGACAGTTATAAATCCAAGTTTTTATTGAATTATATTGCAATACAAACAAATAAAGTTCTTGTACATGGCGGTGTATCCGGTTTCTGCGGACAAGTTGTTACTGTAATTCCGCATAAAACTGCATGTTTAAGGTGTTTATTGCCTGAAGCCGACGAAAATGAAAATATTAATCAAGGAATTGTAAGCCCTGTAGTTTCGACGATTGCATCTTTGCAATCTATGGAAGTATTAAAATTAATAATCGGACAAGGTGATGTATTAACAAATCAAATTCTTACTTTTAATGCTTTAAAAACAGAATTTAGAAAAATAACTTTTGAAAGAAATAAAAACTGCCCCGTATGCGGTTAAGGAGAAATGTATGAAAATATATGAAAATATACTTGAACTTATAGGAAATACTCCTTTAGTAAAGATAAATAAAATGAATAACGGATATGCCGATATATTGGTAAAAGTCGAATATTTCAATCCTGCAGGTTCAATAAAAGACAGAACCGCACTTGCAATGATTGAGGATGCCGAAAAAAAAGGATTAATAAAACCTAAAGAGAGTGTAATTATTGAGCCTACCAGCGGAAATACGGGAATAGGGCTTGCTCTTGCCGCATTAATTAAGGGGTATAAATTAATACTCACCATGCCTGAAACCATGAGCAAAGAAAGACGCGATATTTTAAAAGCATACGGAGCGGAGCTTGTATTAACCGAAGGTTCAAAAGGAATGCAGGGGGCTGTTGATAAAGCGCAGGAACTGAATAATGAAATAAAAAATTCGTTCATTCCGCAGCAATTTAATAATCCTGCCAATAAACAAATACACTATGATATAACATCAGAAGAAATCTGGTCAGATACAGACGGGAAAATCGATATTATAGTAGCAGGTGTCGGAACGGGAGGAACAATATCAGGCATTGCAAAAAAACTGAAAGAAAAAAACCCGGGTATAAAAGCAATAGCGGTAGAACCTGCTTCATCTCCCGTTATTACAAAAGGTTATTCCGGAGCTCACCAGATTCAGGGTATAGGTGCAAATTTTATTCCGGGAAATTATGACAATTCGGTAGTAGATGAAGTAATTCCCGTAACAGATGAAGATGCAATAAAGACAGCGCTTGAACTTACAAAAAAAGAAGGAATATTCGCCGGAATATCATCAGGTGCCGCACTTTGGGCAGCACTCGAGCTTTCTAAAAGAGAAGAAAATAAGAATAAATTAATTGTGGTAATTTTACCCGATACCGGCATGCGGTATTTATCAAGTTCAATGTTTAAAAACTGACAAAATTTATATATTTTCTGAAATAGTCTTATTCTATAGTTTTAATCCAATGTAAAATTTATTTATATTAACTAATATATACATGTTCAAGAAAACGGGAGTGAAACATATATGAATAAACTTTTAATTTTAGGTGCAATGGTTGGTATTGGCTTAGGAATTGCAAAATTCGTAAATAAAAATAAAAAAGAAACTCAACCTGAAAATGCCAATTAAAAAATAAAAAGAAAAGCAAATAAGCTTTTCTTTTTTTATAATCTTTCCTTTAAAACCGTATACAATTCTTCCGTATTTTTTTCAAGCTCTTCATATGTACCGTTATTATAAATTATATAATCCCAATCTTTTATATTATCCAGATCAGTTTCCGTATTATCATTTGAGGACGTTATAAGTCCTCTTTTTGCGCGCTGTTCCTCACTTGCTTCAACTCTTACGGTAAAAGCTCCGTTTTTTTTAAATAAATCAAGTTCATGTTTGACTCTTACATCGGTTACAATTACATTTCCCGGATATGAAATTATAGAATTGAGCCAATAATCAGGATTTATATTTCTTCCGTAATTTCCCAAATCTATTAAATCCTGTCTGTATTTTGATTTGTTTTTTTCAATTTCTTCAATACTTAATCCGGTTCTTGCTGAATACTCCGATTTTATTGCATCGGCAATTCCGATTCTTTTAAAATCTTTTAGCTTTCCCAATAAAATTTTAGCAACAGTATCTTTTCCGGAAAATTGTTTTCCGGAAAAGACTATAATTTTCTTTTTTTTAATCATTTTTAATACTTAAACTTATTCTTCTGTCATCAGGATTAAATTTTATAATGGTGGTTTGAATTTTATCTCCGACTTTTAAAATGACATTATTTTGATTTTGATATTCAATAAGTTCATTATTCGGAAGCAGAGCTTCAACACCGGGAAATACTTCGACAAAAGCTCCAAAATGCTTAATTCTGGTAACTGTTCCTTCGATTTTATCCCCGTCTTTTATTTTATCTTTAGCTTCAAGCCATGGATCTTTTTCCAGATTTTTCAAGCTTAAACTTATTCGCTGCTTATCTTTGTCTATTACAATAACTTCAACATTAACGACATCGCCGACTTTTAGAATATCAGAAGGATGATCCACCCATCTCCAGGATATCTGAGAAAGAGGCAACAGAGCATCCAGACCGCCGATATCTATAAACGCACCAAAATCGGTAATCCTTACAACTTCACCTTTTACAATCTGACCTATTTCAATTGTATCAAATAAATCTTTTTTAGATTCTTCTTTATCTTCAGAGTATACTTTTCTGTTTGACAGGATAAAGTTGCCCTGTTGTATATCCATTGTAAGAATCTTTAATTCAAGTTTTTCTCCTACAACATCTTCTGTTGATTTTAGTTTTAAATGACTTGAAGGAACAAAACCTCTTACGCCTTTTACTTCAACAAGAACCCCGCCTTTAACGGAAGAAACAATAACCCCTTCAACAGTCGCATCTTCTGCTTTTAACTGTTCCAATTCTCGCCAGTTATATGCCATTGCAACTTTTTTATACGAAAGCATAAATCTTCCGTCTTCATCTTCTTCTCTTATTATAAGAAACTCATATTCATGATTCTTTTTTAGGGTCTCTTCCACAGGGATGTCTTTATCTACTACAGCCTCTTTTATAGGTACATACGCCGCCGTTTTTGCCCCTATATCAACTATAACTCCGGTTGAATCATAAGAACAAACTATACCTTTGACCAAATCACCTTTTTGAAAACTATAATCATAGTTATTAAGTAACGCTTCAAATTCAGCATCTGTACATATTTGTTCTGTCATGTCTCTTCAACCCTCACTAAAATGCATTAAAATTACATTAGTTATTATACAGCTTTTTCCCTTTTATGTAAAGATTTGAACGTTATGAAATCTTTATCAGCTTACATAGACCTATCTTTTAAATGCAGAAATAAAGCAAAATCCCCTGATAAGGGGGATTATGTTAGTAAATATAATTTTCAAAAAGAGTAAAACAAGAAGTATTGTTTTTTAGCTTATTTAATGCTCTTATTTCTGTCTGTCTTATACATTCTTTTGTAACACCGTATAATTTTCCTATTTCTTCAAGAGTCTGCTTTTGTCCTTCATTTAAACCGAATCTTAATGTTATTACTTTTTGTTCTCTTTCTTTAAGATTATTTACTATTAATTTTTCAATATCCCTTTTCATTGCTTCATATTCAATTTTACTCTGAACACTGCTGTGTTTATCTTCAATTATATCGGCAAGTCTTACTTCGGATCCGTTATTTATTTGATAATCACCTTCAAGTGATAATGTTTTCTTATATGCATTCAGAAAATTTTCAATTTTATCACTGCTTATATTCATTTTTGCTGCAATTTCTTCTTTTTTTACATCTGTTTTACCCTGTTTCTCCATTTCTGACTTTATTTTTGAATATTTTGACAGAGTTTCTTGTATATACACAGGAATTTTTACGCTGTGTGACTGTTCGGAAATTGCTTTAAACATTGCCTGTTTTATCCACCACGAAGCATAAGTCGAAAATCTGTAGCCGAATTTCCAGTTAAATTTATCTACAGCTACCATTAAACCTATATTTCCTTCCTGAATTAAATCAATCATAGGAAGCTTGCTTGTATGTATAACCTTTCTTGCAATTGTTACAACTAGCTTTAAATTAGCCTCTGTTAATCTTTGTTTCGCTTCAAATGAACCTTCTTTCACTTTTTTTGCAAGTTCCTGTTCTTCTTCGGGCGTCAAATTTTTAAATTTTGAAATTTCCTTTATATATTTTGCCAGATTTGTATCTGTGAAAAATGCTCCGTTTAAAATATTTTCAGATTCATAATTTGAAATACAATTAACAACCATAATATACTCCTGATTAAACTTATATACACACAAATTTTTCCGCATTAAAAAACAGCAGAGATTATAGCTCTATGGAAAGGAACAACCGAGAATAAAAACAGTTTTGAAATTAAATATATCTATTGTATATATTTAATATATCATTTATAAAATTATTTTTCAATACTTTTATTAAGAAAAGTAAAGTAAAAATTCAAATTTGAAGTATTTTTGTAATATGTCTTTACAAAAAGTTTCTGAAATATACTTTATAAAATAGGCGAGCATTCAAATACTGCTCTTGAATACGGAATTCTGTATATATTATTTAAAATCGTTACTTTATTTATCCTAAAAAATTTCGAAATCAGTTTTCTGTAATTTTCCTCATCCCGCAGGTTTTTGCCTCTTTCATGGCTTAAGAAAAAATTCTGCCAGAAGGTATTTGTTTTAGAGTAATTCAAATCGGATATTATAATTCTGGAATTCTTATGTACATGATTTTTAATGTTATTAAAAACTTTTTCAACTTCATTATCAGTCAGGCAGACAATAACTGCTTCACACAAAACCACATCATATTTTTTTCCAAATGAAAAATCTTCTGCCGCATTCTGGCATATAAAATTATACCGGGGATATTTACGTTTTGAATAATCAATGTAGTTTTGAGAATAATCTATGCCCGTATAGTCTATATTTTTAGGGAAAAACTCAATTATATTGCCTGTAGCGCAGCCTATCTCAAGAATTGACTGCCCTTCTTTTAATTGAACAAATGTATCCGCATATTTTTTAAGATATTTTTTGCAGCCGATTAATCTTTGATACATATTAAAGAAAAAAGCGTATCTCAATATTTCTTTCATTTTAAATCCTTAAATCGTATAAAATAATACTAGAATAAAATCAGGAATTTTTCATGTTAATTCAAGGAAGTGTTAACACTCAAAGGACTAATTTAATTATAAAAAAATATAATGACTTAATTCTAAAAGGAATACCCTATAGAGATATTCTTGTTATTGTTTTAAATTCATACAAGAAAAAATCTTTTATAGAAGAATTAAAAAAAATAAATAAAGATTGTGAAACCAAAAATATTTTTACGTTTGCCGGTCTATGCTACAATGCTTTTCTTGATAACAGGGATAAAATATCCGTTTTAATAAATAATCAGGATAAAGATTACAAACCAAATCTTTGCGGACTTGAAATATCGCAATTTATATTTAAACAAAGTATTAAAGAAGCAGATTTTTCCGATTACATATCAAAAGTAAATCTTTTACACCAGCTTTTCAGAAGATATTCTTTAATCGTACAAAACTGTTTAACGGATAAAGAAATTCAAAAATGTTCTTCTATTCTGAATGAATCTTTCGGAGATGATGCCAAAAAAGCTATCGATTCTTATAAATTAAAAACAATAAAATATAACAGTTTTGATTATTTGCGCCAGCTTGCCATTTTGCCCTTTATATATAATGAAACTGATTATTTTAAAAATATAAAATATCTCTTAGTTGATGATGCGGATGAATTTTCTTATGCTTTTTGGAATTTTGTATATGTTCTTATGCCCGGGTTAAAGGATTTTGTAATCGGTTATGACAATAACGGTTCTTCAAGATGCGGTTATTTATGCGCTTATAAGGCAGGGGTTAATAATTTTATTTCCAAATTTAAACCTCAAATTGCCGGCTTAAATGATAAATCAGTCTTTGCTAAAACTGCCGGAAATTTATATCAGGCTGTTATAAACGGAAATAAAGTAAAACTTGAAAATATTCCTAATAATCATTATATTAAACGGCTTGATATGCTTGAAGCTGCCGCAGTGTATATATCCGGTCTTTTAAATAGAGGAATACAGCCAAAAGAAATAGCCGTTATTACTCCGTTAGCGGATAATATGCTGTTTGAAGCCCTGAAAGATTATAATATCAGTTTTCAAAATATCTCGGGCAGCGAGAAACTTATGGACTATGATACAGTCAAACACATAATTTATGTATTAAAAATACTGAATAATATTCCGTTAAAAAACTATGAGTTAAAAAATATTTTAATAAATCTTTTAAAAATCCCCTGCCGCAAGTGTATTGAAATAATTAATTTTTACAATAAAACCAGAAATATTAAAGAATTTAAGTTTGAAGGATATGAACATGATTACGCATATAATAAATTATTATCATTAAAAAAAGCATTAAATATAACCGAAAATTCAATATCAGAACAGATAAAAACTATTTTTTCAAATTTAATAAAAGAGTTTGAAGTAAATATCCAGACCGAAAAATATGCCTTCTTACTTAAGGAAGCGGAGAATTTTGAAACAGCTTTTAATAATATAGAAAATGACATAACCACAGAATTTATCAAACAGATTGAAAACAGCGTAATAAGTGAAAATCCGGCAGAAACTTTCTGCCTTAACAAAAAAGCGGTAATCATTTCAACACCGCAAAAAATAATAGATTTTTCAATTAAAACAAAATATCAATTGTGGCTGGATATTTCAAGTTCAGACTGGCAAAAACAGGATACGGGCACTTTATATAATGCCTGGGTCTTTAGCAAAGACTGGCAGAAAAATGAATATTCTCTTGATGATAATATAAATTTAACAAGAGATAAAACGGCGCGCATTATAAGGAAACTGTTGCTTTGTTCAACACAGGAAACTGTATTTTATTCAAGCATATATGATAATTCCGGCAATGAAAATTTCCACGGACTTGATGATTTTATAGAAAATTCAAATAACAAAGGCTATAAATTTGAAATAATTCCCCGTGAAGACCAAAAACCAGTATTAAAATATAAAAACGGCAAAATGGGCATAATGGCAGTACCCGGAGCCGGCAAAACCACAATTCTGCTGGCACTTATAATAAAACTTATTAAAGACGGAATTAAACCCGAAAATATTTTTGTCCTGACATATATGGAAGCAGCCGCAAAAAACTTTAAAGAAAGGCTCAAATTATGCACCGATCATAATTCTCCGCTGCCGAATATTTCTACTATCCACGGGCTTGCATTAAGAATTATAAAAGAAAACGGAAATTATTCAAAAATAGGACTGGATGAAAACTTTGACATAATAGATGACAGTGCAAAAGAAAGAATAATAAAAGAATTATTCTATAAATTAAAAATAGATGAAGAAAACTATGATAATTATTTAAGATGTATATCTATAGTAAAACTTGCCGCAAATAAAGATAATTTATACTCAAAACATAAAGAAATAAACAGTTTTTTGAATTTTTATAAAGAATATAATTCAATCTTAAAACAAAACAATTTTATAGATTATGATGATATGCTCTGTTATGCCGTAAAAATTTTAGAAGAAAATCGGGAAATACTAAAATATTACCAAAATCTTTGCCGCTATATCATAGAAGATGAAGCGCAGGATTCAACCCAAATACAGCAAAGGCTTATAAATTTAATTAACGGCAAATATAACAATCTTGTAAGATGCGGCGATATTAACCAGGCAATTACCTCGACCTTTACAAACAGCTCACTTGAAAGCTTCAGAAATTTTGTAAAACAAAATAAAAAAGTTGAAATGGTATCTTCGCAGCGATGTTCTAAACCTATATATGAAACGGCAAATAAATTAATAGAATTATCATATTTAAAAGAAGAATGTAAAAATGCCTTTTATAATATTAAAATTAAAGGAACCGAAAATAATCCAGATAATAAAAACAAACCTGTATATAAAACATTTGAAAAAGACATAGATGAGAAGAATTTTATACTTTTAAAAATAAGAGAAATTTTAAAAACATCCCCTGATTCTTCCGTAGCCGTTCTTCTTCGCTTAAATTCCCAGGTTACTGACTACAACAATTTTTTTATTAATAACGGAATAAAAACTATAATTCGTTCCGACCTTTTATGCCAGATGAAAACTTTTAATCTTATATCAGAAATGCTGAAAATAATACAAAATCCCTTTGATAATAAACAAATTTCAGCTTTAATAAAAGCTTATGAAATTAATAATATATATAAAATTACGGAAGAAGAAAAAAACTTTATAAAGGATTTAAAGACAGCTTTTATTAACTTAAATACTGATGAAATAACATTTGAAGGTCTGCTTCAATTATACTGGGATATTGACTACTGGCTTAATAACAGTACAATAGAACCGGATATACTGGCATTAAGAATAGGGCTGTATTATTCGAATAACAATACCGATAAATCAAATACTTATCTTATTTCTACAATAATTAAACGTTTAAATACAGACAGCGAAAGTTTTGATGAACTGTTAAAGAAACTGGAATATATTTCCCAAAAACCTGCATATAAATTATTTGAAGATGACAGCGGCAATAAAAACAAAGAACCTGCCGTAAATATTATGACAATGCATAAATCCAAAGGCGATGAATTTGATTATGTATTTATCCCCGAATTAAATGAAGAAAACTATCCGTTAAGTATAGAAAATACAAGACTTAAAAGCGGATCTCATTTTGTTCAGACAATAAAAAATCTTACTGATAATACGGGTCTGAAATCAACTGCGGAATTAAAAACGGAACAAATAGAAGAAACTCTGAGACTCCTTTATGTGGGAATAACACGGGCTAAATATGAATTATATTTGACAAATTCCAAAAATTATCTTAAAAGAAAAAATACAAAACAAATAGATTTGATTGAAAATATAATCTAGTGTCGTATTAAAGTGAAAATTCAACATTTCCACTTTAATACTTACCTTTTCAATACGCCGCTCTCAAAATTTCACTCAAGCCGCCGGTTGCTTGGTTGCTCGCATTAAACGGGTTTTCGCCCTGCTCGTCTTGCTCATCGCAAGCCGAATAGGCTGCACCCTCTGCTCGCAATCCGCTTATCGTGAAATTTTGTTCGGACAAAATTATTTCGTAAAAAATAAAAAATTTATATTAATAATATTTCATAAACCGGTGTTTTTTAATCAAACAAATGCTATAATAGTAGTAATAAAATTATTTATTATTTTAAATCCGAAAATTAATTAAAAGGAAGGATTAATGGCATATACACACGGAACTCTTGAAAATGAAATATTAAATGCTGTATGGACAATGGAAGAAAACGGTGTCAGCACAAAAAATATTTCGGTTAGCGAAGTATTATCAGAAATAAACAATAACGGCAATATAAGAGCATATACAACAGTAAAAACTGTTATGGACAGATTGGTAGATAAAAATTTATTAAAACGTCAGAAAAGCGGGAAAAAATTCTGCTATAAATCCGTGGAGACACGTGAAGAAATGGCAGCAACCGCAATAAACAGACTGGCAGGACAGTTCTTTAATAATGATGTCCGCTCCTTAATGAAAGCATTAGAAAAACAATGCGCGGGTCTAAATGTATAAATTATAAAGAAGCCAGAAAAAAAGTTTCTAAACTTTTTTTTGCAGTACTTGTAAAAAAGCTTCCGGTAAGAGATGCTTTGGCCTTATTTCCTAAAGACTGTAATGATATGACACTTATCGCAAGTTGGCATGCATTGTGTCATCTTGAAGCAGATGAAGATATAAGAATAAAAGACTCTTTATATGCGGAAGAACAGGATAAATATATAGAATTTATTGCATATACCCTGCAAAAAGGGGATGAATTGCCGCAAAATATAATAAATTCATATATACCGTATCATGACGCTGCATTAATACCTAATTCCAACAGGCTAAACGGAATTATTCAACAATTAAAAAAATTTTTATGCTGCTAAACTCTATGTATTCCTTTTATCCGTTAAATTTGGTACAATTATGGATACAAGGAGGGTAATAGTATGAGGAAACTTACATATCTGGGGCATAGTGCTTTTTTAATTGAAAAAGACTGGGACGGCATTTTAATAGACCCTTTTATAACAGGAAATCCTTCTGCAAATTTTGATTTTAAGAAAAAAAGAATAACCTGTATTATTGTTACCCACGCTCATCTTGATCACCTGGGCGATGCTATTGCCATTTCCAAGCATTCAGGTGCTCCGATAATTGCAGTATTTGAGCTGGCTAATTATTGCATTGAAAAAGGAGCCAAAGCAATAGGAGTGAATATTGGCGGACAATTAAAATTTTCCTGGGGAAGTGTTCGGTTCCTTCCTGCAATACATTCAAGCTCAAATCCCGATTTGCCGTACGGCGGACTGGCTGCCAGTTTGATTCTTGATATAGACGGCACAATTATATACCACGCCGGCGATACTTCCTTAATGTCCGAATTTTCTTTGATAGGAGAGCTGTACAATCCATATTATGCCCTGCTGCCTATAGGCGGTTACTATACAATGGACATAAAAGAAGCAGCTGCTGCAGCAAAAATGCTTTATGCAATGGAAGTTATACCTATGCATTATAATACATTTCCAAATATTAAAGCCAATGTTCAGGAATTTTCCGATTTACTTGAAGCTCAGGGGCAAAAATGTCTGCCGTTAAAACCGAATGAATATGTTGAATTATAAAAATAAAAAAATAGTTGCAATGGTTGTACCAACCGGTATCGGAGCTTCTATAGGCGGTTTTGCCGGAGATGCTTCTTTGTCTGCTAAAATGCTCTCGGAAGACTTTAATCTTATTGTCAATCCAAATGTTGTAAATGCTGCATGTTTTTCAGGAATTAATGACAATATGCTTTACACCGAAGGCTGGACCTTATCGCAATTTTTCAAAGGAAATATAAATCTTATACCTTCTAAAAATAACAGGATAGGAATTATATTTGATAAAGGTATATCACAGGGAATTATCAATGTACATGTTAATACAATAAATGCGGTTAAAACAGTATACGGAACAAATGTTACAGGATATGAAATAACTGATGAACCTTGCGAAGTAGATTTTTTTAACACAAAAAGCGGAATTTCATCAGGCAGAGTTAAAAACAATAAAACATTGTTAAAAGCAGGAGAAAAATTAAAGGCAAAAGGTGCACAGGTAATAGCAGTTGTATGCAAATTTGACGAACCGCCGGAAGACAACTATAAATACGGTGAAGGAGTAGATATAGTCGGCGGAGTCGAGGCAGTTATTTCTCATTATCTTACAAGAGAATTAAAAATGCCGGTTGTTCATTCTCCCGCTTTTGAAAACATAACAATAACAAAAGAAATTGTCGATGCAAAGTCTGCAGCAGAATATATCACGCCGACATTTCTTCCCTGCCTTTTGATTGCTCTTAAAAATGCACCGTTATTTTCCTGCAAAAAAGTGGAACATTATATATGCAGAGATGATGTAAAAGCACTTATAATGCCTTTTAACGCTCTGGGGTCATCAATAACAGCAGATGCCCTCGAAAAAAACATTAAAGTAATAGCGGTTAGAGAAAACAAAACGGTATTAAACATTACAAAAAATGTAATAAAGAAAAATGATATAATAGAAACTGATACATATATAAGTTGTAAGCAATTATTAAAGGATTTATAAATGAAAAATAATAAAAAAGGTTTTACATTAGGAGAAGTTCTTGTCTGCGTAGCTATAATAGGAGTAATTATGGCAATTTCAGTGCAGTCTATAAAAATTGTCAAAGCCTCTTATACTTCACTTGCATATTTTTCGTTTAATACAATAAAACTTATGACAGCAGAATTATACGCAGGAGATTTGCCGAACGGAA